>JAQTXJ010000044.1 GCA_028688815.1 bacterium | reverse complement strand
ACGACCCGACAATCCCGTCTATTTGAGGAAACTCGTCTAACAAACTAATGCCTGCGAGCTGTGGCAGACATCCGCAAACGAGTATTAATAAAGATTTCTTTTTCTCTTTAAGTTTTACGATTTGTTTTATTATTTTCCGAGCTTCATCTCTGGCGGATTCAATAAAGGCGCAGGTGTTTATGATGATGATGTCGGCATCTTGAGGAAACTGGGTTATTTCGTATCCCGATACGCCGAACTCCCCGATAATTACTTCAGAATCTATCCTATTTTTCGGACATCCAAGCGATATCAAACTTACTTTCATTGTTCTCCTGTTTTTTTGTATCTGTTTGTAGGGACTTGATTTATCAAGTCCATCTTGTCCGTGTTTGTATTTTTTGTTTTTCCCCTTCCTACTCTCTACTCTTTACTCCCCAAGTTCCCCCAGCCATTTCCCGATTTCCTCTTCCCATTTATCCGGTAAAAACTTTTTCCTTTTCAGCGCCTCATTCCACCAGAATCTGGCTTTCTCTTTATCTTCTTTCCCCTTGTATGCCATTCCAATATTTATCATTACTGTTATATCATTAGGTTTAATAAGAATAACTTTTTCATAATCTTCTATTGCTTTATCTAATTCTCCCCTTTTATAATACGCAAAACCCCGATTATTAAAAGCATCTGTAAGTTTAGGATTAAGACTAATGGCTTTGTCGCAATCTTCTATCGCCCTGTCTAAATCTCCTTTCTTAACATAAGCAAACCCGCGATTACTAAAAGCTTCTGCATAATTAGGATTAATATTAATGGCTTTGTCGCAATCTTCTATTGCCTTTGCTATGTCCCCTTTTTGAGCATAAGCAATTCCTCGATTATTAAAAGCTTCTACAAGATTAGGGTCAAGGATAACGGCTTTGTCATAATCCTGTATTGCCTTGTCTACAGATCCTTTTCTATAGTATATACTTCCCCGATTATTAAAAGCTTCTGCAAGTTCAGGATTAATACTAATAGCATTATCAAAATCTTCTATTGCCTTTGTTAAGGTCCCTTTTTGAGCATAAGCAAGCCCGCGGGTATTAAAAGCTTCTGAAAGATTAGGGTTGAGGCGAATAGCTTTTTCGCAGTCTTCTATTGCCTTTTCTGAATCTCCTTTCTTAAGATAAGCAAGTCCACGATTGCTAAAAGCTTCTGCAAGATTTGGGTTAAGGGCAATAGCTTTGTCGCAATCTTCTATTGTCTTTGATAAGTTTCCTTTTTTAACATAGGCGAATCCACGATTATTCCAGGCTTCTGCAAGATTAGGGTTAAGGCTAATGGCTTTGTCAAAATTTTCTATTGCTTTATCTAAATCCCTTTTTTTAATATAGACAAGTCCAAGATTATTCCAAGCCGTTGCATAATTAGGGCTAATGCTGACGGCTTTTCCGCAATCTTCTATAGCTTTATCTAAGTTCCCTTTTTTATAATACGTAAATCCACGATTATTCAAAGCTTCTGCAAAATCGGGTTTCAGATTAATGGCTTTATCAAAATCTTCAATAGCTTTATCTAATTCTCCTTTTTCATAATAAGCAATCCCGCGATTATGAAAAACCGTCGCATCTTCTTTTAATGTTGTTTCACAGTATTTACAAGATGTAGCGCTATCTTCTATCTCTTTCCCACAACTTTTACAAAACATTTTTACACTCCTCTTATATATTATATCTGGACAAAATTAGGGGATTTATTGTTCATTTCGGGATAATCTTACCATTTCTTTGTCTATAACAAATATTCCCTCTTATTCCCAAAAATTTTTATTTCTCGTGTTTTTTTAATTCGTCTTTTAACTCATTTTTTCGTCTATCCCATTCTTTTATAATATTCCCCCGACGGGAAACAATATCTTTATTTACTTTTTCTAAATTAGAAATTGCAGTTTGCGTAACTTGTTCTCTAAACCCACTATATAACTCTAATTCGATTTTTTTTACTTGCCAATCATCAATTCTATTTTGTTCTTCAATGTATTCATCAAGAATCAATTCTGCTGCATGGAAAAGGCGATAAATAACCTGAATATTTTCTAACAAATCATTCCCCAAACCTGATTTTGGATCTTCTATTATTTGACGCTTATGTTCCCATTCTGAACATTGCAGTGCCATGAAATATGTAATGTGAGTGCGGGATTGACCTTGAATAGATTTTAATTGCTCTAATTCATACGTAAATTGCTTTGTATTTGCATCAATTTCATTTCCTATACTTCCAAGCGCTAAGACTAATGATTTATTGTATGTTTCAATTTCTTTTCGACCTAAATATTTATCATAACTATAATTACCTATTTGAGTAATAAGAGCCCCTAAAATTAAATAAATGAATTTTTCCCAAAAAGGATTCTTACGTTTTCCTTTTTTAATTATCTTTTTGGGTATTATTTTTTGCTTTAGCGTTGTTACATCGTCCTTTTTATTTTCTGTAGCTACTTCTCCGATCCCTTCGTCTTTTTTTAGGTTATTATCTGATAAACTATTGTCACATCCAAGGCGGGATGTTCCATCTTTATCGTTCATTATATTTTCCTCCCACTCCCTTTCAACATTTCTAAAATTAAAATACTTTCAAACAAATACTTTGTCAAATTTTAGTTTTATTTTTTAATCGTTTTTTATCTGTGGAAATCTGTGTTTAGGAGTTTACCCCGCAATAGGCGGGGCGGTTAATAATTCTTTCTGTTCTCTGCGTTCTCTTGGTTTTTAACTCTGTGCTCTCAATGCTTTATCTGTTTTTCTGTTAGGCTGGGTTGTTTTTTGAACTCTAATCTTTTCTTTTTGTTCTCTGTGGACTCTGTGGTTAATCTTTCCGTTTTTCGTTTTAATCGTGTGCTAATCGAGTGATTACAAGCTCTTAGCTTGCTTAGAGATTGTTATCCAGAGGGAAATCTCGTGGTTTCTATCTGTTATTTGTTTTTATGTCTTTATCCATGAAAATCTGTCATAATCCTGTAAATCCTGTCTGAATTTCTTGTGCTTTCTTGCTCTCCTTTGCGTCTTAGCGGCTTTGCGTGAGAATTGTTTTTATCTGTTACAATAAGTTACCATGAATTATAGCAAGCCCTTTCCAGTTTTACTGGATTAGGGAATTTCTTAGAAGCTCTTTGGCTATAGCCATTAGAGATTCTTATCCCGTAGCGAAGCGTTGGATATCCCGCAAAGCGGGGCTTCAATCACTGTTGAAAAATTCTGTTATCTGTTTTTTTGTGTAAATTCGCGTTAATTCGTGTGTATTCGTGGATAAAATCTCTTTCTGTTTTTTACAATCTGTTGCAATAAATTACTATCAATTACTATGAGTTACAATTTGTTCCCTAATCTCGTGGTTACTATTTGTTCTTTTTTTTCTTGCTTTTATATTTTTTGAGAATACATTGTTTAAGTTAACTAAAACAAAAGGAGGAAAGATGAAAAAGTATTTATTTGGTAGTATTGCTCTCTTCTTGCTGGCAGGAGGCGTATATGCAAATACAAAATATTACAGCGTTTCTTGCGTAGCTTTCCAACCTACAGACAAGAACGAAGCTTTTGCAAGATGGGCTGATGACCTTCATCCTACTGAATTAGCAGGAACTCATATATTTTTCGCGCCCGTATACCTTCCGGATAGCGCTAAGTTATTAGAAGTTGCAGTATGGGTCTGTGATTCAAATGCCACGAATGATGTATCCCTTATGTTATCTAATTCATCACTTAGTACTACTCCGGCTGGGGGGACTATTGTAAATATGTCCAGTAGTGGGTCTACGGGATACCAATGTCTTACGGACACTTCAATAAACCCGAATATTATTGATAATTCTGCATTTAGTTATTGGTTATATGTAAGCTTTGGGGCGTACGGCTCTTCACTCAAGCTATGTAATGTAAGAATTAAATACGAACTGCCAACCGCCGGGAAAGAAGAAACGAAAACCGATACTTACGGGAGTCTTAGCATTTCACAAAATAAGCCTAATCCAAGCAAAGGAATTACGCATATTACATACCAGCTTCCCAAAAGAAGTAATGTCTCCCTTAAAATCTATGACAGTACCGGTCGCGTTGTTAAAACTTTAGTTCAGGAAGAACAGGATGCCGGACCTTATACTTTGATGTGGAATGGTACGGATAATCGCTCGAATAAAGTTACAAACGGGACTTATTTCTACATACTGGAATCTGCAGGAGAAATACTAACAAGAAAAGTGATAGTATTGAAATAAATCTTTTAGTGCCTTTATGTTACTCTAGTCTTTTTCTGCATTTGTTTTTATTTCTGATATACTTTCTTTTCTCTGTGTTCTCCCGGTTTTAAACTCTGTGTCCTCTTTGGTATCTGTGGTTTCTATCTATTCCTAAGTTATCTTTTTTTCTCTGTGCTCTCTGTGGTTGATTTTCTTTTCTTTGCGTCCCTTGCGTCTTTGCGTGAGGATTTCTGTTATATGTTTTTATTTCTGATATTCTGATATACTTTCTGTTCTCTGCGTTCTCCATGTTTTAAACTCTGTACACTCAATGGTTTATCTGTGTCTATTTGCGTTTAGGAGTTTACCCCGCAATAGGCGGGGCGGTTAATAAATCTTTCTGTTCATTGCCCAATATTTCTATTTTTCTCTCCTTTGCGTCTTAGCGTTTTTGTGTGAGAATATTTTTATTCGTGTAAATTCGCGTCCATTCGTGGATGAAATCCTTTCTGTTTTTTACAATCTGTTACAATAAATTACTACAAGTTACTATCAGTTACAGTTCTTAATCATCATCAAAGAACACTTTTTTGTTTTCTACTCTTCCACGTGTTCTCAAACGGATATTTTTTGGAGTGACTTCTACCAGCTCATCATCCTCGATGAATCCCAGCGCTTGTTCCAATGTTAATTTAATGGGAGCTGTTAACTGTATAGCGTCGTCCGAGCCTGCCGCGCGAACGTTGCTTTGTTTTTTTTCTTTGCAGGGATTAACAATCATATTCTGTTTACGCGCGTTTTCGCCGACAATCATCCCTTTATAAATTTCAACTCCCGGTCCGATGAAAAGATGCGACCTGTCCTGAAGGTTTCCCAGCGCATAAGAAGCTGACTTCCCTGTTGTCCCGGAAATCAATACTCCGTTATTACGGGTGGCGATTTCTCCTTTGAATCTTTCATAACGAGCAAAAGAATGGTAAAGTATTCCTTCTCCTCTGGTTGCCATTATAAATTCCGCCCTGAATCCCAGCAATCCACGCGTCGGAACGATATAAACAAGAGTTGTCGTCCCGTTTTTGGAACTCATTTCTTCTATTATTCCCTTTCTCTTGCCGAGATTTTCGATTGCCGTTCCGGCAAACCTATCAGGAACGCTTATTATTGCTTGTTCCATTGGTTCCATTGTTTCCCCGTGAATGGTTTTCAAAATTACTTTTGGTTGGGATACTTGTACTTCATAGCCTTCTCTTCGCATCTGTTCCAGTAAAATGGAAAGATGTAATTCCCCTCTGCCCGAAATTCTGAACCCTTCAACTCCACCGATAGGGTCAACTTTTAAGCCGACGTTTGTTCGAAGTTCACGTTCCAGCCTTTCCCGCAGGTGACTGTTTGTAACAAACTTTCCATCACGCCCCGCAAAAGGTGAATCATTAACCAGAAAGTCCATAGTCAAAGTCGGTTCATCTATTTGGAGCGGTGTCATTGGTAAAGGGTTTAATGCCGAACAGATTGTTTCACCGATTGTAATATCGGGCATTCCCGCAACCGCTACGATGTCGCCGCATTGCGCAGTATCCGCTTCTATTTGTTTTAATCCTTCAAAGAGAGACAACTTAACAATCTTTGCAGGTTGAATTGACTTGTCAAGTTTGCAAACTACGACATCCATATTCTTTACCAGCTGTCCGCTTGTTACGCGCCCAACCGCTATTCTTCCGACGTAATCGTCATATTTAAGGTTTGCCGCCTGTAGTTGTAATGGCATTTCGCTTTTGTCGGGGTATGGCGGGATATGTTTAAGTATAGTCTGGAAAAGCGGTTTCAAGTCGGTGCTTTTTTCCCCGATATTGTATTGCGCAACCCCTTCCCTGGAAATACAGTATACAACGGGAAAATCGAGCTGCGCATCGGTTGCGTCAAGTTTGACAAAAAGGTCAAAAATCATATCTATTACTTTTTGAGCTCGTTTTCCTTCTTTATCAATTTTATCAATTTTATTGATGACTACGATAGGGCGGAGTCCGAGTTTAAGCGCTTTTGACAGAACAAACTTGGTCTGTGGCATTGGGCCTTCTTTGACGTCTACCAGCAGGAGAACGCTGTCAACCATTTTCAATACGCGTTCTACTTCCGAACCGAAATCCGCGTGTCCCGGCGTGTCAACGATGTTTATTTTGTAGTCTTCGTAATATATAGAACAGTTTTTTGAAAAAATGGTTATTCCGCGTTCGCGTTCAAGTTCATTGGAATCCATAACCAAATCGGGAACTTCATCTCCCTCGCCAAAAGCTCCTCCCTGCCGGAGCAGGTGGTCGGTTAAGGTTGTTTTTCCGTGGTCAACGTGTGAAATGATTGCAATATTTATTATTTTATACATTTTTTATCTCACTTTCTTTTTGTTTCTCAATTTGTCATTCCCGCCTGCCTGCCGAAGGCATGGCGAAAGTCAAAGACCCCGCTGTGGCGGTGACGGGAATCCAGTATTTTTGTTATCTTTATAATGCATCGCTTTTCAGGACGTGATTATTTTGCTAATCTGCCTAATATGTATGTCTGTCCGTTTTCATCTTTGCAAGTCATTTTTATATTAAGCATTCGTTTAGCTATTTCTTCCTTATCTATATTTTTAGGGTATAAACTCACTTTTGTCAACAAAAAACAAACCTGCTATCCTACTTTTTATAAATAAAAACAAGGGTGGAAAAGCTTGTTTAATATCACCTTTTTCCTAAAATTACTTGACTTTTTTACAGGAAATACTACTTTTTTCTATATAAGTGGAGGGATAACATAATGAATAAAAAAATCTTTAGCATTTTATTAGGAATAGTCTCGATTTCGCAAGTTTTCGGATGGCAATCTAATGGTGTTCCGATATGTAGTGATACCTGTCACCAGTATACGCCTGTTATTTTGCCTGATGGTTCAGGTGGCGCCATTATTGTATGGGAAGATCACAGAATCGGGGCGATTACCGATATATATGCCCAGAGAATAGGTTCTAATGGAAATGTAATGTGGCAGGCAAATGGCATCCCGATATGTCAGGCAACAAGCGGTCAATTTGCTCCCGTTGTGGCATCGGATGATTCAGGTGGAGCGATAATCGCATGGTATGATTATAGGAATACATTCCCCGATATTTATGCACAACGGGTAAATCCGGACGGATTAGTTAAGTGGAGTTCGGATGGTGTCCCGGTATGTACTCTTTCAAATACTACTCAACAATATCCCAAAATCACCTCTGATGGAGCAAGTGGCGCCATCATTGTATGGGAAGATAAGAGAAATGGTAATGATAATATTGATGTTTATGCCCAAAGAATAAATTCAAATGGGGCGACAGTCTGGTATGCGAATGGAATCCAACTTTGTAATGCATGGAAAAACCAAACGGGTCCTTCTATTATACGGGCAAGTTCGGAGACTTTTATCATTGGATGGGTAGATGCCAGAACTGTTTATTACGCGGATATTTATGCTCAAAAAATAAACTTACTGGGGGATACGTTATGGCATGCAAACGGTGTTATGGTTTATGATACGCTTGGCACTGTCCCTCAAATGGTCCCTGATGGCTCAGGTGGTGCGATATTTATGTGGTTACAGGGACTCTCAAGCGCGGATATTTATGCCCAGAGATTAAATTGGTTGGGAGAACTCCAGTGGAATACCGAAGGAGTGGTAATATGCGATACCCTGTATTCACAGTGGAACCCGGTAATTATGTCGGATAATGCAAATGGTGCCATTATGGTATGGGATGATATGAGAAACGGGAGTAATAATAATATTTATGCCCAGCGAATAGATTCTCTGGGACACTGTCTTTGGGATACTAATGGAATTACGATATGTGATGCAATATATGCGCAAACAAAACCTAAAATTGTTGCTTCAGGAACACAGGGAGCTATTATTACATGGCAGGACGAGAGAAATGTTTACTGCGATATCTATGCCCAGAGGATAAACTTCTCGGGAGACTGTTTGTGGGACAGCAATGGGATTGCTATATGTAATGAAAATATGGACCAGAAAAGTCCACAAATAACAACGGATGGCTCAGGTGGAAGCATTATTGTTTGGGAAGACCATAGACCAAGTTATACTAATTGTGACATTTACGCCCAAAATACGGATAGTATAGGACCTCTTATCGGAAAGGAAGAACAGTCAATTTCGGATTTTGGATCTCGGAATGCGAATTTGAAAATAAATAAGAATCCTTTTATTAAATCAACAGTTATTAGTTACTCTATTCCTCTTTTAACAAATACAAAATTAACGATTTATGATTTATCGGGACGATGTGTAAAGACTTTAGTCAACGAACTCAAACCTGCAGGTACTTACAATCTAACTCTTAATGCAACAGAACTAAAACTAAAAACAGGTATCTACTTTCTAACCCTTTCTGCCGGCACTTCCAAAACCACTAAGAAACTAATATTGATGAAGTAATATCAAGAGGAAGAGAACTTAAGAGAAATGAATTATAAACAAGTTATGAACTCTGCGGACTTTGGGTCTCTGCGGTGAGAATAACAAGGGGAAATGATGAAAAAATATATTTTATTTTCTGCTATTTTGGCCTTTACCGCAGTTGTATCTAATTCCTTTGCTCAACACGCAGGCTGGACCAATTATACCAACGGACAACGTATTGCGGCTCTTGCCAATAACGGTAATTACATATGGATTGGCACTGAGGGTGGGATCGTAAAAATGAACAAAACTACTTCAGAAATGACATTTTATAATGCTTCAAATTCGGGTTTGCCTTATAACTCTATCAAAGCTCTTGCAATACAAGGAAGTAATATCTGGATTGGCACTGAGTATGGTGGACTTGTAAAAATTGATGGCGCCAATTGGACGGTTTATAATACCTCGAGTTCAAGTTTGCCTGATGACAGGGTTCGTGCTCTTGCCGTAGAAGGGAGTAATATATGGATAGGTACTTCGTGGGGTGGTCTTGCAAAATTTGATGGTACGAACTGGACTGTTTATGACACCTCGAATTCCGGTTTGCCTAATAACCGGATTAATGCTATTGCAATAGAAGGAAGCAATATCTGGATTGGCACCCCTGGCAATTGGCCTAATGGTGGTCTCGCTAAGTTTGACGGAGCTAACTGGACTGTTTATGACACCTTAAATTCCGGAGAGTTTATTGGTACTGTCAATGCTCTTGCAATAGAAGACAGTACTGGTGCAAAATGGATTGGAACAGCTTATAGTGGTCTTGTGAAGTTTGACGGTACGAACTGGACTCTATATGATACCTTAA
Organism: bacterium; assembly: GCA_028688815.1. Classification (GTDB taxonomy): domain Bacteria; phylum Hydrothermota; class UBA3073; order JACQXS01; family JAQTXJ01; genus JAQTXJ01. The sequence goes on along the minus strand of JAQTXJ010000044.1, from coordinate 12,377 downwards.
TTTCGAGCAATATTCATGCTCTTGCAGTAGAAGAAAGTAATATTTGGGTTGGCTCTAGTATGGGGCTTACAAAGTTCGATGGCATTAACTGGACTGTCTATGACACTTCAAATTCCGCCTTGCCTGGTAACGAAGTTCTTGTTCTTGCGATACAAGGAAGCGATAAATGGATAGGCACTTATTATGATGGCCTTGCAAAATTTGACGGCACGAACTGGACCACGTTCAACACTTCAAATTCCGGTTTGCCTTCCAATGGAGCCAATGTTCTTGCAATACAAGGGTCTAATGTATGGATTGGTATGTATGATCAAAATTTTAATGGTGCTTTTAGCGGACTTGTGAAATATGACGGCACAAACTGGGATGTATTCAACTACTCCAATTCCGGATTGCCCAGTAGTTTTGTTTGTGCACTTGCAATACAAGAAAATAATATCTGGATTGGATCTGAAAATCCAAATCCTTACGATGGTGGTCTTGCAAAGTTTGACGGGACTAATTGGACTGTATATGATTCCTCAAATTCCGGTTTGCTGGATTACACGGTCATTGCTCTTGGGATACAAGGGAGTAATATCTGGATTGGCACGTGGAATGGATATATGGAAAATGGAACTGGTCTTACAAAGTTTGATGGCGCGAACTGGACTACGTATGATACTTCGAATTCACCTTTGCCCGGTAACCTTGTCAATGCTATTGCAGTAGAAGGAAATAATGTCTGGGTTGGTACGGGTTCTTATCATTATGGTGGTGGTGGACTTGCTAAGTTTGATGGCACTAATTGGACTGCTTATGATACCTTAAATTCCGGCTTACCTGCTAACCGTGTTGGACGTCTTGCAATACAAGGTAATAATATCTGGGTTGGCACTTGGGATGTTACGCAGGATGGACTGGATGGAAAGGGGAGACTTGCAAAGTTTGACGGCACAAACTGGACTGTGTACGACACCTTAAATTCCGGTTTGCCTTCTAACCACATTTATGCTCTTGGGATAGAAGGGAGTAATATCTGGATTGGAACCGATGAAGGGCTTGTGAAGTTTGATGGTACAAACTGGGTTGTATATGATACTTCAAATTCAGGGTTGCCCGGGAACACCGTTGGTGATATTGCAATACAAGGAAACAAGATCTGGCTTGTAACCAATAATGGCCTTGCAGTATATAATACCACGGGAATAGAAGAATCGTCAATTTCGGATCTCGGATCTCGGAATGCGGAATTGAAAATAAAACAGAACCCTTTCGTTAAATCAACAACCGTCACTTATCAGTTGCCACAACTCTCTACTTTTAACTCTCAACTCTTAACTCTTAAGATTTACGACCTTTCCGGGCGTTGCATCAAAACCCTTGTTAATGAATCCAAACCTGCCGGCACTTATACCACAATTCTCAACGCAACAGAACTAAAACTAAAAACAGGTATCTACTTTCTAACCCTTTCTGCCGGCACTTCCAAAACCACAAAAAAACTAATATTGATGAAATAAACTTAAATAACGTAGAAAGGAGGAAAGATGGGAAAAAATGTTTTTTTATTTTCTGTTTTTATTCTTACCGCAGTTGTATCTAACAGTTTTGCTCAATATTCAGGCTGGACTGTATATGATACTTCAAATTCCGGATTGCCTCATAATGTTGGTTCTGCTATTGCAATGGAAGGGACTAATAAATGGATTGGCACCGGAGGTGGCGGTCTTGCAAAATTTGACGGTACAAATTGGACTGTATTTAATACCTCAAATTCCGCTATCTCTGCTGATTATATCAATACTATTGCAATAGAAGGAACTAATATATGGACCGGAACTTGGGGCGGTGGTCTTGCAAAGTACGACGGCACTGCCTGGATTGTGTTCAATATGGATAGTTCTGATTTGCCTGATGACTACGCTCTTACTATTGCGATAGAAGGAAATAATAAATGGATTGGCACTTTTGGTGGCCTTGCAAAATTTAATGACACAAACTGGACTGTATATGACACCTCAAATTCCGATTTGCCCGATAATGAAGTATATGCTCTTGCAGTGGAAGGAAGTAATATGTGGATTGGTACTTATGGTGGCCTTGCAAAATTCGATGGGACTAACTGGACTGTGTTCAACGTAGATAATTCTGATTTACCGGATAACGAGGTTCGTGCTCTTGCAATACAAGGAAATGATATATGGATTGGAACTGAGCATGGTGGACTTGTGAAATTTAATGGCACAAACTGGACTGTATATGACACCTTAAATTCAAATATACCTGATAATGGTGTCTATGTTCTTACAATTGAAGGAAATAATATCTGGATTGGTACTTTAGGTAGGGGACTTGTGAAATTTAATGGCACAAACTGGACTGTGTTCAATACTTCAAATTCCGATTTGCCGGATAACTATCTTTTTGCTCTTGCAATGGAAGGAAATAATATCTGGATTGGAACTGCTGATGGCATTGCAGTATATAATACTGCGGGAATAGAAGAAAAATGGAGCGAAGCGACATCCCGCCTTGGCGGGATCAAAATAGGACAAAACCCCTTCTCTAAATCAACAGTAATTACTTATATTGTGGGAGAGGTTTCCCAACCTCGATATGTTTCTCTTGCGATTTACGATTTAACGGGGCGTTGCGTAAAGACTCTTGTCAACGAATCCAAACATGCAGGTACTTACAATCTAACCCTTAACGCAAACGAACTAAAACTAAAAACAGGCGTTTATTTTCTATCCCTTTCTACAATTTGTCATTCTGAATCCGCCTCAGGCGGGGAAGAATCTCATCTAATAAAAACAACAAAGAAGTTAATCTTGATGAAATAAAAGATTAAAGATTTATAAACAGTGACTTTAAGAGAAATAGAAATAAAAAATCTCATATAATTTTAGCAAGCCCTTTCCAGCTTTGCTGGATTAGGGATTGTTATCCCACAAAGTGGGGCTTTTAATCTCTGTTGAAATTTTTTGTTTTCTGTCCTTTCGCGGTTAGTTTTTAGTGGTTTCGTGCTTTCGTGGCAAATTAGTTGTTTTTCCCTTTGCAGAGCGTGATAATTTGTAAATCTGTGTTAGGAGTTTACCCCGCCAGGGCGGGGTGGCCAAATTTTTGTGGTTGCATTCTTTTGTTTTCTGCGTTCATCTGCGTCCAATTTCTTATTCGTGTTCATTCGTGTCCATTCGCGGTAAGAAGCTCTTGGGCAAAGCCCTTACTTACAACCCCTTATGTTAATTAGGGAAAAGATTGTTGAGCTTTGGCGAAATCCCGCCTCGGCGGGGTTGTCCAGAGTCTTTTACTGGAGAGATTCCTATCCAGCTCCGCTGGGATATATTTTTGTTCTTTTCTCTGTGTCCTCTATTCTTTTTTTCTGTGCTCTCTATATGTTTTTCTGTTTTTAGTTGTTTTTCACTCTAAATCCTGTTGTATTCTCTGTGTTCTCTGTGGTTGCATTCTTTTGTTTTTAGGTTTTCCCCTTGACAACTTCCTTTCCAAAAGTAAAATAATCAACAATTATGTCTATCTTTAGTGGTTTTGGTAAGAAAAAATCCGGCAATTCAAATATTAATCCTTATGAAGAAGAAATTCGTTATTCTGATGAGGCAATTAAGATAAACCCTAAAGATTCCAGAGCATGGTATAACAAAGGTACTGCTCTGGGAAATCTTGGCCGTATTGAAGAAGCTATTCGCTGTTTCGATGAGGCAATTAAAATAAACCCGGGATATGCAACTGCATGGGGAAACAAGGGTGTTTCTTTAGGAAGGCTTGGCCGTAACGAAGAAGAACTTCATTGTTATGACGAGGTAATAAAAATAAACCCAAAAGATCCTCAGGTATGGTATAATAAAGGTACTGTTTTAGGAAAGCTTGGCCGCACCAAAGAAGAAATTTATTGTTACGATGAGGCAATAAAGATAAACCCGGGATATGCGAGTGCCTGGTATAACAAAGGCACGGCTTTAGGAAAACTTGGTCGTTACGAGGAAGAAATTTGTTGTTACGATGAGGCAATCAAGATAATCCCTGTATATGCGAATGCCTGGTACAACAAAGGCATTGCTTTGGCAAAACTCGGGCGTTATGAAGAAGCGATTCCTTGTTATGATAAGGCAATTAAGATAAACCCGAAAGATGGGGATGCTTTACAAAACAAAGCCATTGCCTTAAAAAATCTCGGTCGTAATAAATAGATTTTGTTGCCGTCAGCTCTTCTCTGTGCTCTCCTTTTTCTCTGTGTTCTCTATATGTTTTCCTATGTCTTGCCTTGTCCGTCCTTACTCTTAATTTTTTCAGTTCTCCGTGTTCTCTGTGGTTGCTTTTCCATTTTCTTTTTTTGTCTTTCTGTTTTAACGTTCAAACACTCAAACTTTCAAACATTCAAACTGTCTATACTACCTACACTATCTAAACCTCTTTTTCTTTTATCCGTGTAAATCTGCGTCCAATATTTTCTCTATCTTCGGATTTTAGCGCTACTGTTTATATGTCAAACCAACCGAAAGAGCCAATGTTTTCAACCAGTTGTTAGTATAACCTCCTCCCGGCCGATTAGGATTATTCTCATTCCCTTTAGCGCCGCCCCCTATATATCTGGCATTCAAAAAGGTTTGCAGGTGTTTGTTCAGGTTAACTCCCGATTGTATCGAACAATCAAGAATTGCTCCTTCGAAATCGTTCTTGCTTCCGGTTATATATTTGCCCGACGCATAGAATCCGTCTAACTCAGCGCCTACCCAGTATATATTTTTGAAAGGTATCTTTCCTCTGAATTTTAATATTGGAACAGGCCCTATATTGCTATTCCTTTTCAACAAAGACTTTTCTTTTGAAGTGAAACTAATGTCGGCATTTCTTATCTGAAAAGATAATCCTAAAGCAAATTCTTTATCTCCGTTCTTTAAATCATACAAATAACTGATACGGTAAAAAGTAAAACCATACTTAAAATCTACTATCGTGCCTTTTGGGAACAACATAGAATCAATCATAATGTCTCTTCTTAAGATTTCTGTCGTTAGAAGGTCAAAAGGTTGGGCTAAAAATATAAGCGAATGTTTTTTATTGAAATTGATTTCCGCAGTATAACGCTCATAAGGCAATAATACATCCTGTCCAGCTTCTTTTACATAATTAATCTCGCTTCCATCTATACCAAACTGGATTATATGTCCTAATACGCCGATAAATCCTTTTTCATATGTGAAACTAATATCAGGATTATTCGAGGATTTAAGTTCATCTTCAGCGAAAATATTTGTAAAAAATACCCCCAAAAGAAACAACGTCCCTATCAATCTATTCATATCCTTCCTCCTTTTTTTAGTCCGCATCAGTCGAACTATCCATCCTTGCAGGGATAACAATCCTTTCTGCTATATGTTCTTCTCTTCTCTGCGTACTTTGCGTCGGAGTTTACCCCGCATTTTGCGGGGCGGTGAAATTTTCTTTTCCTTACTTCAGAATCACCGTTTTCCGCGTGAAAGTTTTCTGATTGCTTTGCAACCTTATGAAATATACTCCGCTCGATAACTTCCTGTCATAATCGTTATCCGCATTCCACTGCACGGTATAATACCCGGGTTTGTATTCGCCGTTAACGATTGTTTTTACTAACTTGCCGGATATATCATATACTTTCAAACTTATTTTTCCCGTCGATGGAACGGAGAACTTTATAAAAGTCGAATTGTATGCCGGGTTTGGATAGTTCTGATTCAGATAAAGAACAACGGGAGCTACAGGCTTCTCTTCTACGGATATTACCGTAAAGACTTTTGATGCGATATTGTTTGACGTATTACTTTCGGATGGACTAACACCCGAAACCTTAACCCATATCGTATCATTTCCCATTGCCTGTGGTGCCCACATTGCGCTTAATGTTGCAGACTTGTTTGCCTCTATGAACATACTATCGCTCTTAAGCAAATGCAACGAATCCAATCCGTTCAGATATATTGATACAAGACAGTTTGCATCTCTTAAAGTGTTTTTCACGGTGCAGTTAATCCAGCAAGTATCGTTGATTATCGGAGACTCGCTTGTCGTTATGTCGTTGCTTGTTACATAAACATCCGTAAGCGTATCCGACACTACGAATAACGTAATGGCATCAATGCTGACAAGCCCTCCGCTGTCTTTTGCGCTAAAAGATATGGTATGCGTTCCAACGGATAACGTCTTATTTATTGAATTCCCGAATCCAATAGTGTCATCTATGCTTGAAACCCACACAAGTGACGATTCCGGCAAAGTCTTTTCTTCCGGGTCGATTGCGCTTCCCGATAATGCAACGGTCTGGTTGTGTGAAAAGTTTAAACTGTCGGAAGGTACGCTTATAAATACCAAAGGCGCTTTATTTTGTACGCTGGAAGATGAACCTGAAGAATCCGATGCGCTGTTAATTCCATCTGTTGCAGTTACTTTGAATTTTGCAGTGCTTCCAAGTAAATGCGCATCTACCATATATGAAGTATCTTCTATGTTAAATACAATAGGAGCCCAATCATCGGTGCTTCCCTTTGAAAATAATGCATATAACAATTTATCTCCATCAAGGTCGCTTCCGCTCCAAACAACCTTTACGCTGTCTCCTATGGAACCTCCGTTTGGAAAAATAAGGTCTACCACAGGAGTATTAGTGCTGATGGTTCTTTGAAATATAATATTGGAGTTGTTCTTTAATACTATTTTCTTTGTCCCTGCAGGATAATCAAGAACAACACAATTAGAAAATACTTCAACCCCTGCCGTAGTATCCATTTCCCATAAAGGAGCGGAGAATTTTACGCTGGATAGCGTCGTATTGCCCACATTCAGACACTCGAGACTATAATTTCCGGATGTGCCTGTATCTGCTATGCCGCTTCCAATCTCATAAAAAGGCAGAGCAAAGACCGAATCGTTTTTGTATATGGAAAGATTTACAAGTAACCTGTTTGTTGCCGACTTCTGACTTTTAATTGCGGAAATTGCGGTATTCAAAGCATTATAATCACATCTTGGTATCCAGTGCTTTATCGGGAGAGTGTTTCCCATAAAACTATATACGTTGTTGAACTTACTGGTAGTATCCGCAGGATAAACATTATATATGCACCCGTCTTTTTTCTTGTTTACCCACCATCCGTTTGTTGCCATATGCCCGTCAGGTTTACGGACACAATCCCAGTTTTCGTTGCCATCCGGTGGCGGAGGTGTTTTCTCGTAATATTCATCTAAGAGGTCAAAACTGTGTCCCAGCTCGTGAGCAGTTCCCCATGTATCGTCCTGGAAATCGGTTCTGTAACTAATAAGCGCAGTATAATGGTAAAGTCCCACGGAAGTGTATGCCATAGTGCCGACACTGCCATTTAAAAAATCCCTTGGTACGATTCCAATGGCAAAAGCGTTGCCTGATGTAAGAGCGAGATAAGTTTTGAGATATGATATTGCTCCTGTTTGTGTAAATGCAAGCCAGCGTACCGAATATCCGCGGAACGTAGACTCCAATCTTATCGGGAATACACCCTCAAGAAAACTTTCGTTATCTGCAGCAAATTTTTCTATCACGGATGACGCCGGTCCGGAACCATCTGACCACCAATCGCCTACACGTAAAGCGGTATAGTAAATTCTCCACTTTGGTGCAGGTGCTTTAAAACCTACTTTGAGAGTATCCTCGTTGTTTTCCGTATCGTCCCTTTCATCGCCCAAAGCCGGCGTTATTTTAACCGTCACGTCCGAACTACAGGCTGTGGCAGGCAACCCGTTAATATCACTGATAAAACAATTAACTGAGTTTAAGCCTTTTCTGACTTCTTTTATTTTATCCCAGCATCCTTTGTATTTTACTGAATCAGGATTAGGGTCAGGTACACAAGGATACCCTCCCAGCCAGGTTTGTATTCCAAACGATGGAAAATCTGCGCTTTTGCTTCGCCCGGGAGAAACAAATACCCTTACTACCGTTGGTCTGGCTGCAAAAAGGTCAGCGCTGTCGATTATTTGCGTTACTATTATCGTATCTACCCTGAAGTCGGGGAGAGGCAGTGTTGACAAATCGTAAGGACAAGTTTTGAATCCCTGAAAATCAACGTCTCCGGATAACTTTTCACCTTCTCCTTTCGGATTGCTGTTGGCTTTTGGCCCGCTTGGATACCCCCACCATGAATCTTTGGCGGATATTTTTAAAGCGGAAGTATTTGCGATAGCGTAGCTTTTATTACCGCAAAAGTTACTGCTGCTTATTGCAGGAGCGGCATCTTCCATAGCAAAGATTCCGCAATTATTATATGCAAATTCACTTGAAGATACCTGTGGTGCAAAGCTTCCCATACAATATATTCCGTAGTCACAGTCTCCGATAAATCCATTTGAAAAAGTTACCGAATTGGTCCCGCCGTATTGACTGTAAATTCCGGTGGAATCATTCCAAAACCACGAATTATTAACGGTAACCGTATTATTTCTCCCAAGGAATAATCCTTTACTTGCATCGTTTAATTGTACCCAGTTGAAATTTATACGGGAAGTATCCGATGTTATGCCTCCCCAGTCACCCATTTTCCCGCCTCCTTCAAATACAATCATATCATTTTGCGTTCCGTTAGCATAAAATGTACTGCCGAACATTCCTATGGAATAATCTTTGTCAAAGTGAACCTTAACGCCTCCCTCTATTCTTAAAGTGCACCCGGGTTGTATTGAAATCCCTTTCAATTGAGGATACCATGAGATACTGCCACTGACAAGGAAAGGACTGGCTGATTTTTTCCACACTGTAGTTTTTCTAATAAATCCGCTTACCTGTCCCGGGTGAGCAGTAACCGGATCGGTTGCTGCATCGAGGGAATCAGTCCCTGGCCAGTACATTTTTACCTGGTAAGTATAAGTGCCGGGAGATGCTGTTGTGTCTCTATATGCCCAGTCACCACCGGAATCCCTAAGAAAATAGTCAATTCTTACCCCATCACGCAGAATTTCATAATCCATAGGCCATAAGTAAATAACGCCGAGGGTTATGTCTACCTCACTGTTACCTTGATATATCACGTCAATAGGATAATCACCTTTTGGTTTTTCCCCTTTTTTTTCTACAACGTAAACCGGCGGCATCTTATTTTGTGTATGAAAACTATTTGTTACCCCTAATAAAAGATATATTATTAAACCTGTCATTCGTCCCTCCCAGTTAGAGTTCGTTTCGTCAGAAACGTTACTCTAAATTGCCCTGTATATTTATTGTACAGGGTTATCCAGCTTAGCTGGATTTTTATTATTCTTAAAACTTCTTCTCTGCGTCCTCTGCGTCCCTGTCCGCCTGAGGATCTGCGGTGAGAATTTTCCTTACCTCAATAATACCGTTTTTCTTGTTGTAATATCGCCTATACCTTTTACGCGAATAAAATATATACCGGCGGGAACCTTTTTACCGTTTTGGTTTTTACCTGTCCAGTTAACGGAATGAAATCCCGGTTTGACTTTTTCATCCAATAAAGTTTTTATATTTTGTCCGGCAAGATTAAATACATTTATTTTAACTTCTGTCATTTTTGGAACTGAAAACGAAAGTAAAGTAGTCCCCTTGAATGGGTTTGGTAGCGGTTTACCAACCCAAAAAGCTAAAGGAGTTTTTGTTTCTTCTACGGCAATGGGTGTGCCAAACCCATAACATCCCGTGTGTTGTACATCATGCTTATATGTAGGCCAATCACTGAGTTGCGGGTTTCCGCCTCTCGTATTAAATGCAAAAGTATAATAGTTACTGCACCATACTACGTCCATACGCCCGTCGTTATTCAGGTCAGTAAAAGTTCCTGCAGGACTTTCTACCCCGTCCCAAACCTGAGTTAAGATACTGCGGGGATAACTTGGGACATATGTTCCATCCGCATTATAAGCATAAAGTACTCCTGAAACGGTGTTTACCATAATTTCTTGCTCGGCATCACCGTCCATATCTCCGATAATTGGAGAAGTTGCGGCGTTCATATAAATTGTATCAGGCCACCCCGGAACAAAAGTCCCGTCCTGGTTAAATACTGAAACAATAGATCCTTCACCACAGAAAGTTGTAATAACAATTTCAAGAAGAGAATCGCTATCTAAATTACCTAATATAGGCGATTGAAATACTCCCGGTTTATAGCTAATTTCTATGGGTATAGGAGTCCACCCTGTGAAACTAATACCATTATTTCTTAGAATGTAAAGTTTTTCTGATGTTGCAACTACTATTTCAAGTTTCCCGTCTTTATCTATATCGCCAAGAGTAGGTGTCAAAACATTCCCGTCTAAAGTAACAGGCCAACCGGAAAGTGTAGAGCCATTACCGTTTACTGCCCATATCTTGCCTGTGCTGTCTCCGAATACAATTTCCATCAAAGAATCCGAATCTAAATTTCCAACCGCAGCAGTAAGAATGCCGGGTGCGTACTTTGGCCACCCAGGAAGAATTTGTGCGCTGCCGGATATTGCATATATACTGTCATTTGAAGAACAGTGAATTATTTCCAGAAATATTGTAGTGTCTAACTGGGCAAGTATTGGAGGACTGTTTTTTATCCCGGGTATTGGTAAAGGAAATCCTATAGCAGGTTTCCAATTGCCCATTTGACAGATACGATGTATGGCAAACAGAGAATCCTTGCTTGCCATAACAAATTCATTTCTTCCTTCATAATAATCGGCAATGTTTCCGATGGAAGGTTCGGTAAGCATACACGTATCTGGACCTGCGCACCATTCGGTAGCCCCGCTGGGACCAAAAACCCAGTACCCGTTGGAAACGGTAACAAAAGTTTCCAGTTCGTTATCCGCGTCAATGTCATATACTACGGGAGAATTGCATCCTCCATGATACGATATAGGCCAACCCGTGAGAAAAAATTGCTGAAACTTTACCTGGATTTGGTCTGCTCCCTCTGACCCTACATATAATCTGAGCGTATAAGTAGAGTCAGGAATCATACCGGCAGGATTTAACGTTCCAAGCATTCCTCTCCTTACAGGGAGAGTTCCTCCGCTGTCTAATGTAATTCCTGCAGTATCCCAGCTTGTAGGAGCGATGCCCAAACCGTATTTGATATTGTAATATGTGAAATTCGGATGCGCTGCATTCCCCATAATATACACAGGGTGATCCATCCTGAGAACGTCTCCATTTTTGGGTGTCATCAAGAGACAATTATCAATAAGAAGTCCGCCGGTCTTTGCATAAAAAGTATCTGCTCCGTTTACGATTAATCTGACGGTATCTGTCCCGCTATTAAATCCATCAAGGTTCCATAATGCAAGAGTATCCCATAAAACTTCACTTGTTCCGCCATTTTTTAAATGCATCATTCCTACGGTATCCCATCCTCCCGTACCTTTTGATTCAACTTTATAACTGGTAAAGTTTTTCCCGGCGGCACATCCCAATACCAGTATTGTATCTCCTTCAGCGCATGTTTTCATATAAATTAGAGCTATTTCACAATTTTTAGCCTGGAGATACATTCTTGAGTTTGTTGTCCTGCCCGTTGAATCCTTAACAACAAGCTTTACGGTAACGGTAGAATCTTCAGGTAATAGTCTTGTATCAATATAACAAAGAGTATCATTTGTTACTGGCGTATAAAACGTGTCCGATATGGAAACCCATACGGAGGGATTTGTTCCAAGAGCATATTCTATGTGGTAATTAAGAAAAGTTGCTCCTGCCATGTCTCCTGCTTTGGCAGTTCCTATTATTCCTGCAGTGCCATAGTTATGGGGAATTGAAGATATGTTTGCAACCGGAGCGCTATATTCGGTTATAATAGGTGTCTCCGGGTCGCCTAAAAAGTTAAGTTCAAAATAACACCATCTCATAGTTCCGGTGGCTGATATTGAAGATGATAAATCTTCTTTCGCATCTTGTAACGCGTTCCCTAGGTTAGTTATCTTTTCGGTAAATAAAGCATCAAAAAACTCTCTGTCAAACTGTTCTCCGGGACCTTCGTGACCTACTCCATACCACCCATATCTTGAATCTCCTATATAAGCAAATGCGCCGTGTTCCGCAAATATAAAGTTTTCCGAAAATGCGCCTACGCCCCCGGACGTAGCATTATCAAAAGCATTAGTATAACATCCCTGTGAATATAATAGAAAATATTCCGTATTTGTTAATGAATGTACGCCTCCCCATCCGCCAAACATTATATTCCAGTTGGCATGTCCCAGATGATTTACGATGTAAGGATTTGCATTAAGACAGGATTCAATGCTATCATGAACTATGCCTGTACCCATTTCCGGCTCATATAATCGTGTTATATTGCATTGCGGCATAAGATAAGCTACCCCATCTTTTTTTGTCCCTCCAGTAGTAGAAGGATCCAATTGTTCTCCTACAAAAAGCGCCTGGTTGAGAT
>JAQTXJ010000043.1 GCA_028688815.1 bacterium | reverse complement strand
TGATGAGAGTTATCACGAAATGGATGGTTTACCCTCCATCAATAATTTTACTGTTGCTCCAATTCATCTTTATTATCTTCTTTATTACAATAAATGGCATCTCGGTAAACTTCAATTTGCCAATACTGTTGATTGTTTTGCAGAGTTTTGGTTTCTTTATCCCCCTCGTTCCGGAAGTTTTGGTATTGAATGGTCCCCCGGCACTTTATTAAAATTACGCGCCGCTTACACGGATATTTTTCAGGAACACAAATCCGCATTTTACGTTTCCTGCGGTCTGTCTTTAGGAGCAATTAATATTTTAGGAGGAGAATAAAATGAAAAACAAAACAACTTTACTTTTAATCGGCTTACTCTTCTCCGCACTTTTGCCTGCCACGGGCAAAACGGAAAACATCGGTCTCAAAATCCCGCAGATGTTTTGCTTCTCGGAATCGTTCTCAAATTACAAATCTTCGCAAAATACCTTCTCTATTACAGAAGAAATATCAAAAGACGAAACCGCTAAACCAGGTACCGGTGTTTATATAGGAGAATCCTTCGGCGGTTTGGTAGGCGGGATAATCGGCGCAATACCAAGTATATTCTTCCTGTGTAGAGCATTCGGAGAAGCATGTTGTATGGAAGATTACGCCTCTGCTTCACATTTTGTAATGCTTTCTGAAATTTCGGGACTTATTTGTATCCCGATAGGAGTAAGTGCCGGGACAACGATTATGGGAAAAAGATTAAAACAAAACGGGTCGTTCGGAAAAGCACTTATCGGAAGCATACTCGGAGGGCTTGGAGGTTCTGTAATTATGTTAGGACTTAATACAATCCTACAAGATAATGTCAATCGGGGAAATTATGGATTGATTGGATGCGTAATTGGAATTCCCGTTGGTAGTGTAGTTGGATATAACTTTTAGGAGGAAAAATGAAAAACATTTCAACTGATACGTTGGAAAATTCGTCAATGCTCTGGGATTCTTTATGGACGAATAAATTTACTAATTTTCATCGCCGCTTCACGGTCTCTCAACCCGTTGAAAACTTCGTCCGGTATCAACTTTATTTTAAGGCGATAAACAAACTTTTGAACGGCTCTTGCATCGGGAAAAATATCCTTGAATTGGGTTGCGGAACCGGTAGTAATAGTTTATATCTCGCTTCTACGCGACAGGTGAATTCCGTTACCCTGCTTGATTTCAGTCCCGAAGCTATGACAAATGTAAAAACGGAAACATATCCCTGTCCCGTGAAAAAAATCTCAAAAGACCTTTTAAAATTCTCTCCCCCAAAAAGATATGACTTTGTTCACAGTACGGGATTAATCGAACATTTCTCCGGTAAAGAACGACTCTACGCGATAAAAAAACACAGTCAATGCGCCCGCCCGGGAGGACTGGTTATGATTTGGGTGCCGATTTTTTCCCCGACGTTTAACTGTATCGGAACGTTTAACCGCTGGATAGGAATCAAAGAACTACCTTTTACAAAAATCGAGATGTGGCTGTTGTGCTTACAAAGTAACCTTGAGATTATCAATGAGGGAGAAACCGCCTTCGGCGCCCTATATGGCGTCCTATGTAGGAAGAAGACTACTACCTAACCCCGTTCTGTATTCGTAGGGGCGATCCGTTGGAGTGTCCCTTTTCTTGTTCGTCATTCCCTGCCTGCCTGCCGAAGGTATGGCGAAAGTCAAAGACCCCGCTATGGCGGTGGCGGGAATCCCTGCCTACCGCAGGTAGGCATTTTGTCTGGTTATATAATTAACTATTACCCTAATAACGAATCTGTAGGGGCATAGCGTGCTATGCCCATTTTGTTCTATTTGTTTAGAAAGCTCTTAGAACTTTAGTTCTTAGAGATGCCTATCCTAGGGGACTCTAACTTATCCAGTACGAAGCCCTTTCCGCCTCTGGCAGATTAGGGATTCGTATCCAGTCTGCAGGGCTCAGCTGGGCTTAGTGTTTTTGTGGCTATTCTTTTCTGTTGGTAGTTTTTTTACTCTATAATTTTCCGTTCTCTTTTTTCTGCGTTAATCTGTGTTTATCCGCGGTTTCATTCTGTTTGTTTTTCGTGCTTTCTTTGTTTTTCAAGTTGGAGTTTACCCCGCAGGAGGCGGGGTGGTTGTCCCCTCTGTCTTTTTTGTTAGTTAGAGTTTTCGACGTAGGAGAATTATAGAAAGCTCTTAGAACTTTAGTTCTTAGAGATGCCTATCCTAGGGGGCTCTAACTTATCCAGTACGAAGCCCTTTCCGCCTCTGGCAGATTAGGGATTCGTATCCAGTCTTCTGGGCTCAGCTGGGCTTAGTGTTTTTGTGGCTTTTCTGTTGGTAGTTTTTTTACTCTATAATTTTCCGTTCTCTTTTTTCTGCGTTAATCTGTGTTTATCCGCGGTTTCATTCTGTTTGTTTTTCGTGCTTTCTTTGTTTTTTATACTTTCATGGTGGATTATTCTCTTTTCTGTTACGCTCTGTCCTCTACCTTTTTTGTTATCTGTTAACCCTAAGTCTTATTTGTTTTCTGTCCTCTGCGTCCTCCTCTTTTCCCTCTGTAGTTAATCTTTCTTTGTTCTTTTGTATCTTCTCTGCGTACTCTGCGTCTCTGCGGTGAAAAGTTTCTTTCTCTTCCCCACAATCTTTTCTTGACAGATGAAATATTAATACTAAATTTTTTATAATCTAAAAAAAAGGAGGACGTATGCGAAAAAAATATGTCTTTTGTGCCATTCTTTTGTTAGCTTCCACTTTGTTAAACGCTTCCAGATGGAGTCTCACGGATAGCCTTGTTTTCGGACGTAAAGGTCACAGTCTTGCCGTTCTTACCGACGGCAGAGTTATGGTTCTTGGAGGATATCCGCCCGCGCCGTTTACGCAAGAAATCTTCTTCCCCTCATCCGGAAAATGGGAAGTATTCGACAGTATGCCATATAGCGGACTCGCACACTCAGTCGGCGTATTGATGACAAACGGCAAAGTCCTGGCCGGCGACGGTGGAGATTGGTACCTTTATGAACCCGCAACCAATACTTGGGATACTACAGCTATGACTTTCGGCTGGGAAACTAGCCACTGTTATACAGTTTTAAAAGATGGTAAACTCCTTGCAAATTATAATAACAATGCTTATTTGTTGGTCGATACTAATGGCACCTACGCAGCTACCGCAAGCTCTGCATCCGAACACGACCAGGGTATCGAAGTCCTCCTCAGGTCAGGTAAAGTATTAGCTATGGGAGGTTTCGGTTTCTCACCCGTCGGGGCTCAGGCACAGGTCTATAATCCGATTTCGGCAACGTGGACCGCAGCCCCAAACTCCCCAGTAGAAAGGGGAACAGGACATATGGGCGTACTCCTCGCTCCGGAATATAATGACGAAGTCCTTGTCTTTGGAGGAACAGGTACGTCATCCAGCTTGTATAACGAAAACTCTAATACATGGTCGGGTAGCGGAAATATGACCTACAGCAGAGATATTGGAGCGCCTGTGCTCCTTCCTAACGGAAAAGTTCTTATGATAGGAGGAGATAATAGCGGCGTTAATGAATTGTATGACCCGGTCGCAAAAACATGGTCTATCGTCGATACTATGATTTGGCCTAGCAGAACTCACTTCTCTATCGCCATTCTTCCTACCGGAAAAGTTTTGGCTGTCGGCTCCTTCAATAACGATACCGCCGCTAAAATACCCGAAATTTATGACCCGACTAATCCTGTCTGGAATACAAAAACTTCTCTCAAAACCGCGCGCGAAGCCGCAACCATTACTCTTCTCCCCATTAAACATACGAGCAACTGCTCTACTAATGTTCTCATCGCAGGCGGTGAAGGCTCAAGCGGTATCCTTAGTACTTGCGAATTATATAATTATAAAATGGACTCCACTGCATACACCGGTTCCCTTAATACTGCTCGAACTCACCACACGGCAAACCTTCTCAGTGACCACGAAGTCCTTGCTGCCGGTGGAAGAAATGCCGGAGGCGCTCTTAACTCCTGCGAAATCTGGGACCTCGTCTCGGGAAACTGGACTAATACCGGAGCTATGGCAACCTCAAGATTTGACCACTCCGCAACACAATTAAAAGACGGAACGATTCTCGTTACCGGCGGTGAAAACGCCGGATATACAAATACCTGCGAAGTCTTTAGTGCGGGCGCCTGGACTGCCACAGGCTCGATGGCAACCGCAAGAGCAAGACATTCGGCGATTCTACTTCTTAACGGTGATGTACTCGTTATCGGCGGAGAAACTGCTGCCGGTACTTATACCGCAACTTGCGAAATCTGGGACGGAACTACCTGGAGGGCCACATGCCCCCTCGCTACCGCGCGAAGCTTGCAGACTGCGATTTTATTGCAGTCGGGTAAAGTACTCGTAATGGGCGGAAGAAACTCGGGAGGCGCTCTCTCAAGCTGCGAAATTTATGACCCGCTGTTGGGCGTTTGGTCACCGGAAACACCTTTAGGCACCGCAAGATATGCGCATAATGCTTCACTCCTGTATTCAGGATTGGTCCTTGTTTCGGGTGGATATACGGGTTCGGCTTACCTCAATTCCTGCGAACTGTTTGACCCGGCTGTCTGCAACCCGGTAACTAAATTACATCAGTGGAAAACTATACCATCGCCTCTTGCAACAACAAGAGCTTATCACGGCTCAGTTCTTATTCCGATTGATAAACCTTATATCCTTGCAATCGGCGGAAATAACGGTTCTTTCCTTGGTTCAATAGAAAGTTTTGACATAGGTCTCGGATACCTTGATACATGGCAGTCAACTATCGGAAATTTCCCCGCAGTAACTACAATAGGCTCTACAATGGATATTAACGGCGATTTATTCAGGGGTATTTCGGAAGCCGACGGTGGTAACCATTGTCACGTCTCTTCAAATGACCATCCGATTATTTCGCTTGTCCGTGTAGGCGGCGGAAACTGGCAGGGTAACGGCGGCGGAGAAATCCTCACTATGCCCAATAGTAGCAGCTGGAGCGAAACACGCACAATCGTACATCCAGTAATTAGTGACTTCCAGGGATATTATAGACTATGGTCAATAGTAAACGGGATACCTTGTAAATGGTATAAAGACTGCGGCGCCGGCGTAGAAGACGAATCTAATTCCAAAACCCTTTCGACTACGCTCAGGGCAAGTCGAAACCCATTCTCTAACTCTACAATCATCACTTATTCTGTTTCTCCTAATAACTATTACACTAATACCCTATTAACTATCTACGACATTGCCGGCAAATTAGTAAAGACTTTCCCACTGACCACTGACCACTCACCACTGACCACTAATGTCACATGGGACGGTAAAGACAATAATGGCAAAAATGTAAAACAAGGTATATACTTCGTAAGAAATAACGCTAAACAATCTCTCAAACTTATCAAACTGAAATAATCTGTTTTTAATCTGTTATATATTCTCGTAGGGGCGACTTTGTAAGTCGCCCCTTTTCTTGTTCGTCATTCCCTGCCTGCCTGCCGAAGGTATGGCGAAAGTCAAAGACCCCGCTGTGGCGGTGGTGGGACGCAGGCAGGCATTTTGTCTGGTTATATAATTAATTAATATCCTATTAACGAATCCGTAGGGGCATAGCGTGCTATGCCCCTTTTGTTTGTATTGGTTCCTTTTAAAAATTACCTCGCCCTGTCGAAGATGGAACATCTGGAACATCCCGCTATGGTGGCGACCGCCCCGGCGGTGATCTCACCGTAGGCGGATTGGTACGGGCATTTCTATCTGTTTCTCTTCTCCCTTTTCCTTTTCTTCATCTGTGTGAATCCATTTTTTGTAGATATTTTAAATTTGACTTTCATATATCCATTCATTATAATAAAACTAATATAAAAAAATATGAACCCTGTGCTTAACGTAATGTATTTAATACTGGGATTATTTGCCATACTAATGGCTGTTTTTAACTGGAACCCCTTTCATAAAAAACCAAAAAATAAAATAAGCAGGATAGCAACCGGAATATTAGGGATAACAATATTATGCGCTCCGTTATTTTTACGGAAATTTCCCGGATATTCTTTCCTCTTGTTGTTATTTTTTTATACTGTTTTTATAATTGAAGATGTTTTCAGTGATTGGAAATAAAATACCCTCCCCCTTTCTTTTTCCGTGTCCTGTATTCTTTCGCGTTTCCTTTGTTTTTCACCTTCTTTCGTGATGTGCTTTCTGTTGTTTTTAATTCGTGTGCATTGAGTTTCCCATGAGCTTGCCGAAGGGCGTTTACTCGCGGATAAAACTCTTTATTTTTTTCTATCTGTGTTTACAAACCCTTAAGTCCCAGGCGGATTATCCATTTGTCGGACACCCCGCTTCCTTGGCGGTGGCCGCAAAGCAGGGTGCCGTTTTGATAGCGGTTTGGTATAAATTAACAACTGAACGCACACAGATTCATGAGAGCGGTCCATAAAATATTAAAGTGCCGATTACTCTTGATATTGTATCTTTCCCAGAAGGGCTTCTTGTCTGACTTTTAATTTCAACTTATCTCAATTCCTCTTTTTAAGAGACTAAAAAACAATTAACTAAAATAGGAATTAGTGCTACTATAAAGGCAAAAGATGCTGTAATTCCCCCCGTAGCAAGTAATAAGTTTTTCATTGATAAATTCAGTGAACTTTTTTGACAGCTTTGTCAATAGGAAAAAACTGTGCTTGTGAAGAAGCCCTCTTCAAATATGAAAAGGGCTTCTTTTTCTCTCGGTGGTTATTTCTATTTAATCAAGATTATTTTCTTTGTCTCTTTGTATCTGCCGGCTGAGAATTTAGCAAAATATACACCTTTAGCAAGTTCGTTATAATTCACGGTAGTTTCATAATAACCTGGTTTTTGTTCTCCTAAACAAAACGTTTTTACCAATCTACCCGATAAATTATATAGACTTAAGGTTACACCTACTTTTTCCGGTAATCCATATTTAATCACAATATTTCTTATAGAAGGATTTGGAGTTGCTAAAGATAATGTAAACTTATCAGGAATTTTGTCTTCTATGCCAGTTTTTTGTCGTAGAACAAAAGTATGTATTCCGGATACAGGTTCTCTCGATGTATTTGTTGCAAAGTCTTCTGCAGTTAAATAGTAATTAACTATAATGCTATCTTGTATAGTCTGTACTGGGATTGAATCAATAAACCAATTGGTTCCCATAGAACTCATAACACCGGATTTCCACGCTGTATCTGCGCTTGTTCTATAGAGTAAAACAGGATTATGTAACAGCGAATTATCGGTTGTTTTTGTTCTTACTTCAAATGGTCCCCAAAAATTAGTTGTATCATGTAAGATTGTAAAACTATCAATTAGAGGATGAGTTGTATCCACTACAAACCGGAAGAAATTAGAGAAAGTGCCGTTATTTCCTGCTAAATCATAAGTCTTTACACGCCAGTAATAACGAGATTCGCTTAAAACCAACGTATCTTTAGTCACACTCAATGTATCTGTAATTGGAGTAGCAAAGCCTGATGTTGTGTCTATCTGAAATATATAACGAACCAGCGAAGACTTTGTGTCTTTCCCCTTTTTTGTTACCTGCATCCATTCAAAAGGAACTAACATGTTGGGCAAGTATGAAGAATCATAAGGTGATACAAGAGTAGGAGTAAGAGGAATGTGAGCATCTAACTCAAAACTCCGTATAGAAGACCAGTTGCTTTGATTTGTTGCTTTACCTACTGTCTTGACTTTCCAGTAATAAATAGTGTCAGAAAGCCCAGAGGAGGGTGTATAACTTGTGTCAATTAGAGTTTCAGCTACTGCGCCCGTAAAGAGATAATTATGAGCATACTGTAAAATATAGCGATTTACTCCACTTAAATTATCCGTAGAATGATTCCATACATAAGTCGGAGTATTATCATTTGTGATAATTCCGCTGTCCGGGGAAACTAATTGAGGTATAGAAGGAACAATCGTATCTATGCCAAAACTATCAGGATTTGTAAAAGTCCCTTGATTGTCTGCAAGATCATAAACTTTGACTCTCCAGTAATAACGACCCCGTGGACTCAGACTTACTGTGTCATACCTAACCGTGACAGTTTCAACAGTTGCCGGATTGGAGAACCCTATTACCGTATCCACCTGAAGAATATATCTTACCGGTGAGGAGAGCGAAGCTGCTGATTTCCGTTTTCCATTGCCCAATGCAAATGTGACTTGTGACCAGTTGAATATCACAGAAGTGTTATTCAAATACACTCCACCAATTGGCGAAACGAGTGTGGGCACATTTGGTGCCTTTGTATCAACTTCAAAGTTCCACACTGAGGACCAATTACTTTGGTTTGCTGCCTTATCTACTGCCCTGACTTTCCAGTAATATGTGGTGTCAGCAAGTTTAGTAGGTGGAATGTAAGTAGTATCGGTAGTTCTTACACTATCCGGATTAGTGAACGAAGCATTTTTTGCGTATTGAAGGAGATAATAATCCATTCCGCTCCAGTCTTCCGTAGATTTGTGCCAGACAAAAGCAGGCATAGTATCCTTTGTGTTTGCTCCGTTTGCAGGAGATACCAAAAGAGGAACAGAAGGAGGAATTGTATCTTTATATACACATATATGCCATGTCTCATTAGAAGAAGTTTCGTTTGCTTTATCATACGCTTTAACAAACCAAGTATAAATTCCATTTGCAAGCGCAGAAACAGGCTTTGCATTTGTATCAGACGGGGAAATGTTGTTTCGGTTTAAAACCCCGTCTATCCATAATTGATATTTTACTAATCCTGAAGCTGTATCCGAAGAAGGATGCCAATATAACGTCGGCAAATTAACAGCGACAGTATCAGAATCTGCCGGAGATGACAGACTGAATGCATTGGGTGGAGTAAAGTCAAGAATTAATGTCCATATTTGAGTGGAATTCCGGACATTTCCAACACCATCATAAGCTTTAACGAACCAACTATGGTAGCCCTCAGAAAGTGAATTCGAAGGAGCACGTAATGTATCTGATGAATTTGTAATATTATCTACACTTAATGAACTATCTATCCATAACTGATATTTAGCAAAGCCTGAGCTCGGAACGTCGTTATCATATGTTTCGTGCCAGGTAAAATTTGGGGTAGGTGAGGGGGCAATACCACTATCTGCGGGTGATACAAGGGAAAAAGAATAAGGAGGGAGAAGGTCAACATAAAGCGTTCGAGAGGAAGTATTATAATAATTACCTAACGTATCAACTGCTTTAATATACCACGAATATGAACCATTCGTTAATGCCTTTGAAAAAGGCAAAGTTACTGATATGGTATCTGATGTAATTGCTGGAATGCTGTCAATCTTAAGAGTGCCGCCTATCCACAACTGATAATAAGACATACCTATTCCTGCATCTGTAGTTTTTTGCCATTTAAATGCAGGAGTTGTATTGGCAGTATAATTATAATTAACAGGTGAATACAATGAAAAATAATTTGGCGAGGTAGCATCAACTCTTACCATCCATACTTGACTTGATTGTGTAGTATTGCCTGCAATATCTACTGCCTTGATATACCAAGTATGATTGCCATCAGTTAAACTCCATAATGGCGTAGTTGATGTAGAAGTAATTCCGGTTCTTGCAAGCGAACTATCAATAAATAACTGATACTCTTTAAGTCCAGATTGTGCGTCTGATGAAGCCTGCCATGTAAAAGTAGGGTTTCTGTTAACAGTCCAGACACTGTCGTTTGGGGACGTTAAACTAAATGCCATTGGTGGGGTAGCGTCTATATTGACTGACCATGTGCTACTTGACCAGATTGAATCACCTGCCGTTTTAATTGCAAGCACTTTCCATGTGCGCCAACCAGCAGATAATGGAGAAGCGGGCGTTGAAAATGGTTGAGTTTTAAGTACCTCTTTATTCTTTGTGCCATCAACCCAGAGTTCGTAACGAGAAAGGCTATCTCCTTGATAACTGCAAGATTGCCATTCAAATTTTGGGGATGCATTTGCCCAAGCACCATTGGCAGGCGAAAGAAGACTAAATATCCCAGGAGCGTAACTTCGCGGTCTGGCAAACTTCAAATCCCAATTGGAATTATTATAATAACTAATATGAGGTTCATCTATAGAGTTAAGTTGAAGCGAATTCCATGTCGTACCTCCATTCCCATAGCTCACTGTCTCCGTGGACCAACCCGATATGTCTTGATATGCATATTTTAAATCGTTTGAACTCATGTAGAGATAACTTATATGTGGGTATCCATTACGGTCAAGTTTAATTGATGGACAATCTCCCACATTATTAGCTTGGTCTACGGTTGTGGTGTGCCAACCACTAATGTCCTTATACGCATATTTCAAGTCTTCGCCAGATTCCCTATTATACGCAATATGCGGATATCCATTTTCATCTAATACGATAGAAGTCCCACTGCCTATGCCACAGCCTGATTCTACAGTTTCGTCATACCAACTTTCTCCCCTTTTATAAGTATACATTAGATTACTGTTATCAAAATAAGAGATGTGCGGACAGTTATAACGGTCAATAGTAATTGAAAACTCCACTGCATAAGGGCTCCAGGAACTAACATATTTTATAGTAGAGTAATGCCATCCTGAACCATCCATATAGGCATATTTCAAATGCTGGTGGCTATCGTAATTTCCCCAATATACAATGTGAGGAAAACAATTATTATCTAACGCGATAGAAATAGCTCCGCCCACTTCTCCGTAACTATCTATTGTCCGGATATTCCACCCTGAATTATCTTGCCAAGCATATTTTAAATCAAGATTACCTGGGTCTTGATAACTAATGTGAGGATAATCAAGAGTATCAAGTGCAATAGAAGTCCATTGTCCGACATTCCCAGTCGCATCTATTGTAGTTATATGCCATCCTGAAGCATCTTTGTATGCATATTTCAAGTCCTGATTAGTGCCATCACGGTAACTAATATGTGGAAATCCACTCTTATCCAGAGCAAGTGAACTATATTTGCCTACATCACCAGGCGTATCCACTGTTTCTATTGTCCAGTTCACTGCTCTTGTAGTTGTGGTTATAGCTATCCCAATGACAGCCATTCCTATCAAAAAAATTCTCCTCAACATTTTGCCTCCCGCCTCTTTTATTGAACTTTTGTTGTTGACCACTAAAATTCTTTATCAGTGTTAGCATTCCATGGAATCCATTTCCCTGATAATCTATTGTCTTCTTCCTCAATAGTTGCTTTTAAGTCACCAACAAAGAAGTTAGAAATTTCAAATACCCAAGTCTAAGGATCTATTTCTTTATATGCAAAACCACTATGGGCTTCTCCATCTTGCCCCATAAATACAATAATCCCCACTAATTGTACAGCCCTTTTGCTTGTCTATAGTTAATTTAAAATACCAATTTAGATTATATCAGTAATTTTGTGTAAATTCATAACCTTTCCTATTTATTATTTCTTTACTTATTGTCTTGCTTATAGTGTATCTAGTGGATTCCTCATCACCTCTTGCTTCTTATTTTCTTTTTCTATATTGTATTTTTTCACCTCTCATACTACATCGTCATTATTAGAAGTGGAGTGTAACTTGTGCGTGATTAGGCATTATATCCATTCCTAATTTATACTTATTTCCGTCAAATTCAAAAAGATGCCCATATCCCCGTTGCGCTCTTTCTCTGTTGATTCTATTTGCAGAAACAGGAGCATCGATTATAGACCATAATTGGGAAAGTACGCCAATCCCGAGACCAATCGGATACCACGCCGTCAACGTTGGAGTAGTATAGTAATAATCATAGTAAGAATCATAATAAGTTTCCGTGCCAAAACCTGCAGTAAATGCCAACACATAACCACCCAATATTAAGGCTTCCTGAGCGATGCCTTTCCCAACCTCTCCGTTATAAAACTGCCCGACGCCGGGAATAACAAAAGAAAGAAGGCAAGCCACTACTGGTGATTTTTCTTCTTTTATACTTGTATATGTTCCAGGAACATTTTTTATCTCTTCTCTTCTTATCTCTTCTTTTGGTATATCTTCCTTTGTTATTTTCTCAACTTCCTGTGTCTTAAAAACAAAGATGTTTCCGTCTTTTGTCTTAAGCTTGATAGAAACACCAAAAACTTGCTCAACTATTATACCTTTTATAATTGAACCGTTTTTGAGATAAACCACATCTTCCATATTCTGCTGAGCAAAAATATTCTGGCATAAACAGAAAAACACTGCAACAAACATCAATGCATTCTTTAATCTCATACTTCACCTCTCTGGTTTAGTACAAATACTTGTTAATTAGGTTAATAAACTCAACAACAATATTTTGTCTTTATCACCCCCTTTTACCTAATACTTCTCTTCCTCTTACTTTTTTCTTCGTTAATGAGAGAAAAGGTATACTTTAACAAATATACTTAAATCCTCTCTTCGCTACAGTCTATGTTTTTTTATTTATGTTATGATTTCCATTTGTCAAGTATAAAATTTTTGCTAACTGACTGAGGAATTAAGCATCCCTTATTTCAGTTCGTCAATAAAACTATCAAGAAAAAAACACTGTATATTCAAAGCCCTTCAATGTTTGAACTTTATAGTAAAAGCGTAAGAATTATTCTATTTTTGTTAAGGTAGCCTTTTCGGACAAGTGTTTTAGAATGCCCGGGATATGTGCATTGCCTGCTGTCGCAAGAAGGGAATCTACGCCATTCTTTTCAAGAAGCGCGATTATATTCTCAGCCATTACCTTATCTCTTGTTGCCATTCCATAAACGTCTTTGCCTTGACGTTCAAAACTATCATCCCTATTTTGTTTCGCAGAATCGGCATACTCTATAATATCCTCTCCTTTTGCAAAGTCATACTCATTATAAGGGCCTTTAAAAGAGAAAGCTTCCCGGAAATACCACCTGATAAAGAATTTCTTGAAGTCTTTCTCAAGCAAATCAGTGGGCTCGTTAACGGGCTCCAATTCATATACTTTACGGCCCTGTTTTGTGGCAGTCATAGATATCCCCGTGTACCATCTTCCGTTCCCCAAATGCTGATAAAAATTGACTATTTTCAGAGGAACTCGCAGCTTAGTTAAAAAAAGCTTATTTTTTAGGGTTAATCCTTCCCGTGAAAACCGAGGTTCACTTGCGATATATCTATATTGTTTAATAAGAGTTTCCGCAATCTCATGCTCTTTTTTGTTATAGTCATGTTGTTCACCGACTAATACAAGATGTTTCTCAATCCCAGTTATCTCTAATGTGTATTTGTTTATATGAAGATTTTGAGCAGTTTTGCCTGATTCTATTCTCTGCTTATTGTATTTAAAGTAATCATAGAACACTGGTGCTGTCGATATTAAATATCCGGTTATATAGATGATTAAACACAAACCAATAACCCATTTTATTACTTTCTTGATAATATTCTTTTTCATCCGAATTCCTATTAAACTTAATTGGGATTTGTGAATAACGCAAGGCTTTTCTTGAAATACAAAAACTCTCCCCAGACAGGGGAAGGGCTTATTATTTAACTTTTAATTACTACTTCAGTATTGTAAGTTTCCGTGTTGCTTTGAAATCACCTGTAGTCATACGGATGAAATAAATACCATTTCTTACTTTTTGTCCGTTGTTGTCTGTGCCTTTCCAGTAAATTCTGCATGAACCGTCTTTTTGATTGCTTGTTATCAAGTTACGGATAGTTTTACCTGTTATGTCATAAATATCAAGAGTGACCTTTGCATCTTTTGACAGGACATATTCAATATAAGTTCCAGAAGTTACGGGATTCGGTTTAAATTCTAACAACTTAGTATCGTAATTATTTAGTTGTTGCTCTTCTACTGCAGGTTTTGGGTTGCGTTTTCCATATATATTTAAATCACCGCCGTCAGATTTGTTATATGCAAGAAATCTTTGAGTGCCCAAAGCATCATCTGAAATATCGGCAAAAGGCCGACCATTCGAATAAGCACCTGAACCGGTAGAACCTGTAAATGCTCCAATATTACTCACAGTTCCAGTAGAGGAGATATCGGCTTGATATACAATCCCGGATTCCCACCATAAAGCGGTATATCCGGTCTTAAAACATGCAGCCTGACTGCTCTCTTGGTCTCCAGTAGTAGAACAAATAGGGAAATTAGTGCCAATTAAGCTACCCGATGAAGAAACTAATTGCCCATAAATATCCTCATTTCCATTTCTATTATCTCTCCATATTACTAGAAAATTTGACCCATTGGATGCTACCATGGGATGCTGTTGAGCTCCTGTTGCTCCAGATATTAAAATTTCTGTACCTGATAGTTGCCCGGTAGCAGAAACAAGCTGCCCATATATATCTGATGAACTTCCCGAGCCGTTTCTATCATCTTGCCAAACTACCAGATAATTCCCACCCCATGCCACTTTTGGGCTCCATTGATTATAAGAAGCTGTGCCAATGGAAAATTCTGTTCCAGGAGTTCCTGAAGCAGATACTAATTTTCCATAAATATCCCTTACTCCCCCTGGGTTATGTTCATATACAACCAAGTAATTAGAACTATATTGAGCAACCGATGGATAAGCAGCACTTCCTGCAATTATAAAAGTATCTCCTGCACAAGACCCACTTGTATATACTCGGCGTCCATAAACTATATCTTTACCAGTTCCCCATACCACTAAGTAAGTACCACTACAAAAGGAGATATCAATCCCATTTACCAATGAATTGTCTGATTTTGGATATATAGCAATTTCACTTCCAAGTAAAGATCCGTTATTCTCAATAGCTTGTCCTCTTACGTCTTCATAGAATCCACCTCTCATATCATCCCATACTACTAAAAAACGATCACCTCCTCGACATACTGCTCCAAAATATTGAGTTCCCGCCACCAAAGAGATAGGTATTTCTTGAGAGAACAACATATTTGATAGTACTATTAAAAGAAAGTTCACGACCAAAACTCTTTTTTTCATTCTTCGCCTCCATATAAAAAACTATTCCTGACAGGCTCAGGAACTTCGTGTTTCTATAGCCAACGGCATTATTAAATATGTTTTTTATTACAACATTCTATAAGTCTTTTCATTGCCAGTAAACCCTGTAAAAACCTACATCAAAATATATACAGGATCCACTGTTCTCATTTGACACCTCTATAGCATAAGGTCTCATACCACCCATACCCTCTGGGTTATCCCTTGTCCCCCAAATAAAACCGTCGGCAGAGTTATGCTCCTCAATAATAGAGTTTCCATTTATATCAACAAGCTTTGCGGATATAGACTGGGGTCCCTGAGCATTAGGCCCTCCAACCAACGGAATATATATATAAAAACTATCCGTTGAAACTAATCCGTCAAGTGTCCAAGAATGGCTATCGGGCCCCCAAAGTTCATAAGTTACTTCAAGTATAGCACTTGTATGTCTTGCTTTAATATATGTAACATTGTTTTTCCTACAACCAAGACACAAAAAAATCAAAAAGATTACACCCAAAAAACATTTTGTATATTGCATTTTTCTCCTCCTTATTTTAGCCCCTAAACAAGACTAAGTATTATTATTTTCAAAATCTATCCTTGTCAAGCTTTAAAAATCTTTGAATCAAACGAGGATAAAATTCTATGTTAAATTGGTCAAATAGGTAACTAAACTCTCGTAATCTCTTTCTCTACCTTAAATTCAATAGAGGGTGAATTGCGTCTCCAACACCAACGATAAAACCTTTCCCGGCAACTAACTCCGAGAAGGGCTTTGGATTTGACTTTTGATTTCTTATTTTTTTCAATTATCCCTGACTGCTAACACCCAATAATAAACTGTTCTAACTCTATTTTACTCTCCTTGATTTCTCGGATGTTGCAGGTGTTCTGTGTATTGGTCGGTTTTCTGGCATAAACTTGTTAGATATTGAATGTGGCGGAAAGGCAGATTGATTTTCTTGAACAAAATTTGATTTGCCTTGCTTGCTAGTATTACCACTCGCATCAGTCTTTATTAGTAACATATCATCACATTGGGAAAGACCTATTGTCCTTCCAGTAATGATATATCCGCCATCAGAAGTTTGCCAGATTGAATAACCTATATCATTATTGTTGCAGTCAATAGCCTTGTCCCACTGTTTATTTCCTGAAGCATCAGTCTTTATTATCCATACATCACCATTACCCGTACCGTAAGAGGTAGTAGAGCCAGTTATTATATATCCGCCATCAAAGGTTTGTTGAACCGAACAACCAACATCTCCCCCCGTACCGCCAAAATTGTTATTCCATTGCTGATTTCCATCAGCGTCTGCCTTTATTATCCAAACATCATCATTGATAGTATTTCCTACAATTATATACCCACCGTCATCAGTCTGCTGGAGGTTTTGTCCCGCCGCATTATCTCCATTCCCTAATGTTTTTTCCCACAATTTATTTCCACTTGCATCGGCTTTTATCAGCCAAACACTGTCATTACTCTCTCCATCAGCACAAAATATATACCCTCCATCCTGTGTTTGTTTGACTGAGTATGCATACCAATAATTATTATTTGCATAAAAAGGTTTATCCCATTGAATATCCCCATTTGCATCTGTTTTTACCAAACGAGGGTCAACTCCTACACCGTACTCCCAACTTGTACCACAAATTATATATCCCCCATCCGAAGTTTGAAAAACAGAAGTTCCTCCCCATTTTACCCAACTAGTTCCTCCCCAAAGTAGTTTGTCCCATAATTTATTTCCACTTCCATCTGTTTTTATAATCCAAATATCCCCATCACTATAAGAATTTGTCCACCCACAAATTATGTATCCCCCATCACTTGTTTGGCATCCCGATTTACCTTGTTCAGTGCCTCCCCCCCCATCAAATCTTTTATCCCATAACTTATTTCCACTCTCATCAGTTTTGATAATCCACACGTCATCATTACCTCCATAGTTAGCACAACTTTGTCCGATTATAGTATACCCTCCGTCTTGTGTCTGTTGAACAAATTGACCACTACTCCAATCCTGAGAACTTGCTTCAAAAGTTTTTATCCAACCCGCGCTGTTACCAGAAATCACAATCTGATGTTCACTTGACCAGCCTGAAGTTGCTCCATTTATATCCTTTGTCTGTGCTTTCACATAATAAGTGTTCGC
Source organism: bacterium (assembly GCA_028688815.1). Taxonomy (GTDB): domain Bacteria; phylum Hydrothermota; class UBA3073; order JACQXS01; family JAQTXJ01; genus JAQTXJ01. The sequence goes on along the minus strand of JAQTXJ010000043.1, from coordinate 5,042 downwards.
AGTTGACCATGAATGAGACATAGGTACTGACGTGCCACTTGAGACAAAAGAACTCCAAGGAGAAATATCAGTGCCATCTCCGTTCCAATCAAACCTAATTGCTACATTATCTCCATCAGGGTCAGCCGGGTTAGCAGCAGAAGATGAAAAATCATAAGGAGTATTAATATTCCCAGTTGTTGCTCCGGTTGGTGTAGATGGAGTATATGGTGCATTATTTCCACCGCCTCCTGAAATCGTAATCTGTGCAATACCAGACCAATCAGATGGACAACCGTGAACATCTCTTGCACTTGCTTTTACATTAAATGTGCCTCCGGATGAATAAGTATGAGAAAACTGCCCTTGACTACCACTTGACACTTGATTTGAATAACCATTTTGAGAACCATCCCCCCACTCAAATTCATAACTTATATTATCACCATCCGGGTCAGTAGTAACTGCTGTAAAAGTTACTGAAGTGCCTGCATAGCCAGTTAATGGTCCATTCGGAGCATTTGGTTTATTGGGTGGCATTGTTTGATAAACTGTAGGCACACCATTTGCTTGCTTTACATAAAATGACATTTCATCCTGTGCACAAATTAAATCATAAATAAAATAGCCTGTTTTCGGTCCCGATTCTACTACTATGAAAATCCCCTTAAATAAACCTCTAATTATTTTTTCCCCTTGCTTAGATAGTTTGTTGCCAAACTGTCCCAGCGTTTGTTTTGCTACTTCCACGCCACTCTCCTTGATTTGATTTTTCATAAAGCCCACAAATATATCTGTACCAACTTCACTGGTTAACCAATTGAGAAAATCCTCGTTAGCCCACAATTTCTTTTGTGTTTCAAGAAAAGCAAGGGCAATACCAAGATAATCTCCATTTTGCTTGCAAGTGTTTATTTCCTCTATTTCTGAATTCGCAATATTCAAAAAACCTCCCTGATGGGCTACTAATGTAGAATGGTATTTTTCAAGTGAAGGAGAAATAGGACTAAATATTGGAATAACTATATCTACAATCATAAACACACCTTTTGTAATGTTTTCCACTGCCCCTGCACAACGAGTTCGGTCGCTTAAAAACCCACTGACAAACCCAGTTGAAAGAAATACAACATTTTCTTCATTGCCATCCAATTCACTTGAAACTTCAACTCTCGTCCATGGAGGCATACTCCATGCCCATTTCGCATCGCCACTTGATACTACCCAATAATTTGGATTTGTTTCGTTCCCCCGGTCTGTACGCCGATAGCCATAGTAAAGGTTAATTGAATTTATGTAGTTTAGTTTATTTCCGGTACCATCTCCAATCTGCAAATTGCCGCTTTTAGTCACCTCTTTTGTACTACCAAGAATATTATATACGATTCTTGTTGCATCATTATATAAATCGGAGTGAGCGTCATAATTGCTCAAATTATTCGGGTCAGTTTTTATTACTTCTTCTACTTTTGAAACGAGTGAATTGAAATCAGCGTGTCCAACTACATTTTGCTCCATTGTTAATTTGTCAGCTTCAGAAGCACCGGCAAGAAGAGGACTCATAAGACAAAGTGCAATAGCCGTTGACCTTGAAGAAAATCTAAAATCTTTTAATTCGTTATTGGTTCCATATGCAAGTAATACTGAATTTCCTTCTCCTGTCTTAAAACAAGCAGTTACAAGTTGAAACCCTTCTAAACTGGGTATATATACAAAAAAACTACTGTCGTTTCTTACTGAACAGGTATCAGAAAACGCCTCAATTATTAGCTCCCCGGTAGTTACAGATGCACCACCAGGAATATCTACTTTGCCTTTTGCTAAAATACACCCTTTCCCTACAAAATTAGAACTCTTTGCATCGTATGGATTAACTCTTCCCATCTTACAACCCGAAACAAGAGTAAACAATGAAACAAAAACCAGGGAAAATATTAATTTTTTATGAAAAAAAATATTTCTATACATTATGCCTCCATTTTAAAATTTTATCATTGCGCTTAAACCCATTCCATCTTTTTCAGGAATTAAATAAAAACCTTGCTTTTTATCCGGAATGCTTTCTTTAGTATGAGAGAGCCAAATAGCATCTATAACTGAATACAAATATAATGCACCAAAACCTGTAAAAGATGCTATACTCATATTACCATAAAATTCAGAATTGTTCAAATGTTTATCAAATTCATCTTGCGAAGTGCCAATAGGTAATGTTGTATATTTATCATATTCAGTTGTATTCCAATACCAGCCTACAACTCCTCCAATAAGAGTGATAGTTTCTCCACCTATTATACTCCAGCCTTTGATGGCTTCTTTATTGCTTAACTGAACCATTCCAGGAATAAAAGTCTTAATTCCTATTTTGTTTCTGGATGAACTTGGAATTTCTATTTTGGATACATTTTCTTCTTTCTTTTCATTAACTACCGTTGGTTTTTCTGTCTCATTTTGGGGTAAGTTTGTTGTTTCTTTAGGTATTTTATTTTCCTCTTTTTTCTCTTCTGTAACTACTATTGGTTTCTCTATAATTTTTTTCTCTTGCTCTTTTTCTTCCGATGGGGATGTTTTAACAAAATCAAATCCGTGCGACAAGATTAAATTCAATTTCCATGGGGGAGTTGCTCCGAATCCGTTTAATTCGTATCTGGTATTAAAATCCCCTTCCGGTAAATTGTTAGCAAAATTCCACGAACTCTTATCATTTCCCAAAATCTTGAAGTCTACTGCAAATGCAATCCATGAATTTTTAACTTTAAACCGTAATCCGGGTGTAATAAAAGTTCCACCATCATCGTATGCTTGTTGGTCTGTAGGTAAAATTCTATGTTCGCCATACAATTCAATAAATGGAGAGAAAAATTGATACTGATATTCTACACCCAATCCATATGTGTATTTATTATCTCCATAAGGATAATGCATATATCCCAAATTAAGGTGGGCAATAAGAATAGACTTAGTAAATAAAATACCACTAAGTAACAATTTTCCACCGTAAGCCACTCCACCATTGGTATAAGATCTATGAATACCCCCGTCACTTTTTCTACAGGGATAGCCCAATATTGTATCCTGACCACACATTTCTGGAATTGCTGTCTTTTGTGCTCCTGTAGGAAATGAAAACAGCGGGTAGATTCCTATATTAAATTTTTTTGCAAGCTCGGGAGAAAATATCTGTGGGAGTTGAGTCGGAGTAAATTTTACGCCTAATTCCATATCACCAAATCCATAGCTTACGCACCCTGAACCTGTTGCATCCGCAATAGTGGTAACGGTATCCTCCATTACATCAACAAGAAAGGCAGAGTTGAGATTTACTTCGAGATAATTATTAATAGAATAGCCTAACCCAAAAGGAATATCCCAAATCGCACAATTTCCTTTCTGTGCACTATATGAAATAGTATCAGCAGTAGGAGTTAATATAGGAGTTTTACATATAGATTTTAATGATATGCTATCTGTACTCCTATATTGACTGACCTTTCCACCCCATATGAAATAAAATCTTCCTATATGTTCGGGTGTAGCGGAAATCACTTTGTTTAGTCCGCTTACTCCTGTTGGAGATGGTGTAGCCAATAAACATGATTGTAAAAATATTATACTTAATACTATTGCTATTTTTTTCATTCCTCCCCCTTGTAAGAATTTCATTCCAAATTAAGACTGATACTCAATATTCTCAAAACCTATCTTTGTCAATCTTAAAAAACAAAAAGCTCTCCTCATTACTGAGAAAAGCTTCTATTTCTCTACTCTTTACCAATTTTAAATTATCTTATTCCCACCAAATCCTTTTAATAGTTACGTTAATTACCAACATATCTCCTAGATTTTGAACCTGGAGCATATATGGTAATTTATCACCAACATATATAACAGAGGAATAGTCAAACCAACCACCGGCATCACCACTAGGATAGGCACAACCACCTGGAATATCTGTATAAGTACTATCCGTCAGTTGAACATACAAGGAATCAAGATTGCCCCATTCTAACGGATATATATTGATAATTAGAGTATCTGCTTGCTTTAATTGCGAAAGAGTCCAGTTTTTCCAAGAATCGTAAGATGTGCTATTAAGGACAGAGAGAGAATAAGATTCACTTATTAAAGTTTGCACATTTCTTTCTTTTTCTGGTTGTGTAGTGTTATTTTTCTTACATCCTGATATTGCAACTATTACTACTACAAACAAAATGCCAAATCTTTTCATTGTTTCCCCCCTTTGCTTAAATTTTCAAATTACAATCATTAATAAACACATTTGTTAGCAACTTAAACTATACTTTAGCAAAGTAATAATTCAAAACCTATCTTTGTCAATCTTTAATGCCAACTTTTTTCTGTTTTGTCTCTTATAGTCTCTTTCAATCCCTGTTGATATTCTTTTTTTCGTGATTTTTTCTGTTTTTCGTATTTTCGTGGTGATATGTTCTCTTCTGGAAATCTTGTGGTTTAATGTTATTCTCTGTTTGTTTTTCGTGCCTTTCTTTTTTACTTTAGTGTTTTCGTGGTAATTTGTTTTTTGTTATTTTTTCACTCTAACTCGTTCTGTTATTCGTTTTAGTTCGTGTCCCTGCCTACCGCAGGCAGGCATCCGCGGAGATAAAGTTTGTCTTCTGTTGTTTTTTAACTCTCTAATTTTCCGTTATCTGTTTTTATCTGCGGTTAAAAATTTTTTCTGTTATCTCTTACAATCTCTTACTTGGACTTTGCGACGTAAGAAGCATTAGTCCAAGTTATCCCGCAAAGCGGGGTTAAAGTCCCTGTTAATAATTCGTTTTTCGTGATTCTGTTTTCGTGTTTTTTTGCTTTTGTGGTAGCAAGCCCTTAGAGCTTTAGCTCTTAGGGATTTCTATCCAGTGGACAGATTAGTTGGCCTTTAAAAAAAGGTCAGGGGAACTCCTGGCGGAATTCCCCCGACCTCACTTAGTGCTTAGCACTACTTCACAATATAATCTTCTTTGATTCGCTGTAAGTTTCCGTTTTAATCCTGTAAAGATAGACTCCACTCGGTAATACCTTGCCGGAATTATCTTTCTTGTCCC
>JAQTXJ010000042.1 GCA_028688815.1 bacterium | reverse complement strand
ATCGTTATCCATATCGTTTCCGGATAAAAAGCCCCAATCAGAAGCGCCTAATACAGGATAAGTGCTCATTTTAGTAAAAGTGCCGTCTCCATTATTTCTGTAAAAGACCAGTAGATTTCCGATACCCTGCCACCCTGCGAGGTCAACATCCCCATCGTTATCAAAGTCTGCAGGCCATATACTATGGCATCCGATGTTATAGGTGGAATCTATGACGTGTCTGGTCCAGGAGGTGTAATTTACCTGAGATGCAATAGGGCACACCTGTCCCTGTACGTTATAGGTAACGCTGTCATAAGAATTAAAAGAAGTGCTCCAGTTGCTTACTGGTCCCTGGATGCCGGAACCACCTACCCAATCTGTTTGTGTGTGAATTACTGACAAAACAAATAATAAAATGTTCATTTTAATTTCCCCCTTTATATCTTAAATTTGTTTTAAATATAAAAGTTTGTCAAGAAAAACAGCAATAATTTAAAAACCTTGACATATTTTGATACGATATTGTAAGATAAGCAATAATAAAAGATTAACATAAAATATTATATAACATAAGAAATGCGTAAAACGTTCTGGATAATACTTTTTATTTTTTGCTGCTTTTCTACAGAGGCGTCAGTCATTTCCCTTTCTCGTCGGCAGACAGGCAAACAAAAACTTGTCGGATACAACTACAAAAGAAGCATGACAAAACCATTTGTTGTAAAAGGAACAAAAAACCCACCAGATACGTTAATGCCTGATTTGGCGCCTCCATTTTATTGTTGGGATGGAGATTATGCAAGTTATAGAATGGAATATGAAGCAACTCAATTCATCCCGGAAAGACCCTGCTCAGTAATGGCGATAATTAATGGAGTAATAAGTGATACAGCGGCTTCAAAACGATGTAGTTTGTTTGTTTGGCGCGATTCTTCTAATAAGCCGGGAACAAGATTATTTATTATGGATACGCTGGTAGTGGCTGATTCAGCGGGAGTCTTTTTTGGCACATACCCATTATCTGCTCCTGTTTATGTAACCGGACCGTTTTGGGTTGGCGATTATGAAGGAGATTCGTTGATGCCGACGACTGCTTTTGATTCTGTGCGGAGTTTACTTTCCGCGTTTAGCATAGATAGTTTTGGCTGGAACGAAGACAATGTAGATTATTTTCACGGCGCAATTGTGAAATATGATACATTTACCATTCCTATAGATAAAAAATGGACAATCCTTGTTTTTATTAATGGAGACAATGACTTGGAATCGTTTGCAATAGAGGATATAAACGAAATGGAAGAAGGCATAGATACTTCAAAATACACAGTGGTGGTAGAAGTGGACAGGATTCCCGGATATGATAGCTCTAACGGGAATTGGACTACTACCCGCAGATATCTTATAACGCCGGACAACAATACGGATAATATAATTCGTTCGGAACTCAAAGCAGACTTGGGAGAAGTAAATATGGGGAACCAAACTGCAATTGTTGATTTTGTAAGGTGGAGTGTACAGAATTATCCTGCAGATAACTATGCGCTTGTTATATGGAATCATGGAAATGGGTGGTATAAAGGCTCAAAAAGGTCACCATTGAAAGGCATAAGTAGCGATGAGACGGATGGCGACTACATAGGTGTGGCAAACGGAGAATATGCGCTGACAATGGATAGCGTAAAAAACATCATGGAAAAAAGATTGGAGCTTCTCGCAAATGATGCTTGTTGTATGGGAATGCAGGAAGTGGCGTATGAAATACAAAATTATGCGGATTATGTAGTTTTTTCAGAGTATACAGTCCCGGCAGAAGGTTATCCTTATGATGAAATACTGAAATGGTTGAATGACAATTATTCTGCTACTCCTGAAGAGTTGGCAAATATAATGGTGGATAAATATATTGCTTCTTATAGCGCCGGAGACCATGTTACTCTTTCTTCAATTGCCTTAAATGAGAAAATTTCTCATCTGTCAGAGTGTATAAATAATTTTGCTATAGCTCTTATACAGGCAGGAGGTAGAAGCAATATTGACATAGATTCCGCAAGATTAGGCACGGAAGAATATTTGGGGTATCCGAATGCGCATATAGATATATATGATTTTGCGGCTCGTATTAAAGGAAAACTCGGCTTACCAACATCAGTAAAAAACTGGGCTGATTCCGTAATGAGTGCAATAGATTCTGCCGTTACGAGAAAAGGGCAAATTAATAGTGACGGTTCTCACGGGATAGCTATTTATTATCCTTATCATATAAGCGATATAGATACTACATATAAACAATTGTCTTTTGCCAAAGACTTGCCAAAATGGTGGGACTTTATAAATGGAGATACTATTGGAATAACGGAAAATACAAAATTATCTTGCAATTTTGCTTTGTTTGTGCCAACGCCTAATCCTGCTTCTGTATATACAAGCATAAGATACAGTATCCCTAATAAGACGAACATTTCTTTACGAGTATTTGACCTGACTGGCAGATTAGTTAAAACGCTTTACTCCGGTGAACAAATTGCGGGAACTCATAACGTATCTTTAAAATCTTCCGAGTTAAGCAAAGGTATATATTTCGTAACCCTGCAAACAAACTACGTAACAAAAACACAAAAACTTACAATCCTGCGATAAACATCTTTGCCGTAGGGAACAGACATGCCTGTTCCCTACAATCTTGGGGCAAGTAGATTTTTGTAATCAAACAAACTCCTCATATTTTTTACGACGAATATTTTGATCTGGTTCGTAGGGGCGACTTAGAGTTGGCGGGAAGCCGCCCCTACCCTGCTGTTCCCTACAATATTGTGATAGGCTGACTAGCGAAACAAAAACCCCTTGACAAAGAGAGGATACAATAATATTAATAAGTTGTAGACTATGAATAAAATAATTTCTTTTTGCGTTCTTGCTTTTTTTGTCTCCACCAATGTTTATTCCTATATATGGACAAGAACACTTGGTGGCACCGGTAACGATTGCGGGTATTCTATATGTTTTGTGCAGGACACCGGGTATATTTTAGCCGGATATACGGAATCCCAGGGTGCCGGAATGACGGACGGATGGCTCATAAAAACGGATACGTTCGGGATACCGATATGGAACAAAACGTTCGGAGGAACGGATTCCGATTGTATATATTCGGTTACAAAAACTATGGACAGCGGATATATTATGACCGGATACACAAAATCTTTTGGTGCTGGTGGAAGCGATGTATGGTTTATAAAAACGGATGCAAGCGGGGATACCATATGGACAAGAACTTATGGCGATTCAAATAATGAATGCGCTTATTCCATTATAAACGCTATAGACAGCGGATACGTTGCAATCGGGACAAGAAACTCGGGGAAATACGCATGGCTTTTAAAAGTCAATACGAATGGCGATACTTTGTGGACAAAAATATTTCAGAGGTATGGGCGCGGAAGGTGTGTTCAACCGACTTATGATACGTATGATAGCGGATATATTATAACGGGATACTCTGATTCTCTTGTATATGCCAAGACGGCTTCATGGTTAATAAAAATAGACGCAAATGGGGATACCCTCTGGACAAAAGCTTTTGGTACGTATAATTGCCGACTATACTCCGTAATTCAAACAAAAGATATCGGGTATATTATGACAGGCACTGAAACCATTGATACATATAATACACTATGGGTTGTGAAAACTGATTTTTTAGGGAACGAAATTCCAAATTATGCAGTCTGGGGTATTGTTGGAACGGGCTACTCTATTGCGGAAACAAATAGCGGGGATTATATTATAGTAGGTTCCGGGAATACCGTAACATCCCCTCCTTTTTATCCATGGGATGATGACTATACTAATTCTTTTGAAGGATGTTATGCTGATTCCGATGGAGCCATAATCGTAAAAACTAATAAAGATTATGGTGATTATGGAGATAGATTAGGATATTTCGGTGGCAAATATGCAAATGGCGCATATTCTTTTTTGCAAACTCCCGATAGTGCATATGTTATGGTTGGTTATACCGATTCTTATGGCGAAGGGAAAAGAGATTTATGGCTTATAAGAACTGAAAAAAACGCATGGGAAGGAAGAACCCCTGCAATTGAAGAGAACTCTTCCGATAAAAATTCTTTTACGTCAATCTCCGTATCTCCAAACCCCATAACATCTTCTGCAAAAGTCATACTCTCCTGTAATAGTCCGAAGACTATTAAACTTACTCTGTATGATATTTCAGGCAGGGAAAAAATGTGTTTACTTGAAGGCAGCGTCAAAACAAAAAATACGTTAACTTTTAATACAAGCTCTCTTGCGTCAGGCAAGTATTTTTTGAAAATGGAAGCGGATGGCAAAAGAATAATAAAAGGGATAACTATACTAAAATAAAAAATATGAAAAATTTTGTATCTGCATTAAGTTTGTTTTTTATCGCAAGCGTAATTCATTCTTCCACATGGACAAGAACATTTGATGACAGTGGTTCTTCTTGTGGGACTGATGTAATAGTATCAAAAGATAGTTGTTATGTTGTGCTCGGATACACTTCATACAACTCAAAATATAATGTATGGTTATTAAAAGTAAACAGGAATGGGATTCTTATCTGGGAGAAAAAATTCGGAAGTTCCTATGATGAATATGGATATTCAATAGATACTACTTATGACGGGGGATATATAATAAGCGGGACAATTGCTTATGGTGGAGCAAATGGGAAAGGGGTCTTGCTTATAAAAACTGATGACAGCGGAGATACTTTATGGACAAGAACTTTTAATCTAAGTGCCGATGATAGGGGATATTGTGTGAGACAAACTATAGATTCCGGTTATATTGTAGAAGGGCGCGCATATACTTCGTCCTGTGGAGATATGTTATTGCTAAAAACAGACAAAAATGGGAATACTATATGGACGAAACAATTCGCTCGTTGTAGTTGGTACTATGGAGGAGGGGTTTGTGAAACGCCGGATAGTAACTATATAGCAGTTGGCACATATAATAATAATAAAAGTGGTGTAATGTCCTTATTTGCCGTAAGCGCAGATAATAAAGGAGATACTTTGTGGTCTAAATTGATTTGGGCGGGAGGAAGCTATGTTTATGGCCAAAGCATCCGGCAAACAGTAGACAATAATTATATCGTTTCCGTTTCTGCCGCGAATTATTTATGGCTGTTTAAAATAAATTCAAATGGGAATATACTCTGGGATAAAACAATACCCGGAGGAAATTATGGTGAAAGCTCTGTATATCCTACAAACGATAGTGGGTATATTATTGTAGACGGAGTCAACTTAATCAAAACCGATAAAATAGGAACGGTTCAGTGGATTAATGCTTTCCTCAGCACAGGTAATTCAGTTAAAGAAACTTATGATAATGGTTATATTATAGCCGGTACAATCTATCGGTATACTCCTTATTACAGCACCGATCTTTATCTTATAAGAACAGACCCTTTTGAGGCGTTAGAAGAAAATACTTACTCAACTCCTGATAAATTTTTCTCCATATCCCCTAACCCTGCTTCTGTATATACAAGCATAAGATACAGTATCCCTAATAAGACGAACATTTCTTTACGAGTATTTGACCTGACTGGCAGATTAGTTAAAACGCTTTACTCCGGTGAACAAATTGCGGGAACTCATAACGTATCTTTAAAATCTTCCGAGTTAAGCAAAGGTATATATTTCGTAACCCTGCAAACAAACTACGTAACAAAAACACAAAAACTAACAATCCTGAGGTAGAGAGGATTTCTAACCAAAGAGAACGGAAAAGAAAAAATCAAAATCTTGCCCCAAAAGCACAAAAAAAGAACACAAAATTAAAACAGAAAACGAAAAGAGGGGTAATTTAAATCCGTGTTTTCTCCCTTTCTTATGTGTTGACAATTTCTCAATTTGGGGTATGTATAAGACACTCAAAGTATGAATAAAAAAGTCTTAAAAAACGGAGTGAAAGTTTCGGTCATTATTCCTGCCCGCAACGAAGAAGAATATATCGAACAATGTATAGAATCCATAAAAAAACAGGATTTTGACGACTATGAAATAATAGTTGTAGATAACGGAAGCACGGACAATACAACACTAAAAGCAGAGTCTTTAGGCGCAAAAGTAATATATGAACCAATCGCCGGGTTACCAAGAGCAAGAGAAAAAGGCAGAAAAGAAGCCAAAGGAGAACTCCTTGTTTATATTGATGCGGATACGATTATTCCTTCATATTATTTGTCTGCAATTGTAAACATATTTGATAAACGCCCTGAAATAGCTGCATCAAGCAACCCTTTTGCTTTTTATGACGGGAACTCCATAATATCTATGATGGGAAAATTTTATTTCAAAATTCACAAAGTCCTGCATAAATTAAGTATAATTAAAGCCGTATTCGGAGGTAATTTTGTTGTCAGGAAGGAAATCATAGAAAAAATTGGCGGGTTTGATACGAGCATAGAATTTTATGGTGAAGATGCCAACATTTCAAAAAGAATATTAAAAGAAGGTAAAATCGCTTATATGGATAATTTATACAGTATGACATCTGCAAGAAGATATAATAAAGAAGGAATGATAAGAACAAGTATTACATATCTGGCGAATTACGTTTCTATGAAATATTTTAACCGGGTTTTTCGTTCTCCTTCCCCGTCTTTTAGATACGCTATGGTGGCATTCCTGGTTGTTTTTGCTTCTTTGACTTATGTTTTTGCGTATCCAAACCCTAATCCGAAAGTTATGTTTTTGGGAAAAGTTATAGATAGGATTAACTCCACGGACAAGGTAGTAGCCCTTACTTTTGACGATGGCCCGAACGGAAAATATACAGAGGAAGTTTTGAACATTTTGGACAGGGAAGGGATAAAAGCGACGTTTTTTCTTGTTGGTAAAAACGTTGAGGCTTATCCCGGTATCACAAAACAGATAATGCAAAGAGGACATATTATTGGGAATCATAGTTATACACACCCCTGGAAATTACCTTTTGAAACTAAACAGTCCATTCTCAATGAAGTCCATAAAACGGAAAACTCTATTTATAATATTGACAGCGTGCACACTACGCTCTTTCGTCCACCCCACGGGATCAGAAGTCCATGGATGTTAAACGTTTTAAAAAACGAAGGATATGAAGTAATTACTTGGGACGATATGACTATTGATTATACTAAAGTAAAATCGGCAAGCATAGCAAACACTATAATTAAAAAAGTCAGACCGGGGTCAATAATAGTTTTGCACGATGGATTAAACTTGAATCATAAAGTAAGCCGCGAGAATACGGTAGAAGCTCTCGATATCATAATTAAAGAACTAAAGAAAGAGAATTATAAATTTGTCACTCTGCAGGGAATTACAAACTTTTAGGACGTATTTCTTATGGGGCATTAACAGAAAAAGCAACATAGAGATTCTTCGTTACGAGGACTCAGTCGCCGCCACAGCGGGATGTCGCTACGCGCCAAATGACAAAGGGGACAACAACCCAAAAAATTGTCCTTACCGGTTTTTTCACTGTCAACCGTTAACCATCTTTACACGTATTTTACTGCATTCAGGAATATCCGCAAGCCAAGCGGCTCGATGTTTTTATTCCTGTTCCAATACGGGTGTTGGGTATTAGATATAAATCTTTCCGGGTGAGGCATCAACCCGAATATTCTTCCACTCCGGTCGCAAATTCCCGCAATCTTATTTATTGAGCCGTTTGGATTGTAAGATTTATATTGTAATGCAATTTGCTTGTTTTTTTGCAAGTCTTTTATTATCTTATCTGCGCCTACAAACTGTCCTTCGGCATGAGCAATCGGCAAGTCCAGTTCTTTAATACCTTTGGTAAATATGCAATGACTGTCAGGGGCTACAAGATTAACCCATTCACATTGGAAAAGCCCTGAGGTGTTATTCGTAAGAGTAACAGTTTGTTCGCCTAATTTCCCATAAGGTAAGAGCCCTAGTTTTACAAGTATCTGGAATCCGTTGCATATTCCAAGCACAAGCTTTTTGTCGGATACAAATTTATTGAGTTCATCGCTTAACCGGTGTTGTAATTCGTTTGCAAGAATTTTGCCTGCAGAAATGTCGTCCCCGTAAGAAAATCCGCCGGGTAAAACTAAAATGTCATAATCTTTTATCTTTTTCCCCTGGTACAATAATTCATTTATATGCACTAATTTGGTTTTGGCACCGACTTTTTCGAAGGCATATGCCGTTTCCATATCGCAGTTAGTTCCCGCAGTCCGCAGAATTATAACGTTTGCCTTGCTTCCGGAAGAATAATTTATTTTTCGGGTTTCGGGGAGTTGAGTTTTGAATTGGGCGGTATGTGTTTTAATCGGGGCCTGCCACGCTTCCTTTAGTTTAGTAATTGCAGTTTTGACAACTGGCGTATTCTTTAATCCGATAACTTCCAGTTCCGGTTTTTTGATTGAAGCCCCGATTTTGCTGAAGTCGCATCCTTTCATTAATTCTTCAAATTTTTGTTCGTATTTCTTTTGCACTTCAACGATAAATCTTGTATTGGATTCGGAGAATAATATTTTGGCACTGCTTGAGATTTCTTCTCCCAAAAGTACTTTGCCCAGAGATATTTTCATTCCTATATCATTTCCGAAGCACATCTCCGCGCAAGCTACGCCGATACCACCTTCGGAGCAGTCATGACAGGATTTAACAATGCCGGAAATTATTGTCTGGTGTAATTTTTTCAAGAGTGTTGGATTGGGGCGAACCTTCGGAACTTTGTTGCCTATAGCGTCCTGAGAGGCATAATAATGAGAACCGCCAAGTTCATCGTAAGTTTTACCAATGACGTATATTGAATTATCCGGTTCTTTGATATCCGAAGAGACGGCATTGTTTACGTTGTCAATTATCCCGATTGCCGATATGAGCAAAGTTCCGGGAATTGCAGTCGTTTTAGCGCCTACCCTGTATTCATTATACAAAGAATCTTTGCCTGATATAAACGGTGTGGAATAAGCTTTTGCCATATCGCAGCACCCTTGGACTGCTCTTGTAAGAGAGCCAAGCACATCGGGTTTGTCGGGATTTCCCCAGCAAAAATTATCCAATAATGCTATTTTGTCGGGGTTTGCGCCAACCGCTACAACGTTTCTTATTGCTTCATCCACAGCGGAAGCTGCCATCCAATAGGGATCAACATCGCCGTATTTGGGGTTAATTCCGCAGCCTACTACGGTTCCTTTGTCCGAATTCAATAAAGGTCTTATAACGGAAGCATCCGTCGGAGCTCCGTTGCCCATTATTGATTTGCAGACTGTTCCCCCCTGGACTTCGTGGTCATACTGGCGAATAATCCATTCTTTGCTGCAAACATTCCACATTGAAAGTAATGCGCATAACTGGGAAGACAAGTCTTTACGTTCTATTATTTTAGGTTCGGTGAATTTAACTCCTTTTGGCGCTATCCAGTTGGCAGGTTTTATGTTTAACGGGACTCCTTTGTGAAGGAATTCCATATTTAATTCGGCTACCGTATTGCCTAAATATTTAAGCATCAGGATATGATCATTAGTAACTTTTCCGATTACAGTTGCTTCTAAAGATTCCGAAAAACAGAGTTTTAACAAATCGTTTATTTTTGAACGTGGGACGAAAATGACCATTCTTTCCTGTGCTTCGGATATCCATATTTCCCGGTAAGACAAGCCCGAGTATTTTAATGGGATTTTATCCAGCTCTACTTCTGCGCCGTGTTTCTTTGCCATTTCTCCGATTGCAGAAGACAATCCGCCGCCCCCGCAATCCGTGATGTCACGGTACAAGTCAAGGTCTCTTGCTTTTAGCAATACGTCGGTTACTTTCTTTTCGGTTATCGGGTTTCCGATTTGTACTGCTCCGGAAGACAGTTCTTCGGATTTTTCGGTCAGTTCAACCGAAGCAAAAGTTACTCCGTGTATGCCGTCTCTGCCGGTTTTTCCACCCAGGAGAACGATTAAGTCGCCGGGCACGGTAGTTTTTTTACATTTGTCTTTTGGTATTAAACCTACTGTTCCGCAATATACTAAAGGATTTCCCAGATAACGGTTATCGAACAAAACGGCTCCGTTTGTAGTCGGAATGCCCATTCTGTTGCCATAATCGCGAACACCGGAAATTACGCCTTTCATGGTTTTTGAAGGGTGTAACGCGCCTTGAGGTAGATGTTCCGAAGGAAAATCGGGTTCGGCAAAACAGAATATATCCGTATTCATAATGGGTTTTGCGCCAAGTCCCGTGCCTAGAATGTCTCTTATTACCCCACCGGTTCCTGTTCCTGCTCCGCCGTAAGGCTCAATCGCAGAAGGATGATTGTGGGTTTCTACTTTGAAACATAGGTTGTATTTATCGTTAAATTTTATTATCCCGGCGTTATCTTCAAAAACCGATACGCACCAGTCAGGAGATAGGCTTTCCGTTACTTCTTTGATGAGAGTGAAAAGTGGTTTGACGGGATTATCGTTTAAGGAAATATTTGATTTAAATGTTTTATGTATACAATGTTCCGACCATGTTTGCGAAATAGTTTCAAGTTCTACGTCCGTTGGATTGCGCCCAATAGACTGGAAATGTTTTTGTATTGCATAAATTTCGGCAAGGGTAAACGTGTATTGAGAACTGATTTTGGCGAGCCTGTCAGGGGTCGCGTTTACGAGTTCTATTTCAACAAGGCTAAAGTTATAAATAGGGCTCGGAATTTCCAAATCTTTCATAGACGTTATAGTGCGTTGGATAGTGTGGTTAAGAAGCAATTTATTCGTTATAAGGGTTAATTCTTTGGGTGTAAGGTTCCCGTGGAGTATGTATCTTTTGCCTGTCTGGACGCTTGACACGCTCATAATGCCGATATCCCTGATGGCTTTTATTGTGCTTTCCGTTACGGGGTCCATAACGCCGGGCTTGTATGCAACTTCTATGCTGTGACAATTTTTGTCAGGCGTGGATGGCTGTGGCGCATCGGAAGATATTATTTCGTAACATTCAACTATATTATCCGTAAGCAGGTTCTTGGCTATTTTCTCTATGGTAGGGGCTAGTATATTGCCCGAAACATAGTAAATATAAATAATCTCACAATCTTTGATTTTAAAGCCATATTCGGAAATGGTTTTTTTAAGAGCTTCGTTTTCTGTTGTATCTTTCTTTTTCCTAATTTCTATTTTCCACATTTGACCTCCAAATTATCAAGTAACTTATCTAGACATATAAAATACTATTAGGAAAAGTCAATTTTTTTGTTAAGAACAATAAAGAATATGTTGTAAAAACACGAAAAAGCATCTCCCACGCTAGGGGTGGGGTCATTTTAAAATGATAGACCGGTTATTTATAACATTCTGTCCCGCCTTCGATATTAGATTTATCCTTTTTTCGGTGTCAGATAATACAATATTCTTTAAAACCTTGACGAAAAATAATAACTGAAATATATTATATTTATGCAACTTTTTTATACTCCGCCGGAGCGTATTTCTGACAACAGACTTGAAATAAATGGAGAAGAGGTAGTTCATATAACAAAATCGTTAAGACATAAAGTGGGAGATACTATAAAAGTTGTGGATGGGAAAGGAACGGAATATACCGTAATGATAAAAGAACACAGGAGAGACAATCTGGTTTGTGAGATAATTGAAAAGCACAGCGGGGTGGTTAACAATAAAAGAGAACTTACGTTATTTCAGGCAATTCCAAAACAGGGGAAGATGGATTTTGTCATTGAAAAAGCAACAGAATTAGGAGTGAAAAGAATCGTGCCGATTATTACAAAATATTCCGTTTGTGTGCCCGGCAACGAAGAGAATAAACTAAGGCACTGGAATAATATAGCCGTAAGCGCAATGAAACAATCTATGGGTGTGGTTGTTCCGAAAATAACGGGTTTAATAAACTTCAATGTTGCCGTAGAAGAGATTAAGGATTTTGAATTGCCGATTATTGCTCATAATGACAGTAATTCCAGATACATAAAAGAAATACTAAAGGATGTTAAAACCAGCGCTTTATTCATTGGTCCGGAGGGTGGTTTTAGCGAAGAAGAAGTCAAGCTTGCCATAGAAAAAGGCGCAATTCCCGCGTCTTTTGGAGTTAAAAGATTACGCAGCGAAACTGCTGCAATAGCAGGGTGCGCGTTGTTGCTTATATGAAAAACAATATTAACAGGGACTGGAAGAGACTTTTAAGAGATAATAAAAGAAAAAAACAATGAAACATGAAACCACTAGATTCCACACGATTTACACAAGATTAAAACGGAAAACAAAAAGCTTTGAGGTTTAAACAAAAAAGACATTTCTAGCATTAGAATGGGGAAAAATATATGAACAGACAAAAGATAGTCTCACGCAAAGGCGCAAAGAACGCAAAGAGCAGAGAGCAGACTAAAATATGGATTACGAATTAAAAGAAAACACAAAGAAGGAGTATGTTCCACGTTCTCTTCCGGACTGTGTAGATGTGGCATTGCCGGCGGGCGTTTTTACTTATGAAGTGCCGGAACAATTGCGTTCCATAATAAAAATAGGAATGCTTGCCGAAATCCCGTTTAATAATAAAAAGACAAGCGGCTGGGTAGTCGGCGTAAAAGAAAAAAAAGAACTGTCCCATATTAAAAATATTAAAGAGTTGTTGCGACTATGTTCTCCGGAACCGTTGATCTCCGTTGAGTTGATGGAACTTGCGAAATGGATGTGCACTTATTACCAGTCTAATATAGGTGCGGTCTTGAATCTTATGGTCCCTCCGTTTACGGAATCAATGCCGGTTTTTTCTTCCGAAACAAAACCAAAGCTTAACTTTTCAAATGAAAAAGCTCCCTTTATAATTAATGAGGCGTTAGAGGCAAAAAAGTTTAAAGTCGTATTGCTGCAGGGGTTAAACAGGGAAGCGATTTATATCAAAACAATAAACGAGGCGTTAAGCTATAACAGGGATGTAATATTTCTTGTCCCGGGAATAGATTTGACTGCAAAAGTGGGCGTTTCTTTGGAAGAACAATTTGGGAAAACGGTTGCTTTTTTACATTCAGGGTTAAAAAAAACGGAGAGATGGCTGGAGTGGTCGCGTATAAAAAAAGGAGATGCGAAAATAGTCGTAGGGACAATGAGCGCAGTTTTTGCACCCGTCAATAAACTGGGAGTAATAATTCTGGATGAAGAAAACAATTTAAGAAGTTATAAAAGCGATAAGCATCCACATTATTCCGCTCAGACAGTATCCGTAATGAGAGCAAAAATAGAATCCTGTTTATACTTAGCAGGTAGTACAATGCCAAGCGTAGAAGCATTTTATAATACCGAGCAAAAGAAGAGCACCCTTTTTAAGTTGACGTCTATGAACAGAGTTCCAAAAGTGTCCATAGTTGATATGAGAGAAGAAGCCGATAGACTGTTGTCCCAGAAATTAAAAGCGGCATTAAAGAGATACGTAGATAACAAAGAAAGAATCCTTTTGTTTTTAAATCGCAAGGGGTTTTCGTCTTTTGTAATGTGTGAAGATTGTGGTTATATCCCAGGATGCCCGAAATGCAATATTCCGCTTACTTATTATAAAGCGGATGCTGACAGCACAAGGTCTCATTTTCTTAAGTGTCATTATTGCGGATATGCAATGGAAGCAATAGGGTATTGTCCAAAATGCAAGGGAATACATTTGACTCGTAAGGGAATAGGAACGACACAGGTAGAAAGAAGATTAAAAAATCTTTTCCCGAGGGTAAATGTTTTCAGGTTAGATTCGGACAATATTTCCAGTGGGTATATAACTCATATATTCAAAGCTTTTGAAACAGGGAAGATTCAGGTTTTGGTTGGAACACAGTTGATTGCCAAACCTTCGGAATTGCCCGATATAGGTTTATTCGGATTAATCTCTTCGGATACGTTTTTGAATTTTCCTGATTTTAGAGCGCCTGAACGAGCATACTTGATGTTTGGAGAACTCATAATGAAATCAAAAGAAGCCATTATTCAAACTTATAATCCCGGGCATAGGGTATTGCAACATTTGCGTTCCAATAATTATGCCGGTTTTTATAACGAGGAAAAAAATATAAGGAAAGAACTTAATTATCCGCCGTATTCACACCTTATAAAAGTAACTGTCGAGGGGGCAAAGGAAGATGTTTTACAATCTAAAACAGAGATTATTGCGAACAAATTAACGGAACTGAATTTGAATTTTATAGGCCCGTCGTTTGCATTTGAGGCAAAAACTCACAAAGCAAGTTTTCTTATCAAGATATCCAATCCCGCGACAATATCCTTAACGGACAAGTTGCCGACAGGGATAAAAATAGATATAGACCCAATAGAATTTTCTGCTTGAGTGTAACCGTTATGGTTACCCAGCATAGCTGGATACCAACCCCTAATCACTATCGTTCAAGGGCTTGTTATGCAACTACGATACAAGTGACAGTAGAGCTGACACCGTCTATTTCATGTATTCTTTCAGCTACCAATTCTCCAAGAACTTTCAAATCTGCAGCTTCGACGTAAAGAATTACATCATAGATTCCCGTTACCATGTGTGCTCTTTGCACTTCTGTCATTGTGCGGACAGCCTTTAATACTTCTTCTGCTAAGCCAGCCTTTAGCTTTATAAGAACATAAGCTCCAATTTTCACTGTGCCTCCTTTACCAAAAACAATATTATTATTCTAGAAATTTAATGACAAACTCCTTTATTGTCAAGAAAATTCATTTCAATAGTTTTAACATATAGAAATCTTAAATTGTTTGTCGTTTTTTTGGTTGACATATATTGTTTCCAGTGATAGCAATGGATAACAATCTCTAAAAGCAAAAGGATTGAGAGATTGTAATCATTCTTATCTTTTAATGAGTATATGAATAATCACAGGGAACATCTTGAGGAATTGGAAATGCAAACGCTTGCTTCTTTTGCGATGCATTCTAAAGATTCCAGGGGCAGGCGATATGATGAGCCGCAAGACGAATACCGCACCTGTTACCAGCGAGACCGCGACAGGATAATTCACAGCCCGGCGTTTCGCAGGCTTGAATACAAAACACAGGTCTTTGTTAATCATGAAGGAGATTATTACAGGACAAGATTAACTCATACGATAGAGGTGAACCAACTCGCAAGAACGGTAGCAAGAACAATGAGGTTAAACGAAGATTTGGTAGATGCGATATCGCTTGCGCACGACATCGGGCATACTCCTTTTGGGCATGCAGGCGAGGAAGTTTTAAATGAATTGATGAAACAAAATGGTGGTTTTGAGCATAATCGCCAGGGGTTAAAAGTTGTGGATGAATTTGGCGGGAGGTATCCAGATTTTAAGGGAATTAATTTAACGTTTGAAACCCGTGAAGGCATAATAAAACATACAAGCCTATACGATAAAGTGCAGGAAGTTAAAGAGTTTTACCCCGGGCTTGCTCCAACGCTTGAAACACAAGTTGTAAACGTGGTGGATGAAATAGCATATAATTCACATGACCTTGACGATGGGCTTAAGTCGGGGTACATTAGTATAAAACAATTAGAAAAAGTGAAACTCTGGAGCAATATATATAATAGTGTGGGAATAGAAGACGAAAGACTTCGTAAATATAAAACCATACGCGAATTAATAAATACTCAAATAAAAGACGTTATTGGTAACACCGAAAAACAGATAGAAAAGCATAATATAAAAACGGTGGAGGACGTAAGACAACACAAAATCCCTATTATGAAATTTAGTTCGGGACATCAAATTTTGCAAAAAGAATTGCAGGATTTTTTGTATGAAAACCTTTATAAACATAAGAATACAGTGAGCTTAAATGAAAAAGCCAAAGTATATATTACAGAATTATTTAATGCCTATATTAAGGGTGTCAGGCAATTGCCTGTTTATTTTGGAGAACTTGCGCAGAAAGATAAATATAGCGCAGTATGCGATTACATAGCAGGAATGACGGATAGATTTGCACAGCAGGAATATGAGCGGTTAGTTTCAAAAATGTAGGCATGTATAAGGTATAAATCAAAAAAGGGTAGGTAGGAGCACGTGCTCCTACCCACCCATATAAATTTAAGGAGGAGAAAAATGTATTTATTATTAAGCTTATTTATTGCAGGTATTGCTTCTGCTACTAATCCCGAAGAACTAATTAAAAACAGTCCTACTAAAGCGCAATATCCTAACGCGGGAGCAGTAGTTCTTTTGGACAGACAGGTATTAAAAATAAACGAGGACAAAACAAGTTCTGTGTCCCGCGAGTTAATAGTTAAGGTTTTTGATGACAGGGGGAAGGCCGAGTATGGGGACATTAAAACTCATTATAATGCGGGAACACAAACTTTCGAGCTTATAAAAGCCTGCACTTATACTTCGGACGGCAGGGTTGTGAAACCGGAGTTTTCTGCAATTACGGACCTTTCTGCGCCTGAAGTACTTAACGCGGCGGCTTATACAAACGCAAAAGTAAAAATAGTTTCTTTCCCGGCGCTTGAGCCTAATGCAGTAATTAACTTTAAGTATAAATTAGCAAATAAAAAAGATAAGTATTTTTTCGGGGAAGTAGTGTTTACAGGCAGAGAACCAATATTAAGGAAAGAGTTTAAAATCGTAGCGCCTAAGAATATTAAATTTAAGCATATTATTGTAAACAGCGATGTTGTTCCACAGATTGAAGAAAAAGGAAATACAGTTACATATTTATGGGTTATAGAGAATATTGTTCCGATAGTTACGGAACCCGATATGCCTGCTTTTTCAGAGATTGCGCCGAGACTTGTGTATAGTTCTTTTGATTCGTGGGATGAAGTATCAAAATATTTGAGCGAGCCGTTTTATAAAAGTATGGTAATAAATAAAAGAATGGGAGATGAGTTAACGACTCTCGCAAAAGGCAAGACTCCCGAAGATATAATAAGAATTTGTTTCTTAAAAGTAATGACAGAATACAGAAATATCAGGATTCCTGTAGGGGCGGCCGGGTATGTTCCGAACAGGGCAGATAAAGTTTATTATAATAAATACGGTGATTCGAGAGATAAAGCAGTTTTGCTTTGCGCATTATTAAAAGGGGCGGGCATTAACGCATCTCCTATGTTTATAAATAAAGATGGCGTATCTCTTATAAAAGATATTCCTTCCCCGACTATGTTTAACTGGATGCTTGTCGTAGTGCAGCATGAAGCGGGTTGGTTTTTATTAGACCCTTTGGCAACGACTGCCGATTTAGGATATATGCCGGAGGAAGTCCAGGGAGTGGAAGGACTGATTTTATTTAAAGATTCTTATGTTTTTAAACCAACTATGACAATGCAGGGGGACAAAAACCTGTCTTCTTCTTCGATGCATTTGATTCTATCGGATAGTGGAGACTTGAAAGGAGAGATTTTTACGGAATTAAGCGGGTTATATAGTCGCAGGGCGCGTTATGCGATGCAGGACAAGACGCCAAAAGAATTGGATATGATGCTTGAAAATAATACAAGCAGGTTCGGGACAAGCGCTAAATTTGTTTCTCATTTTGTATCCGATTTAAAGGATGTTACGGTTCCAGTAGAGATAAACGTATCTTTTGAAACACAAAAGTTTTGCATACCGGAAAACAAAGAAATGAAATTTTTTATTCCCGTTAACCCGTTTAGTTTTTCTGATATTGAAGGCTTTGTCGGGTTGAACAAAAGGAATTATGGTTTGCGATTATTAACGGCGCGTGTTATAGAAGAGAATACGGATATCGCCATTCCGGAAGGTTTTGTTTTGGACGGTTCCCCCAAAATCGTGGAAATAGAAAACGAATTTGGGACTCTTAGTATTTCCGAAGATATGCAGTCAAATAAACTAGTTTACAAATCCAGATTAGAAATAAAACCTCCTTATATACCGGCGACTGATTACAGCAAGTTTGTGTCATTTATTTCGGAATTTACAAAACCCCAGACTCGCTGGGTAACATTGAAATATACGGGTGCGAAAACAAACTCAACTTCTGCAGAAGGGGTAGCAAAACATTCGGAGAAGAAAACAAAGTTACCTGCTAGCAAATAAAATGCGGATGTTTATTGTTTTTATAATGTAAAACAAAGGGGAAAATAAAATGTTGAGCAAAGCGAAATCCGCCTCAGGCGGAAATAAAACTTTATTCTTTATAGTTTTATCAATTTTGTCTGTGCCTATTTCATCCGAGTTAAATAAGCGTCAGACAGGGGCTACCGACTACCCATTGCCATTTGTTGTTAAGTCGGATGTTTCCGGGGGCAAAGAGTCTATATCTCCTTTTCTTTTTAAAAAGAAGGGGCAAGGAAACGTATCAATCGTTCAATCCACGAATCCTTCTCTGTCAAATCCCATTGCGCTTGACCAGACTTTGTCTAAAGAGGACATTGAAAATATGGTCAGGTATGCGCTTAGCCTTCTTGGCGGAATGAATAATTTTGTAAGTGGTTGCAGTCTTGTTGTTATTAAACCGAATATCGTTGAATTAGAATCAAGCGGGACAGGCGTTGTAACGGATGTTAACGTTGTCAGGGCGGTTGCTATCCTCGTTTTCGAAGCAAATCCTACTGCGCATATTGTAATTGGCGAAGCATCCGGCGGATGGTGCCCGAGTGATACTTTTAAATGTTTCCCCGGTACTCCGGCAGGTGATGGGTTTGCGTTAGCCGGGTATAGAGATATGATAACGGATTCCATTTTCACGGGGAAGAAAATTGATATTGTAGATTTGAACCTTGACTCTTCGGATACGGTATTTGTTGACCCGCCTTATTATGCCCGCGAGTCTTATGCCATTCCAAAAACCTTACTCAGGGCTTCTTGCATTATAAATGTCCCGGTTATGAAAATTCATTTTACCGGGATGACTGCTTGTTTAAAAAACAATATAGGTGTATTACCGGGTAACGTTTACGGTTGGTATAAAGCGGTGGGATACCCGTATCCCGGGAATTACGGGCTTAAACATACTCGTAGCATAAAGGACGAAGAAATTGTTGACATCTCTTCAATTATGAGCAAGAAAATAAAACTTAACGTAGTAGATGCCATTATGTGCAGGGAAAAACATAAAGGGGAGTCCGGTTTGCCCAAACGAAGAAATATGATTGTTGCAGGTGAAGATATGGTCGCAACGGATAATGTATGCGCACAACTTATGGGGTTAAATCCCGACGATATTGAACATATAACTTTAGCGGGCATTAAAGGTTTTGGAATTAGTAATATTGATTCCATCCAAATTCTTGGGGATTCCATTGCCGGGGCAAAAGCAGCGTTCATAAAAGACCCTGACCCGGATGGTATTTTTGGACAATCAAACCGCATCTGGATTTTTTCATTGCCTTTTTCTAACACGGATATTGATTATGATGTTTTGGGTGGGGAAACTACTATTTTCCCTGAGCCCGGGCAAAACAACTGGACGCAGCCGCTTTACTTTTTTGACGACTATATTAATCTTGCGACTTTAACTCCTGATTCCAACAATACAATTTATGCCCATACTTATTTTTATTCTCCTGTTTCGGAATCAGCCGAGTTGTGGATTGGCTCGGATGAAGACATTAAAGCATTCCTTAACGGGACTGAAGTTTATCGTTTCAAGGGGGAGCGGACACATAATTTACCCAATGATATTGTTCCAATTGTTATACAGCAAGGGCTGAATCGTCTTCTGGTTAAGGCTATTAACACGAAGGGAACTTTTGATTTTTGTCTTAATATTTGTGAAACGGATGCAAGAGCTGATTATCACGGCAATCGGGTATGGGGTTTGAAGTTCTATCCTGATTCTACTCTTACGGGCGTATCCGAAAAAATCAGCATTTCTCCTGTTTATGTAAATGTTATGCCCAACCCTTCTATGCGTGAAATTGCTTTCAATATTTATAATAACAGACAATCTTCGGTTCAATTGAAGATTTTTGATTTACAGGGAAGACGCGTTAAAGAAAAAACATGGCAGAACAAAGATATCAATAATATATTGCGTTGGAAATGGAACCCGGACAAGAGCATTCCGGCGGGTGTTTATTTTTATACCGTGAAAATCGCGGGGAATGATACAAAAGAAATAAAAGGAAAAGTTGTTTTGTTAAAATAGTTGTGGATAAGAAACAAGGAGGAAAGATGAAAAGATTCGCGGCAGTTGTAGTTTTATTGTTTTCTATCGGGTGTGCGAATAAAGCGGCTATTGAAATGGCGAAGCCCGTGGAAAGCGTTTTGCTTAAAGCAAAGTTTATTCCCGGGGATACTGCTTCCTACAAACAAAGCACTATTTCAAATATGACAATGGAAATGCGAGGCATTGCGCAAACCATAGATATGAATATAGAAACCGAGCTTTTATATGTCGTTAAAGACACAGGAGAAGTTACAAAAGTGGATATCGTGTTTAATGAAGTTGAAAGTTCAGTTAAAGTGGGAGATAACGTAACCAGCAGTAAAGAAGCAAACACTTTGCAAGGGCAAACGATTACCCTTAATATGAACAGGGAAGGCAAAGTATCTAAAGTAGAAGGAATTGAAGGGATAGATTATTTCCGCAAATCTATTGGTAAACCGGAACAGCAATTTGGCTCACAATTTGATTTTCTCCCGAATAAAGAAGTTAAAACAAATGACAGCTGGACGGTAGAATCGGACATTCAAAAAACAACGTATACGTTTACGGGGATTGAAAATAAAGAAGGATTTGAGTGTGCTAAAATATCTATTAAGGGAGAACTTAATGTTGAAAAACCCCTAGAAATGTCCGGAATTACGGCAAAAATAAAACTGAAAGGAACGTTTACGGGAAACAACTGGTTTGCAGTAAAAGAAGGAAAACTAATAGCATCTAAAATCTCCACTTCAATGGAAGGCGAACAGGAAATTCAAAAAGAATCAACTTCTATGAAAATACCGGTTTATATTGACCAGACCGTAAACGTTAAAATTCAAAAACCAAAATAATAGAGATTATATTTGTTAATATGATAATTAGTTGTCATCAACCTAATTATATTCCCTGGACGGGATATTTTTGTAAGATGAAGGAGTCCGACATATTTGTGTTGTTGGATTCCGTTCAATTTCCAAGGGGAGTGTGCAAAGGCACTTCTTGGGTAAACCGTAACCGTATAAAAACGTCAAACGGCGAGTTATGGCTTAGTGTGCCCGTAAAAAAGAAAGGCAGGGGATTGCAAAGTATTAAAGACGTAGAGATAAACAATGATACCGACCTGCCTGACGGCAAGGCAGGTTGGAGAAAAAAACATTTCTTAAGCCTGTGGCATTTTTATAAAAAAGCTCCTTACTTTAATGAGTATATAGATTTTTTTAACCATATTTATAATACTCACTGGGACAAACTGGTGGACTTAAATATTGCAATTATAAAACAGATAAGTATATGGCTGGACATAAAAGCGCAAATAATTTGCAGTTCGGAGCTTGGGTTGAACACGAACAAGACGCAATTGCTTGCGGATATTTGCAATTATTTCAAGGCGGATACTTATATTGCCGGAGCAGGTGGGTCTAAGTATATGGATTTGACTATATTTGAAAATTCAAAAATAAAGGTGAGGGATTATCGTTTTGGGGGCATTCCTTATCCCCAATTCTGGGGTAAGTTTGTTCCGAATTTATCTGTAGTTGACATTTTATTTAATTGTGGTAAAAAAGGGTTTGAAATGCAATTTTCGTCTTGGCAGGAAAGGGAGGTAGAATCATTATGAAACTTTTAATTTTCTTTTTAGTTGCTTATTTATGTGGGTCTATTCCATTTGGGTATATAGTTGGAAAAATAAGAGGCGTAGACTTAAAAAAAACAGGTTATAAACGGGTAGGGGCATCAAACGTTTATAAATCGGTGGGATTTATACCTGCTGTTTTTGTTTTCTTTGCTGATTTTATTAAAGGAATTATACCTATACTTATAGGTAAATGGATTGGATTGCCCGAAGTAACAGCTTCAATAGGTGGACTTTTTGCTGTTATTGGACATAACTGGCCCGTATGGTTAAAATTTAAAGGCGAGGGCAGGGGCGTAGCAACTTCTTGTGGATTGGTATTTTTTTTATTACCCAGGGAGACTGTTTTTCTTATAATTATATTTGTGGCACTTACACTTATTCTTAAAAGTTCGCCCTTACCGTTTTTTATTTTTTTCTTATTTATGCCTATTATGGCTGTGAAGTTTAAAGAACCGGTATGGTTAATATGGATGGCGGTTCGCATATTTGGACTGGTGGTATTTAAGAGGGTCAAAAGTAATGTTAAGTTAGTTAAAGACAGAAAGACGGCAGTAAATCTTATTTTATTTGATACAATAAAAAGAGGTAAATGAAAAAAGTTGACAAGTTATTCATATAAGATTATGTATGTTTATAATTGTATTAATATAATAAATA
>JAQTXJ010000041.1 GCA_028688815.1 bacterium | reverse complement strand
AATTAGGAATGATGTTATACGGGAATGATGCGGTTGGAGACTTTTCCTATTTTACAAACATATTTTATGACCTCGGGAAAGAAAAAACTACTTGCTATTTTAATTTTACAAATAATTTCTTTGTTCCGCTCGTTTCCTACATTAATTTTGATAATTTTAACGCCGCTAAATTGCAACTCGGAACGGAATACCCATTCGTTAATAAACTTTCTTCCAAATTATTATTTGGATTAGCAGGTAATTTATACAACGATTTTTCCCACAAAGAATTTGAACCGTATATGACAACAACTTTAGAAACTCCCAATACTCATCAACAATTACTAATTGATATTCCCATAGAAAGTAAAAAAATAAGTTCCGAAATTAATAGAACGGGAATCTATGCAGACTGGAAGTTAATACATTATTTATCAACTAACCAGTATTCGGTTAATATTAAGGGCATTTATGACCCTGACAATATTAACTCCGTATTAACTAAAATGCGTGGTTTTTCGGAAGCAATACAAGGGAATATGGGAATAATATTTAAATTTGATTACTCCTTGCCAATTTTACATATAAGGAAAGGATTATGGAATCCTAATATCTTTTTTGAAGACTTTTATATAAACTTTTTTAAGGATTTTTGTATGGGTAAAGATATAGTTTTAAACGAGTCTAAAGAACAATCTTCTGCCGGGATTGAATTTCACCTTGAAACTAAAATATTCTTTACACTGCCCGTTGATATAGGAATCAGAACATCATTTTTACAAGGACAATTTATAACAGAACCATTTATAAGAAGCCCTTGAGTAAAAAAAATGTAGACACAATTTCAAATGGTGCTCTTCAGTATGTTAGTAGTTGTAGACACAACTTGCCTGACGGCAGTCAGGATTTCAAATGGAACATCCCGCTGTGTCGAAGATACGCCGTTATGCTCTTTGGTATGTTAGTAGTTTAAGACATTTTTAGTGGGAACTACAACTACTGCAATTTGAACTTCCACAACTACTGCAGGACGATGAGGATTTTGATGCTCCGGAAGAAATATCTTTCACTCCGCACAAATAAAACCCGCCTAATATTTGCTCCAGCGCTTTTCCTTTACACTTTGGACAAACAGTTTTATCCTTATTGCTTATACTCGTAAAAACTTCAAACTTCTTATTACACTTCTTACACCTAAATTCATAAGTCGGCATATTCCTACTCTGTTATGGGACCAACGATTTCTCCCTTCTCTCTTTGCCATGCATCAAATCCGCCCCATAAGTTTAACATACTTCTGTACCCTATCTGGACAAGTTCCTCTGCAGCTTTTGCACTTTCTTCGGTAGTTTCGGAATAAACTACTACTTTTTTACATTTACAACCAATATTTCCTGCTTTACTTTTTAAATCACTCAAGGGTATATTTATTGCCTTAACAATATGACTTTTATTATAATCTTCCACCGGACGAACATCCACAAGCACAAAACTCTCATTTTTAACAAGCATTTCCTTCAATTGCTCTCCAAGAATATCTTGATACTTTTGTCCCTCTATAATTTCCAGTTTTGCTTTGCCTGATACATTCGTAGACTGGGCAATAAAAGTTGAATCCTCATTTTTAGATTCTTTTGAAGAAACAGAACGCGAAGCACATCCACATATTAATACCCCCCCTAAACCTAATATAAAGTACAAGTTTTTCATAATAATGGTCTTATACATCAGAACAAATTTTTGTCAAGAATAAGAATTTTTGAAATTTATTCCTTTGCCTAAAATCAAAAATTAAAAACAGAATTATTGACAATAAGCTGATTTTTATTAACTATTAAGACTTATATGGATACAATTGCTGCAATATCTACTCCTTCAGGTGAGGGTGGAATTGGAATTATAAGAATTTCCGGCTCTAAAGCCTTGAAAATCGCAGATAAAATATTTAAAGGTAAGATTAAACCCGGTCTTGCTAAAACACACACTATTCATTATGGCAAAATAATAGATAATACCGGTAAAAAAATAGACGAATGCTTGCTGATGATAATGCTTAAACCACACACCTATACAACGGAAGATACAATTGAAATAAATATTCACAGCGGAATCGTTCCCCTGAGGAATATACTTGAAACTGTACTCAAAAATGGCGCCAGACTCGCAGAACCCGGAGAATTCACCAGACGCGCTTTTATGGCAGGTAAAATAGACCTCATTCAGGCAGAAGCAGTCCTGGATATAATACAGGCAAAATCAGAAAAAGCATTGACAATGGCGATAAATCAACTTGAAGGAAAACTTTCTGACCATATCAAAAAATTAAAAAATAAACTACTGAAAATAATAACTAACCTTGAAACAGATATAGAGTTCTCGGAAGAAGAAATAAAAATTCAAAATATATCCCCTATGTTAAAGGAAGTACAACAGTCAATTAATAAACTTTTGATTTCAAGTAAACAAGGGAAACTTCTAAAAGAAGGGGTAACTTTTACACTAATAGGAAAAACAAATGTCGGGAAATCAAGTATATTTAACTCTTTATTAGGGAAAGAACAGGCAATAGTTACTAAGTATCCCGGAACAACACGAGATACAATAGAAGCATGGGTAGATATTAAAGGTCTACCATTGAAACTTATTGATACTGCAGGGTTAATGACAACTAACAATCCCATGGATATGGCAGGTCAACAAAGAACCCAAAAAGCAATAAGAGAATCCGATGGAATTTTATTTATTTTTGATGCAACAAAAGCTGTAACAAAAGGAGATATCCATCTTTTAACATCTATTAAGGATAAAAAAGTAATATGCATTTTTAACAAATGTGATTTGCCACATCAGAAAATTGTAATAAAAAACTTTAATTCACCTTTTTTATCGGTTTCTGCTTTAAACGGGACCAATATAGATTTAATCTTAAAATCTATATCTAAATTAGTAATTTTAGACAATATTCCACCACTGGTATCAAAAATTAGACACATTGAAACACTGGAAAAAGCAAATTTATCTATTAAAAAAGCTATATCGGGAATGAAAAATTTAACTCCAGAATGTTTAGCTTATGAGATAAAAGAAGCATCCACCTGTTTATCTGAACTTACAGGCGAAATAACAAATGAAATTATTTTGAATCAGATTTTTTCAGAATTCTGCATCGGTAAATAAGAAAACATTTGACAAAAAAATATAGTTAAAATAGTCTTGTATGAATAAAGTTCGTTAAGTTTGTTATTTATAAATAAATCTTTATGCAAGAGTCAGTTGTAGATATAATGCTTGAGCTTGGACTTTTAAGTCAAGAGCAACTAAACAATGCCATTAATCATCAATGGGAAAATGGTGGAGAATTAGAAGAAAACCTTATAAAGTCAGGTTATTTTAATGAAAATATTTTATTTACAATTCTTACACGTAAATTTGAATACTATCCATTTGATTTATCTAATTTTACTCCTGAACAAGAATTGTTAAAAATTATCCCTTCATGGATTGTAAAACATTTTTTGGTCATTCCTATTGTAAGTTCCGGCACAAGTTTAGCTGTAGTAATGATGAATCCTCTTGATAGAGAAGCAATGGATAATCTCAAGAAAGCTACCTATCTTGACATTTTACCTTTTGTTGCACCTAAAAGCGAAATCGAACAATTTATCTTTAACTACTATGGCGCTGATATGCCTGAAAAAGAAATGGAAGAAGTAGTAGAGGAGAGCTCCGTTGACTTCACCCCGCTTAAAAAATATAATTTTGATAATTTCATAACAGGAAAATGTAACGATTTTGCATATTCTATGTCACTTTCCGTAGCCCGTAGTTACTCCGAAGAGTGCAATCCTTTATTTATATTTTCAGATTGCGGGATGGGAAAAACTCATTTGTTGGTAGCTATATGGAATTACATAATTGAACGTCAAAGCCAGAGAAAAGCACTCTATTACTCATCGGATAGATTTGCCACAGAACTTAAACAAGCAGTGGAAACAAGACAATTAGAAAATTTTAGAACAAGATTTAGCAAAATAGACGTTTTGCTTATCGATGATATAGGGCTTATTGCGGGAGATGAAGTCACGCAACAGCATTTTTTTAATATCTTTAATGATTTATTTTTAAGTTCCAAACAAATCGTTGTAACTTCTGACCGCCCACCAAAAGAATTACCAACTCTTTCCGCAAGACTCAAGTCAAGATTTGAAGGTGGTCTTATTGCAAGAATAGACCCCCCGGATCTTGAAACACGAATAAGTATCTTAAAATTCAAAGCAAGGGCTGCGAAAATCTCAGATTCTATAGTTACGGCAATAGCAGAAAAAGTAATGAGTAATGTACGGGAACTCGAGGGTATTTTCAAAGAAATAGTAGCATATTCAAAATATAAAAATGAAACGCCTTCAGATAAAATAGTAGAAGAAATATTGCTCAGGAGGGCAATGCTTAAACCTTATATACAATGAAAAATAATAAGATATTCCAATACCTGAAAAAATCTCTAACGGGAGAGCCTTACGCAATTGGTCTTGATATAGGTACCCGTTATATAAAAGTTGCTCAAATAAAGAAAAAATCGGGCAAATATATTCTTGAGAAATATGGAGTCATAAAATTACTTCCTGAAATAATCGTTGACCGCGAAATTATGGATAGGGAAGTACTCGTAGAAAGCTTCAAAAACCTCATAAAAGAAACCGGTCTGGATAAGAAAAATATCTCCATAATTGTATCTGGTAAAAACGTAATTATTAAAAAGGTAAGTATTAAATCTCCCAAACCTCGCGAACTCAATGACACTATTCAAAAATTGGCAATAGAAAATATTCCTTTTAACTTAAAAGAAGTCGTTATGGACTCCAAGAGGTTACAGGATAAACAAGGGCAATTCGAATTATTGCTAACTGCCGTAAAAAATGAAAGCGTCTACCCATGGATAGATGTATTAAAAGAATCAGGACTTAACCCGGTAAATATTGATATCGCACCTATAGTTTTACACGCTATTTATAAGGCAAATGACTATGTGAAAAAGGAAGGTACTTATTTAATTATAAATGTAGGCTTTGAACATACATTAATCACAATCGTTAAAGATAATTTTTATCTTATGGATGATGAAATTCCCCTCGGAGTTCGATCTTTTGTCGAAGAACTTCAAAGAGTATGTGGAATTAGAGCCGAAGAAGCCAGTAGAGTTATAAGGGGCGAAAAAATAGAAAACGTAAATGAAGAACTTGCATCTAACACAATAAATAGCACAGCGAAAAGACTATTAAATAGAATAGAAAGAGTATTGCCGGAAATTTCCGAGTGGAATGGCATAATCATTGGAGGTGGAGGCACTACAATAAAGGAAATCAAGGAAGTATTTACTGAACATTTTAAAATAGAATGCGCAATTGGTAATCCATTAAAAACAATAGAATGCGCAATAACTCCCCCTGAAGTACCAACCGCTTTTGATATAGCTATTGGTCTTGCTATCTCCAGATTAGAAAAAGTAAATATTAACCTATTACCGCTGGAAGAAAGAGCGGTTGAGAAAAATAAATTAAAAGATTTTTTAAGGACAGGATTTCTACTTTATATTCCGCTTATTACTGTTTTAATTCTTGGGCTTATAGGTCTTGGACTGTCAAGGAAAGAAGCTCGTATAAAAAAAGAAATTGCTACTAAAGAAACAGAATTAAAAGAATTAGCTCCTAAAGTAGCAGAAGTACAAGCGCTAATACAAAAAGAAAAAGCAATAGAAGATAAGATTAATATTATAAAAAAATTGAGTAATCCAAAGTATGCAAGGATTAAATTTTTTGATGAAATCAATCGCTTATTGCCGGAATATACGTGGCTCACCGCAATAGCAGAGGATAATGTAGATTCTCTGGGATATATTGGTTTCTTAGTACACGGTGTAACTACCTCTAATTTTGCAGTTTCTAATTTTATGCAGAAAATGGAAAGTTCGCAATATTTTACCGATGTAAAACTCTCTTATACACAAAGAAACGAAATTGCAGGAACCGAAACTACGGAATTTGAAATAAAAGTTAAATTCGTAGAAGATAAAACAGCTAAACCTCAAGCTAAAGAAGAAAAACCTGATAAAGAAAAAAATAACGTGAAAAAAACCGATATTAAGGAGGATAAATGATTAAAAATAAAAATTTAATAATCGTTAGTTTAGTATGTTTTCTGGTTTCTATTTTTCTGGTGTTTGGATGCAAGAAAAAGGAATCTATCCTTTCCGTAACAAAAGACATCTTTATCACTATTACTTCTGAAAAGGATAGCTTGCTTGCAGACGGAACAAGCACAAGTATAATAACAGCTCTTGTAAGATTAGAAAGCGATACTACTTGTGTTAGCGGAACAGTAGTAAGTTTTAAAACATCGCTTGGTTCAATAACGTCATCCGATACAACAGGTTCAGATGGTGTTGCAACAGCTACTCTCACAAGTTTAGCAACCACAGGTTTAGCAAGAATAACCGTTACCGCAGAAGGAACATCCAAAGTAGCTCAACTCAAATTTTATTCTACAAGTGGGAATACCACAATCTATATAAGTTCCATAACTGCAAGTCCTCAAACAATCTCTGTCGGAGGCGAAAATAATTCTACAATAACCGCCTTCTTAAAATACACAAACAATAACCCGGCTGTAAATATCCCTGTATTTTTCACGACTACTATGGGAACTATATCCCCGTTCTCCGACACTACAGATTCTTCAGGCAAAGTAACAACAAATTTAGTCAGCGGCGATAGCACAGGAATAGCTACTGTAAAGGTTACATATGGTTCCATAACTGACAGTACCAATGTGTTATTTACGACAACACTGGGAGATACTACCCCGGCAAGCATAGTTTTCTATGCAATAGACAATTCTTCTATCGGAGTCCAGGGGACCGGTCAGAATGAAACGTCAATGTTAACTTTTCAGGTTAGAGATAAGGAAGGCAAACCAATTAGTGGAACAAAAAACGTAACATTTGAGATTATAGGTGGGCCAAATGGAGGAGAGTATTTATACCCAACTTCAAGCGTTACTTCAATGGATTTAGCTTTAGTCAGCACATACTTAAATAGTGGAACAAAATCCGGACCGGTTAGAATAAAAGCTCTCGTCCAGGGGACTTCACTTACAACATCTATTGAGAAAGTTGTCATTCTTAGTGGACCACCAGATTCTTCACACTTTAATATATACCCCGTTAAACTTAATACTTATGCTTTATACATAGCAGGAGTATCAAATATAATAACAGCATATGTAGCAGATAAACATGGTAATACTGTCGAAAATAACACGGGAGTCTGGTTTAACACACAATGTGGTTTAGTTCAAACAGGTATGGGAAGCACAGTAACAGGTCTCACAAGTAATACACTTCTGACTTGTGCCCCATGGCCCAATACCACAAACGGATTTTTCTATGTATTTGGTGAAACAAAGGACGGAAATGGTAACACATTAAAAGATTCAACAAGATTATTATGGACTGGCCCCACTATATTAGAACTTACACCCCTAACTTTCAATATA
Organism: bacterium; assembly: GCA_028688815.1. Classification (GTDB taxonomy): domain Bacteria; phylum Hydrothermota; class UBA3073; order JACQXS01; family JAQTXJ01; genus JAQTXJ01. The sequence continues at coordinate 14,848 of JAQTXJ010000041.1, read as the reverse complement.
TCAAATGGTGGAAGTCAGACTTTTGCAATCAGTGTACATGATTTTAACGGTAATCCTTTAAGCGGAGTCACAACTATCTCTACTTCTACTAATGCAGGCGAATTAAGGGGGCAAACGAGTATTACTATTCTAGATACTCAAGACCCATATTGGACAAACTTTTCCGTTACGCTGATGGATGATAAGCCTGATACAGTAGAAGCACGAAATTGTAAATTATCCGTAACCGTAACAAGTCCAAATGGTAACGAATCTAAAAACGCTTACGGAGTTATTTGGTAAAAAAATATAAATCAAAAGGAGGAATTATGAAAAGAGGATTTCTAATCTTAGTTTCAGTAATGTTCTTTTTTATAGGTTGCAAAAAAAATACGGACGATGATAAAAATGCAATTATAAAAGGAAAAGTATACAAATACGCAATTCCAATTGATTCTAGTCTCGATAATTCGGGGCATTATGTATATACCTGGGATTTTTTAGAACCGGTTGCGGGAGTTCAAGTATGGGTCGAAAGTGATCCGGAATCTAAAGTTCCCTACAAGGGAGCCGATATACAAACCTATACGAACTCAAAAGGAGAATTCGCTGATACCATATTTCTTGGGCAAGAGGCTGACGTAAACAACATTACAGGATATAAATACATAGAATATGCAGATGTTAGACTCTTTATGCTATATAAAAATGCCGCAGGCTATACTATATTCGATATCGGCGGAGGATTAACACTTGGAATGGGAAAAACACTTGAATTGCCACCTGTCGCTCTTACATGGTTTATAGCAGACACTTCCAGCTACTAACCTGCCGTAAGGAATTTTGCCTTATCTGCGTATGTAGTTTTTAATGCTTTTGCAATGGGTTCGTTTTGAGGATTCTTCAGTAAAGGGTCTTTCTCTATAATACCAAAAGCAATATCCTTAACCTCTGATATAAATTTTATATTCGTAAGATTCGCAAACTTAAATTCAGGAAACCCGTGCTGCATCGTTCCTAAAAAATCCCCTGGTCCACGAAGCGCAAGGTCTTTCTCCGATAACTTGAAACCGTCGCTCTCCTGCTCAATCGTCATCAACCTCTCTCTTGATAACTCGGATATGTTTTCCGGAGATACAAGAATACAATATGATTTCTTAGAACCGCGATTAAGCCTGCCTCGCAACTGATGTAACTGCGCAAGTCCAAATCGCTCCGAATGCTCTATTACCATACAACTTGCATTCGGCACGTCAATTCCTACTTCAATTATAGTCGTCGCAACAAGAACCTGTATCTCGCCTTTCCTGAAATCTTCCATTACCCTTGCCTTCTCATCGCTCTTCATTCGACCATGAAGTAATCCTACTTTGAAATTTTTAAAAGCCGTTTCTTTTAACATTTCATAAGCTTCCTGTGCCGCTTTCAAATCCAATTTCTCGGATTCTTCAATAATAGGATAAACAATATACGCCTGGTGCCCTATCAAAAGTTCCGAAATCACAAATTTCCACACTTCCTCGATTTCGTTCTCATATTTCCACTTTGTAGTAATCGGCTTAACTCCCGGCGGCAATTCATCAATAATTGAAATGTCAAGATTACCATAAAATATTAAAGACAACGAACGCGGAATCGGCGTAGCCGTCAACACAAGAGTATCCGGAAGCGTCCCCTTTTCCATAAGCTTTGACCGCTGCGCAACACCAAACTTATGCTGTTCGTCTATTACGATTAATCCGGGATTCTTAAACTCCACTTTTCCCTCAATTAAAGCGTGCGTTCCTATAATTATCTGGCTTTTTCCACTCTTTATATCTTCTAATATTTTATCCCTTGCTTTTTTAGGCGTCTTCCCCATTAATAAACTGCTCTCCACGCCTATTTTCGATAAATATTGATTCAAACAAAAATAATGCTGTTCCGCAAGAATTTCTGTCGGTGCCATAAGAATCGCCTGGTAACCTGATTCAATCGCCTTCAGCATTGCAAGTATCGCAACAATTGTCTTCCCCGAACCAACGTCGCCCTGCAGTAACCTGTTCATCTTTTTGTCGCTCTCCATATCAGTAAATATTTCCCAGCAAACTCTCGTCTGAGCTTTCGTTAAGTTAAATCCGGGCTTTTCCGACGTTAACAAATTGAAAAACTTTCTCGCCAGAATACTTCCCTTCTGAAACTTAATCCCGTTATTCTGGATTTCTCTTTTCCTCAAAGCAACCATAATTTCAAGCAAAAACAACTCCTCAAATCCTAACCTTTCCCGGACTGATTTCACGTATTCTATATTTGGCGGGAAATGTAAATTACGAATCGCAGTTTCCCTGCTTAGAAGATGCCTTTCTTCTATCAAATACGCGGGAAGCGTTTCCGGGATTTCAATTTTCGTATCCAAAATTGCTCTTATTATTTTCCTGATACGCGAATGCGTTAACCATCCGGTCAAAGGATAAACAGGTAAGTATTTATCTTTTTCATCACTAACGGCTAAACTTATATCAGGATTAATAAGCTGTAAATCCCAGCCCCAGTTGGATACCGTTCCTTCCGCCGAAACTGTTAATCCCCATTTAAACCTTTCTCTCATCTTAGGTGAATAATGAAAAAATACACAACTGATAACACCCGTCCCATCTGATATTTTAACGACAAATAATTTCCCTGAACCCGTATATTTTATGCCCGTTTCTATAATTCTTCCACTTATACGCACTTCCTTGCCCGATTGCAAGTCGGAAAGATTTTCGGGTTTTATATCCTGTATATCTTTTATATCCTTTATGTTTTGTATGTTCTGCACGTTCTGTATATCCTTTATAAATACTTTTTCTGCATACCTTCTGGGGGATAATGTAAGCAAATCTTCCACAACTTTTATGCCAAGATTCTTAAAAAGCTTCGCTACTTCAGGCCCTACCCCTTTTACATACTGAATCTCGCTACTGAGAGAAAGTCCCATTTTGATGCTCTTGTTAAATTCTACTTTTTCCATTTATACTTTTTACCTCATCAACACTATCTTCTTTACATCTTTGTCCCCATTTGCTTCAAACTTTATAAAATATACTCCTGCTTTTAATTCTTTTCCACTCAGATTAACACTATAACTTCCCTCTTCTTTCTCTCCATCAGCTACCGTTTTTGCACATCTACCACTTATATCATAAATCTTTAATGAGACTTTACTTTTAACCGGAAGCGAATAATTTACACTCGTTGAACCAATAAACGGGTTTTTAAGTATTTCTATTTTTGCATTTTGATTTTTAATATTTGATATTTCTTCTATCCCTATCCCATCATCCTTAAGCACCCAAACCCCACCTGCTTCAGAACAACTCACATATATCAAACTGTCTTGCGGATTAACTGCAATAAACCTCGGTCTCATTCCCAACGGCATTGTCTGTATTACGGAATCATTCGTCCCATTAATTACTGAAATATTATAGTTATGACTAGTATAACGATAACTTGGAACATAGACTTCATTTGTAATTGGGTTTACACATATGTTAGAAGGATATGCATCAATAGTAACTGTATCAACCACTGCATTAGTTGACCCATCAATTACTAAAATATTATCCCAACTACTCCCCTCTGCTACGTAGATTTTATTTGTTGTTGGATTTACACACGCAATAAGTCGATTAGCGGAATAAGACCACAAAGGTATGGAAGTGATTAATGTATCGCTTGCCCCATCAATCACTGAAAAATAAGGATAAAAACTCGGATAAGCATACTCTGATACATAGATTCTATTTGTTGTTGGATTTACACATATATCGTAGGGATAATCCCCTCCAATATTTACTGTAGCAACCACTGAATTATTAGTCCCGTCAATCACTGAAATACCATTATTATACTCCTTAGCTATATAAACCTTATTTGTTATGGGATTCACGCACATACCGGCAGGACAGTATCCGATGATTATGGTGTCTATAACCAACTTACTTATACCATCAATTACTAAAATACTGTCATAATTTGCTGCATAGATTTTATTTATTGTTGGGTTTACACATATGTTTTGGACTCCGTGCCCAACAAATATACTATCAAAAACTGAATTAGTTGTCCCGTCAATCACTGAAACATTATTATCATAATAATCTGTTAGATAAATTTTATTTACTATAGGATTTACACATACTCCGTCAATAGAAACTCCAAGAGATGTTGTGGCAATAATTGAATTATTCTCATCAATTACTGAAATACTATTGCCATTTGGTACATAGATTTTGTTTGTTGCCGTATTTACACATATGTCCTCAGAATTTATGAGTATTGTATCAATGATTGAATTATTTGTCCCATCAATTACTGAAACATCACTGCTATCTCCTACATAAATTTTATTTGTTGTTGGATTTACACACATATCATAAGGACGAGGTCCAACAATTATCGTATCAATCACTGTGTTATTGGCACCCTCAATAACAGAAACATTCTTGCTATACAAGTTTGCCACATAGATTTTATTTGTAACCGAATTTACGCATATACCCAAAGGGCAAGAATCAACTTCTACGGTAGAAACCACTGAATCATTTGCTCCATTAATTACTAAAACATTGTTACTGTTACTATTTGCTACATAGACTTTATTTGTTGTTGGATTTACACATATTCCACACTGCCCACACCCAAAATCCACGTTATCAATTATTGTATTACTCATTCCGTCAATTACTAAAACGTCTTCAATATTTGTCACATAAATCTTATTTGTAGCGGGGTTTACGCAGATGTCGGAAATTGGTCCAACATCTACTGTATCAACCACTGAATTATTCGCTCCGTCAATTACTGAAACTCTATCGCCCATCCAACTCCCTACATAGATTTTATTTGTTACAGGATTTACACATATATGATCAGAAGAATACCCAATGTATATTGTAGTAATAATATTATTACTTATCTCATCAATCACTGAAACATTATTGCTCCCGGAATTTGCCACATAAATCTTATTTGTTGTTGGATTTACAGCTACTGCAGATGGGGACACCCCATTCCCTGCCTGCGGTCCCAACATTATGCTGTCAATTACGCTTACATTCGCCCATATGCGCTGGCTAAACATTATAATTGTAAACACTATTGATATATTTATTTTTTTCATATTCCCCCTATGATTTTCTGTTATCTGCGTTATTGCCAGTCTGTTGATCCCAATTATATCTGTTTCTCTTTTCCGTTTTAACTCTAGAAATTCTATTTTCTTTTAAATCCTATTCATCTGCGTCCATATCTATTTTTTTCTGTATTCGCGTCTATTCGTGTTCATTCGCGGATATATTTCTCCGTCTCCTTTATCAGTAATTCATATATCTTTGCAATATCAGGAGCCGACTCCTTTACAATCTTTAACTCTTCTTCAACTACCCTTTTATCCCCTCTCGCTATCGGCCCCGTAAACGAATTCTTAATCCCAAACTGTTTCGCATTCGACAAAACAGACTCCGCAAGCGACAATATTACCTTTTCGGAGGCTTCAAACCCGCTCAATTCAAGCAATTCTTTCCCTATACTCAAAAGCGTAACAAAATAAGCCGCGCCAAAATTCAACCCCGAATGATATAACACTTTCTTTAATTTCGGAGAAATCACAATCGGAATCCCCCCTATTGAACAAACAAGTTTTTTCCCAATTTTTATATTTCCTTCTATTGAAAAATACGTACCGGGCAATAACTTTCCACCCACAAACGCCGATATTGGATGCATCGCTATACCATTTTTTACTTCCAGAACACTCGCAGGTAAACTACCAGAAGTATGAACAAGAATGGTGCCCGGTTTTATTGCTTTTCTTATTTCAGAAACTATTCCCTTTATCGCAGAATCCGGGACCGTAATCAAAACTAAATCTGCCTTTTTTGCTAAATCTCTCGGATTATCCGACCATGCCTTGCACCCCGTCAACTTTATACATTTTTGAAGTTCTTTTAATTTTTTCTGTTCTCTTTCTATTATTTTTATATTTTTACAAGTCCTTGGACGATAGTCCTTAGGGATTGTTATCCCGCTCTGCGGGAGATTTTTGATTTTTGATATTTCTTCTGATACTATTCCTACAATCTCATACCCTGCTTTTTGGAAGACTTCCCCGAGCGCAGTTCCTACTTTCCCGGGTCCAATTATGCAGATTTTCATTTCTGTTTCTCAAGTTTTACAAAAAGAAACGCAACTGCACCCAAAAAACTGGCTATTACACCAATAAACCAGAATACTAATGATAACGTAATTGCCTGCTCCCCTGAAAGGCCATTGAAATGAAAGAAAACTTTATATCCCCATTCCCTTAATCCCAATCCGTTTATTGTAATCGGCAATGCCGTAATTACCCCTATTATGGCAGGATATACCATATAACACATAAAAGGTATTTTAAATCCAAGTGCCAATCCTATGAAAAAATTCATAACCCCAAGAAGCGATTGCATCCCAAAAGAAATTATAATAACTTTAATTATTGACCCTTTTTTCGTTTTATAAAAATACATCTCGTTATAAAGTTCTTTTAACTGTTCTCCTAAATTAAATACTTTTATCTTTTCTACGACAACTCGGAACTTCCCCATAAATCTACGTTCGAAGAATAAAAATATAGCAATAGTTGCCCCGATAAAAACAACAAATATGGATAAGATTATTTTTCTATGCCCGCTTAACCACAATACAGCCATAACTATAGAATAAAGGATTAATGTCCACCCGCCGATAATCGTTTCTACAAGCATAGACGAAAATGCTTGTTTCGTTTTATTATTTCTCTTCCCGGCATAAAATGCGCGAACCAACCCGCCACCAATTACTGTAGGAAGAAAATTGTTATAAAAAAATCCTATAAGATAATATAATAATGTGTGAATATAATTAACTTTTATATCGTGGTCTAAAAGAAGATAATGCCATCGCATAGCACACAAGAGAAACAACAAAATATTACCCAAAAATACTGCCCACAAAAATCCCATATCCGCATTCTTGAGAATATGTAATATTTTGTCGAAATCTACCTTGTGTAATACTAAAAAAAGCAGTAATGCAGTTATTCCTATCCTCAATAATATCTTAAATGTTGCTTTCATCCTTATTCCCGGCGACACCCACAATCTGCCTCATTCAGATTTTTACCGCATAAGAGACAAATCCCCTTGCAAGAATCGTCACAGAGTGGTTTGATAGGAATGGAAAGGAGAATTATGTCTCTGATTAATTGTACTATATTTATTGTCTTCCCTGTGTAAAAATTGACATCCGGGTCTTCCGTTTCTTCCTCTGTTTTTATACCAGAAGGATTATTCGGAAGGAAAACACTGTTTATACTCTCGGTAAAATTAAGTACGTATTTTTTTAAACATCTTGCACACTCCAACTCTAAATTGAAAATTATTTTCCCTCTAACGATAAGCCTTTTACCTATCTTTGTTACTTTTAGTTGAATCTCTATCCCTTTCTGCAGTTCACTTATTTCTAAATACAAACCGTCCGTAGTATACTTGAATTCATTTACTCCTTCACGCAACCCCTCAATATTAATAAAATACTCTTTCGGTATTTTTATTTCTTCCATAGTAACCCTCTTTGTCCTTGGTATATATAAATATAATTACTTATTACTTTATTAGACTTCAACCCCTCTGTCAACTTTTTTTCAGGAAAGCCTCGACTCCAATACTTTGATCTCCTTCAGTAAGACTATCTTCTATGTTTTCGTTTTTCCAACTCCAAAGCTTTACGTCCAAATCTTATGATAACTTTGAGTTTGTTCCATTAGAGATATTACTCAAAGTTATCCAGCTTTGCTAAGTAGTTGTGTATATTACAACCCTTTAACTTGTTTAGGAATTGTTATCCAAAAGGAAATCTTGTGGATACTATTTTTATTTTCTTATCTCTTTTTTTTCAATTTATATCTTGACATTCTCACAATAAAGTGTAAGTTGCAAAAACTATGGTTAAAATTAGATTATTTAGAACGGGAAAAACTAATAGCCCGTATTATAGAATTGTTGTTATGGAGGCAAGAAGTCCAAGGAATGGTAAATATATAGACAATCTCGGTACGTATGACCCGCGCGGGGGGAAATTAGAACTGGACTCGAACAAAGCTCAGGAGTGGATTAAAAAAGGAGCCCAGCCTACTGTGATAGTATCTAAATTGCTTAAGCGCAAGGAGGCGAATTAAATGAAAAATCTAATAGAAGCAATGGCTAAAAGCCTTGTTGATGTGCCCGATGAAGTAAAAGTCACGGAAATTGAAGGTGAACGCACAGTCGTTTATGAACTGAGGGTTGAAAAAACTGACCTCGGTAAGGTTATCGGCAAAGAAGGTAAAACCGCGAGAGCTATGAGGACAATATTGACTGCCGCATCTATGAAGAGTGGAAGACGCGCAGTATTGGAGATTCTTGAGTAATGCAGATTGATATTTTTACCATTTTTCCAAAAATGTTCGAAAGTCCCTTTGATTGGGGAACAATTAGAATTGCTAAGTCTAAAAAAATTGTCTCCATTAATGTCTGGGACTTGAGAAATTTCACTAATGATATTCATCGTAAAGTTGATGATTATCCTTATGGAGGTAGTTCCGGAATGGTTTTAAAAGCAGAACCCATTCTTAAAGCTGTTCGCTCAGTTATGACTCCCGATGCCAGAGTTGTTCTACTTACCCCCGCAGGTAAATTGTACAATCAATCATTGGCACAAGAACTTTCGGAAGAATCTCATTTGATATTTATTTGTGGCAGATACCAGGGCGTTGATGAAAGAGTCAAAGATATAATTAATATGGAATATCCCGATAAAACTATGATGGAACTCTCTATTGGAAATTATGTCCTCTCTGGCGGTGAACTTGCCTGTATGTCTATCGTTGAATCTATAACCAGACTTATCCCGGGCGTTCTTAAAAATCCCGAGTCTATGTTCGCTGACTCTCTCGGTGAACTCGACCCACCTTTATACACAAAACCCGCTGAAGTTGAGGGCGTTAAAGTCCCGGAAATATTAACCTCAGGTCATCATACAAAAATTAATCAGTGGAACTCCACTAATAGGAAACAATGGACACATTAACTACTACTTTGCCTAAACTTAACATAGGCGATGTCGTTAGAGTACAAACAAAATTAATGGAAGGCGAACATATACGCAAACAAAAATTCGAAGGTATCGTAATAGCTCGCAACAATAGCGGTATAGCAAGCACTTTTACAGTTAGAGCTATTATAGAAGGCTTCGGAGTTGAACGTATATACCCATTACATTCTCCCTCAATAGAAAAAATTTCTGTCCTCGGACACGAAAAGGTTCGTAGAGGTAAACTTTATTACCTGCGCAAGAAAAAGAGATGAAGACAGGTGCTGCCGGTGAAAACCTTGCAGTAAAGTACCTTGAAAATAAAGGCTATATAACACTTGAAAGGAATTATCGCTTCCATCATAAAGAAGTAGATGTTATATGCGAGAAAAAAGGTGTTATAGTTTTCGTAGAAGTTAAATCCAATATAAACAATGATTTCGGTGAACCTATTGAAAAAGTTGACCGTAATAAAGCCAGTAATATCATTGATGTTGCCCAAGCTTATCTCCTTAAACGTAAATTATTCGGAAAATGTAACGTCAGATTTGATGTTATAGGGGTGAAAAATGAAAAAATTCAACATATTGAAGATGCTTTTAGGGAATAGAATTATTAAAAAAATCGCCGTTTTTACATTGCTCACGCTCGTTAACACCAACGCCATAGCTGAACCTATAGTTGGCTCTACACCTACAACAATGCCATCTCTCGGATTTATGTTTAGAGAACATTTTATGTATATAAATTATACTTCCCAACGTTTAAACGATACAACTTATATAAAAATCGGTGCAGATTCCTCTTTTACAAGAATGGTTAATGTATTACAGATAGATTACGGGTTTGAAAAAAATTGGACACTCCGATTAACAATACCTGTGACTTTTGAAAATATGAAACTTGATACTACATATTCAAAATTTGCACCTGGAGGTATCACACTAGATACTAAATATAATCTTTTCAATCCGACGAAAGAAATGGGTTTTGTAGGTACTTATTATCTTGAATTCTCTCCATTCCTGGGTGTAAGATTCCCCACCGGTGATAAATCAGCCTTCTTTTCGCCAACTAAAAGTTCTACGGACCTTGAATTAGGTATTCTGGGAAGATTTGGAGACAGCAAAGGTGCCGCTTACCTGACTTTTGGTTATTGGTCTAACGGACTGCTATCAAAAGATGAAAATATAACTGATGAGATATTTTATAATTTTACCATAGAATCCCCTTTCATATTCAATAAAGTTATGATTCTATGCGAACTTGATGGACTGGCGTCCACGGCAGGAGATACATATTATTATTCCTTACGATGTTACCCCGGACTTAAATACCGACTCCTACAAACAGTATCGGAAGGTGGCTCACTTTACCAGAAAACTCTGCACGAGTTACTTCTAGAAGCAACATGCGCTATTCCTATTGCTGAAATGGGAGATTTTAAATACGACTATGCTCCCTATGTGGGCATAAACTGGAAATTCTAATTATTACGGTACGGTCTATACTACTATGACTGTCCAGTGTGCTTTTGTAGTAGTCTATTTGTTTTTCTATTCTTAATATTTGATTTTTAACTTTTGATTTTTATTTTATGTCTCTCTCAAATAAAATAACTAATTGGCTTAAACTTCGGGTCAAAACAGCCAACTCAAAAGGCTTGGTAATCGGATTATCCGGTGGTGTAGATTCCGCCGTAGTATCGGTCTTAGCACAAAAAGCTTTCAAAAACAATGCCTTAGCCGTTATAATCCCTTGCCATAGCTCTAAAAAAGACCTAAAAGATGCCAAACTCTTAGCCAAACAATTCAATATCCAAATAAAAGAAGTAAAAATAGATTCTATATATTATGAACTTACAAAGATTTTACCGGAAGCTAACCTTCTAGCATATGCTAACTTAAAGCCAAGACTAAGAATGCTTATTCTTTATTACTTTGCTAACAAACTGAATTACCTCGTCGCCGGGACAGGAAACAAAAGCGAATTAACCGTAGGCTACTTCACAAAATACGGGGACGGTGGAGTTGATTTGCTGCCTCTCGGTGGTCTCTTAAAAACGGAAGTCTGGCAACTTGCAAAAGAATTAAAAATCCCTTCTTCTATCATAGAAAAAGCCCCTTCTGCAGGACTATGGGAAGGACAGACGGATGAAGGCGAAATGGGAATTACTTATAAAGAACTGGATAAAGCCATCATCGCAATAGAAAAAGGCAATTACAAAGGAATAAATAAATCCGTTCTCTCCAAAGTTAATAAACTAATCCAATGCTCTGCCCACAAAAAATCCCCTATCCCCCGCTTCCTACCTTAAAAATACTATTAACTTAAACGAAAGGGAACAATATTACAAAAGGATAACCATAAAAATAAACTATCCCGAAATTGGAATATGCGGGCTTTCTTGCCGACTCTGTCCAAGTTATCATATGGAAACAAAAAGTCAATGTTTAGGTTGCAAAAGCGAAAATAGAATGGCTGTCGGTTGCCCTTTTATCACTTGTGCAATAAAGAAAAAAGAAATTGAATTTTGTTGGGATTGTAAAGAAAGTAAAATATGTGCAAAATGGAGAAAGCATAGGGAATCAGGGAAAACATTTGATTCATTCAAATGTTACCAAAAACTTGAAAATGATATTGCTTTTATTCAAAAAAATGGAATAACAGAATTTGAAAAGTTACAAAAAATTAGAGAACAAATACTAAGAGAAATGTTGGAAGGATTTAATGAAGGACGTTCAAAAAGTTATTATTGTATTGTAGCAACAGTTTTTGAAATTGAGGAATTAAAAGAAGCACTGCTTAAAGCCAAAAATAATTCTAAAGGGTTAGAAATCAAAGAAAAATCCAAATTACTCCATTCTATATTGGACAAAATTGCTATGCAGAAAAAATATTATCTAAAGTTGAGAAAATAAATAAAACAATCTCTGACGGGATTCGAAATTCTGCGCTGCTTTCTATAATCACAAGAGAATCATCTTTTTTGTAAGTTTAAATTTCTTACTTTCCAATCTGTAAAAATATACTCCTGCGGACAATTTATTTTTTATACTCCATAGGATTTTATGAACCCCCGGAAATTGCTCTTCGTCTAAGATTGTCTCTACTACCCGGCCACACAAGTCATATACCTTCAGAGAAACCCTTCCCTTTGATATTGACCGGTAACTAATCATAGTTTTATTATGAAAAGGATTAGGCAAATTCTGGTATAATATAACTTTAGAAGGCAATGTTATTTCTTCAACGGAAATAATAGGCATATTATCATATTTGCTCTGGGCGCTGTCAGCATTTTTCTTAATATCCGATACTGTGTCTCCTCCAATAACTGCAATTACAAATTTAAATGAGCTGTCCGGCTGAAGGGCAAAAGGTCCCGCAGAAGCAATAATCGACCAATCACTATTTTGAGAGGTTGAAGAAACCTTGATATTACCATTGAGAAACTTGAATTTATCGAAATCAAGTACGTAACTATTAGGAATCACATAAGTTCCATTTTTAATAAATGATAAATTTCTCGCACTTTTGGGCTCAAGTATTTTCACCCCTGAATATGGTAAGCCAGAACCCCACATATAAACAAGCCTACGAGTAGAATCAATGGCTCCCCTATTTCCTCCACTACCAATGTCAAAATCCATAAATTGCCCGGCATATATTCCGTTTATTACACTATCCGAATTATTACGGATAATATATTCCATTATTACAAAATCCTGATAGGAACTGTCGCCCCATGCCCAGGAATTTTGTTGAACTCTAATTCCTGTGGTAGTATCTTCATACATACCCCATATATCCTGATCAGAAATATGAGTATTACCTATCTGCATTCCTCCATTAGGATTGAGCGTTGCTTCCCATTCTTTGTTTGAATCAGCATCATAATCACGGTTTGCAACCCAATTTTCTGAATTCCCAACCCATAAACTTCCCACAGATAAACTGTTTTGTCCCCCAACTTTTGGGTATATGAAACCCGAGCCTTCCCCGCCAAGCTCTGTAAATCCACATATCCCTCTACAGGTTACAGTAAATATGCTATTCCCTGTGTCATGATTCGCCCATTCAAGCCCCACTTTTATATGAAAATTTGATGACCAACTGGAATCTTTGTTATCCTTACAAAGTAAATTAAAGTTTATCTGATGACTATTTGGGCAATTGGAAGCTATCGTGAACCTATACTCTGCGGAGCTTGAATCCCCTTTTAATATGTCTCCAAAGGATTTGATTGAATCTTGTATGTTTACATAAGAGTCCATTGAAGTTAAAATCCCCGTTACACCGTAAGCAGTAGTATCTCCGGAGTTTTTAATATATAATAAAAGATTTATTGATTCTCCCGGGTCTGTAATTCCATTGTTATTACCAAGAGAATCCCTGATTGTATAACTTTTATAGAGAACACCGACATTTTTCCACACTGAATTTCTGGCAAATCTAAGCAGGTAAAGATTCATTGGTAAACATTCCTGGATATTTGTAGATATGGAAGCTTCATCCCAAAAACCACTTCCATTTACCTCTGGAGACAAAGTTAGTATCTTGGGCTTTGTTGTTTGTTCCCCATAAAACCAATCTATTGATCCACCATTACAAGTATATAGAATGTCAGGAACAGTCCCGTAAACGTAACCGTTCTGTGCAGTCATATCTCCACCCATTCGCCTAAAAAGCGAGTCGTCATCAGTATAGTTTTTCCTATACCCCCATGGGAAAAGCAAAATTCCTGCGTAAGAATGATAATTTAATGCCGTCACAAATTTATGCTGGTTGCAAAAGTCCCTTATATGCTGAGTTTCGGGCTCCGAAAACGGAGCCGTGCCGCGATAAGACTCGCTTGTAGAATCAGGAGAAGACCCTACATTATCATAGCCCCATTCATACCCATAATTTCTATTTATGTCAATCCCGGAACCGTGTCTGTTTTTTCTCCACATCCCACCACCGTTTGGATAATTCGCTTCATTATAAAGATACCCATCCGGGTTTACCATAGGGACTACCCATATTTGCAGGTTGTTGACCAAATCCGTTATTTCTGAATCTACGGCATAATTTTTGCATAAATACCTGACAAATTCAACCACTATGTTTACACCAACAGGTTCCCTTGCATGATGAAGCGCATCAAAGTAAACTTCTTTCTCATTTTCCTGTGAGTCAGGGTTGTCCGAGATTTTCATTGCCCAGATATCGTTGTTTCCCCATGTCTTGCCAATGCTAATGCGAGCAGTCGTTATATTGGGATACAAAGTGTGCAGGGAATCAAGTATATTATTTGCTTCCGAGTAAGTGTAAAAGTTCCCGAAATTAGCTCCTTTTTTGCTCATTCGTGTCGAATAATATTTCTCCATATCTTCAATCAGAATATCAACTGACACGCCCCTTGCCTTGATTTCTGATATTTGAACAGGTTGTGTAACGAATTCAACCTGGTCGCCTTTATACACTTTTACCACGTCTAACCCTAAGTCTTGTATTTTAGCAAGATCTACAATATTTACTTTTGCTAAAATATAAGGCTGCTGCTCCGCATAAACAAAAGAAAAAAATAAAATACCTGCCCCTATAAATATAAATTTTTTCATCTTTTACCCGTTTAAGTACTTATATGTTTTCAATTGTCTGTTTTGTCAACCACTAAATTATAAGAAAAAATATGTTTACTATAACAAATATCTTTCCTCCTTAATAGGAATTATTTATGTGGGAAGCATCTCCCTATGCTGATTCCTTTTGT
>JAQTXJ010000040.1 GCA_028688815.1 bacterium | reverse complement strand
ACGGGGCAAACAGGGCAGAAACCGTAACGAACAAAAGCGATGACGTTTCTTTTGGCATATCCCAGGACAATTTAGTGCCTGCATCGGTTCCGTTAGGGAATACTATATCCGCAGGGATATCAACAAAGAACGACCATAACGGCAGGGGAAGAAACATCAAGGAAGACAAATTAATCGCTTACATAACGGCAACCGTCACTGAAGTAATGCCTAACGGGAACTTAAAAATCGAAGGCGAGAAAAAAATCAATCTCAACCAGGATGCGCAGACCATTAAAGTATCGGGAGTAGTAAGGGCTGAAGACATCGAAACGGACAATTATATAAATTCAAACCGTTTGGCAAATGCCAAAATCGAATACAAAGGAAAAGGTGCGGTTGATTCGGGACAGAAAAGAGGATTTTTTATGAAGCTTTTTGATTGGATATTCTAATAAAATGACAAATATCAAAGTTCAAATGTCAAATCAAATCCAAAAACCAAATTCTAAAATAAAGAACAGAATGGAACCGCAGAAACTCAGACCTCAAGCCGGAAGCTTGAGTTACATTAAAAGATGAAAATAGGAATAAATATGAGAAAAATGAAAACAGAGAGATTCTTCGCTACGCTCAGAATGACAGATAATATGAGAAAGATTTTATTAATTAGCGTGTTTATATTTATGGCGGGAATATCGCAGGGGGCAAGGCTTAAGGATATTTCGACGATTGAGGGAATTCAATCGTACCAGCTTGTAGGGTACGGGTTGGTTGTAGGATTAAAAGGAAGCGGGGACAGTTATAATTCTTTAGTTACGCAGCAATCGGTAAAGAATTTGCTTGAACATTTTGGTATTTTCACGCAGGACAAGAACAAACGCAACAAAACGAAGAACGTTGCGGCGGTAATGGTAACGGGAGAACTTGCCACTTCAAAACCAAAAGGGACAAAAGTAGACATCAAAGTATCATCCATCGGGGACGCAAAAAGCATCAGGGACGGGAATTTATTGCTCACGCCTTTAAGGGATGCAAACGGCAAGGACAGGGCAACAGCGCAGGGCACAATAAACGCTTCGGACAAAGAACTTACGACAGGATACATAATGAACGGGGCGATCGTAGATTTGCCGATAGAGAGTGAAATCAAGGATACGTTCTATATTTTATTAAACACACCGGATTTCAGTTCGGCGGTAAGCGTGCAAGACACGTTAAACAAACAATTTGGTGACAGCACGTTAGCGAAGGCGATGGACGGGAGCAGGATAAGAATTAAAATACCGGCTTCATATAAAGGGAAAGCGTTGACGTTTGTTTCTGAGATAGAAAAGATAGACATTGCAATTGACGCGGAGGAAAAGGTAGTCATAAACGGGACGACGGGGACAGTAGTAAGCGGGTTAAACGTGAAAGTTTCACCGGTAAGACTGAATTATAAGGATATGAAAATTGAGATAACGAAGGATACTCCGGTAGGAGAATTCATAGAAATGATGTACAAGAGCGGGGTAACGGAGACGGAAGTTCTTGACATAATAAGGAGTTTGAAATCATCTGGAGCTATAGGAGCGCAAGTTATAATAATATAAAATTATTTTAAAAGGAGAAACTATGGAAGTATCGATAAGATTTAACCAGACATTTTTAATCGTAAAAAACGTAAGGAACGAGCCGGGAGTCGGGGCAGAAATAATGGGAGATTTGTATGAGTTAGGAGTAGACACGGAATATTTTCATGCCACACCCAGTCCGGACGGAAAGAAATCGGATATTCTGATAATGATAAACAATGAAAACCTGGAAAAAACGGTTTTCGGCATCAATACAGCAAGAAAGAAAACGGGCGGGGACAAAACCGTTATCCTGACAGATTTAACCGGCATAATAATAAGAGGAAGCGGGACAAAAGAAATTTCGCAGGCGCTTACGAAGGCTTTTAGTATATGTACAAAGCACGAAGTAAACGTAGCGCTTGTTTATACGACGTTTGTTTCGGCGAATTTGTACGTTTCTTCCGAAACGGTAACAAAAGAATTTATGGACGACTTACGCAAGGGGTTTGAATAATGGAAGTATCGGGCATCAGGAATTTAGCGTTTACCGAAAAGGTAGACCAGAAACAGGTAGGAGAAAAGTTTGAATCAATGTTCGTATCAATATTGTTAAAGGAGTTACGCATTCCGAATTTGGGGAGCGGTTTATTAGGGAGTGATTCAAATGGGAGCGGATTAGGTGAGACACTTGAGCCGGTATTAAGGACTGAAATGGCAGACGCTTTGTGCAAAGACTTTAATTTCGGGTTCAGGGACATTTTAAAACTAAAGAATTACCTAAATACTGACGATAATACTAATAATAAACTGAATATAAATGAACTAATATGATAGACAAAGAATTAACGGAATTACTTGTCGTACTGAAAAGCGAGCTTGAAACCGGCGAAGAGTTGTTAAAGATATCAAAGGCGCAAAAGCACTGCATAAAGAATTCCGATTTGAACGAGTTGAAAGTAAACGTGGATAATTCGGAGGATTTACTTGTAAAAATAATGAACATGGAAGACGAGCGCAGGCGCATAATTTTGAATATCAGTTCAATATTAAACATCCCCTGCGAGAAGTTAACGATTTCTGAAATAATAAAGAACTCAAAACACGAGAACAGTATGAAAGTAAGGGAATTAGACAACGTAAAGAAACGGCTTTCTGCGGTTTTCAACGAACTTATGACATTTTCAAAAATCAACCAGTATTTGATATCGAGGACGCTGAGGTTTATGGGCGACAGGATGAAAGTCCTAAATTATAGTTTAAGAAAAAACAATACTTATGGCGCAAAAGGATTAAGAGAAAAAACAAAAGAACCCGCAATAATAAACAAAAAAATATGATAAGCTTATCTCAAATATTAGACATCGGCAAAAAAAGCCTTTCATCGCATCAATATGCACTTTCGGTTACCGGGCAAAACATAGCAAACGTAAACACGCCGGGTTATTCGAGACAAAGAGCAATATTTCAATCGGATATACCGATAGATACGATCCCGGGACCGGTTGGAACGGGCGTAAAGATAGAAGACATAGAGAGAATAAGAGACCAGTTCGTAGATACGCAGGTAAAAGACCAGCTTTCGCAGGTTGGGGAATGGGATAAAAGCAGTTCGCTGCTTACGGAAATAGAAAGCATTTTAAACGAGCCCACGGATACGGGATTATCCCAGATGATATCCGATTTTTTCAACGCATGGGCGAATGTATCAAACAACCCGGAAGAAACGGGACCAAGAAGAGTATTAGTGGCAAAAGCGGAAGTCTTATCCGACACATTTGGCAGACTAAAAGAACAATTACAATCAAGTATCACAAATATAAATAAGGACATAGAATATAAAGTAGGGCTCATCAACACAAAAGCAGGAGAAATAGCGCAATTAAACAGCCAGATAATCAGAAGCGAAGCCGGCGGACAAACGGCAAACGACTTGCGTGACAAAAGGGATACCCTTGTAAACGAGTTGGCAAGTCTTGCAAACGTTCAAACGGTAGAATCGGATGACGGTTCAATCGCGGTATACGTAAATTATAAAGTAATCGTCGACAGACTAAACACGGTTGAATTGACGACGGAAATGACGGACAGGGCCGGCGTAAAGATGCGTGACATAATGTATAACGGGGAAAGATTGGAACCGCAAAGCGGGGAACTTCATGCCACGTTGTATATAAGAGACGAGCAAATTCCCGAATACATAGACAAGCTTGACACCCTGGCGGGGTCTATTATAGACGAGGTAAACGAGGTCCACAGAGGGGGATACGGGTTAGACGGGACTACGGCAAAGAGTTTTTTCAGCGGCGCGGACGCGTCCTCAATTGCTGTAAGCAGTGAGATATTATCCGATTTATCGTTGATTGCGGCTTCATCAACGGGAGCACCGGGAAGCGGAAATACGGCATTAGAACTTTCGCAACTTGCAAGTTCTTTAAGTATGAACGACGGGACGACGACATTCGCGGATTTTTATAGTTCTACGGTAGCCGAAATAGGCGCGACAACAGAAACAGCGGGAATAATGCTCGACAATGAAAACGCGTTACTCACGCAATTAAAAAATTACCAGGACTCCGTTAGTGGAGTATCACTGGACGAAGAGTATACAAATATGATAAATTATCAACACGGCTACGAGGCTGCCGCAAAAGTAGTATCAATGGCAGATAGCCTGTTTGGAACTATACTTGGTATGGTGGGAGCGGCATAAAATGAGAATATCTACAAATTTGCTTTCAAGAAATGTTTTGGCCCAAATTGAACAAGGGCAAGAAAGATTATTCTGGAATAACCAAAGAATAGCCACTACAAAAAGGATACAAAAACCATCAGACGATCCGATTGGGACTGATACGGCAATGCAAACCAGGACTAACATTAATGCCAACAACCAATACATAGAAAACAGCAATAACGCAGTTTCATGGTTAAATTCTACGGAGATGTCCGTTAATAATTTGTTTGATTCATTGACAACGGCATCCGAGTTAGCAACTTACGGGGCAAGCGATACCATAGGTCCGGACAGCCGTAAAGCAGTAGCGAACGAAGTGAACCAGCTTCTTGAAGAGTTTGTTGACAATGCAAATTCGCAGGCAAAAGGCAAATACATATTCGGAGGATTCCAGACGCTTGAGGCTCCATACGAAACGGAAGAAAGCGTAGCCGACCAGAATATCAGCGGTACAGCGTATGATACTCCGATAGATTTAACACCTCCTGCACAAATGCTAAGAGGCACAGCGTTACTAACGGATACCACAGGAACGATAACTTATACGGAGGGAACAGATTACACGATTGACTATGAAGAGGGAACAATTACAATCTTATCCACCGGCGGGATGTTGGTGCCCAATAATTATCTTATAGACTATGAAACACAGATATCAGAAGTAAAAGCAAACTCGAAAGGCATTGACGGAAACATATTGAGACAAATTTCGGAATCAGAAACTATAACTATAAATATTAGCGGGAACGAGATTTTCAAATCAAGCAGAGGCGCAGACGCATTCCAGGCGCTAATAAACCTGAGAGATGCGTTATATGCTGACGATACGGCCGGAATAGAAACAGCTATGGGGCAACTGGATGACGCAAGAGAACTTATCCGGACAGGAATAGAAACAGTCGGTTCAAGGCTTGAAAGGTTAAACTCGCACATTCCTAATCTTGAAGAGTCGCAGTTAACAAGAAAAGCAGACCTATCAAGAGTAGAAGACACCGATATGGCTTACGAGTCAATGGAATTACAAAAGAACCAGATAGCGCTACAAGCGGCGTTGCAAACCGGAACAAGCATAATGCAATTGTCTATAGTAAATTTCCTGAAGTAGGCTACGGACATACAGAAAATTCTACAAGAAGTTATTAACGAAAATTCCCCCTAAATTGTTTTTTTCTATCAAGGTAGGATTTTCACCTATATTTCTCCTCCAACCCCGCAAAAAGATAATACAACATGTAGGGAGACATAAAAATAGCATACAACATATTGAATAGTTTGAGATTTCACGACGTATATATATTTTTTTCCCTTGACACTACTTACTTTTACAGTTATTAACGATTCAGTCAAATCGAGATGAAAGAAAAGATTAATTCAGGCAAAAAGGATAGCGTCAGCAAGGAAAAAATTATTCTTGCTGCGATTGAGATTTTTGCGCAGAAGGGAAAACATGGGGCAAGTATGGAAGAGATTGCCGAAAAAGCGGGAGTAAACAAGGCGTTGCTTTACTATTATTTTAAGGGCAAAGACAATCTTTTTCAGAAAACGCTTACGGAGGTTTTGCATAAGATTTTTTATCGCATAATTTCGAACATAGAACAGACGAATAGTGATATGGGAAATTCCATCAAGAAGGAAGAATGTTTTTGGGATGCTCACCGGGATGCGTTTTCGCAAGATTCTAATTTTTCCAAAATTATCCTGGGGGTAATTTCTGATGAGCCGTGCAGTTTGAGAGACGCGATAGAATCGATTAAAAAAGAGGGTGAGCACAAAATTTCTTCCGAATTGCTTACAATTTTTGAGAAAGGAATGCTTAAAGAAAAGTTCCAAAGAATTAACTCTGCGCATGTTTTAAGCAGTATTTTTGAGAGGGGAAAAGGTATTCCTCAATAGGAGACGTTAGTTAATGAGAATTCTAATGTTGGGCTGGGAATTTCCGCCTTTTTTTGCAGGCGGGGTTGGTGTAGTATGCAGTGAGTTAAGCAAGGCGCTTGCGAGAAGAGGGGAAGAGATAGTTTTTGTAATGCCTTCTGGACCTTTGCAAGCGACATCCGGGACGAAACATTTAAATAAATTTTTAATTGCGGATAAGGATTTCAATGAATTTACCGAGATCCATGAAAGCGTAGCGAAAAGCATAAAACTAAACATAACTATAAAAACAATAGAATCATTACTTAACCCGTACATTACGTTTGACGAATATCAAAAAAAATACAGCGCAGTAAAAAGGTTTATGGGCAAAGAAATAGGATTTATGGAGAAAGAAGGCGGAGAATTATACGGGAAAAATTTAATCGAAGAGGTTTATAGGTTTGCAATAAGAGCAATTTCAATCGGTGAAAAAGAAAATTTTGACGTGATACATGCCCATGATTGGACTACATTTCCGGCGGGCATCGTATTGAAAAAACTAACGGGGAAACCATTGATAGTGCACATTCACATAACCGAATTTGACAAATCCGGCGGGCAGCATGCCAACCCGGAAATATACAAAATAGAACGCGAAGGTATGGTTGAAGCGGATACCGTAATTGCGGTAAGTAACGCCGTAAAAGAAAGATGTATGCACAATTATTACATAGACAGCGGGAAAATAGTCGTAATTCATAACGCTTCTACTCCGATGATTTCAACCGAATACGCGAAAAAAGCCGATGTCGAAGGAAGACCGAAAATAGTGTTGTTCGCGGGCAGGGTAACTTTACAGAAGGGGCCCGATTATTTTGTTGAAGCGGCAAGGCTTGTCCTGCAGAAGAATAAAAACGTTCTGTTCGTAATGGCGGGAACGGGCGATATGTTAAACCGAATGATAGAAAAAGCAGCCGATTACGGGATGGCGGATAAATTCATATTTACCGGATTCTATGACAGGAAAGATGCGGAGCGGTTATTCGGGATGGCAGACGTTTTCGTCATGCCCTCGGTTTCCGAGCCTTTCGGGATTACCCCGCTGGAAGCGCAATACAAGAAAGTGCCTACGATAATTTCAAGACAGACCGGAGTTTCGGAAATTCTTAAACACTGCTTAAAAGTAAATTTCTGGGACATAAATGCGCTGGCAGGGAAAATACTGGAAGTCCTTGAATATGCGCCGTTAAAGGAAGAATTAAAAGAAAAGGGGTTTCAGGAAGTTCAAAATATCACCTGGGACAGGCCTGCAATGGAATGTATAAAAATATATAACAAATATTATAAGCCGGCTGATAAAACAGATAAAAAAAACAAAACCAAAAAGAGCAAAAAAGCTTAATATTATGCCTAGCGTATGTTTTTATTTTCAGGTTCATCAACCTTATAGATTAAGAAATTACAGCATCTTCGACATCGGCAACAGGTCTGATTATTTTGATGATGCCAAAAACTACCAGATTACGCGAAAAGTAGCGGATAAATGTTATCTCGCCGCAAACGCCGTTATTTACGACCTTATAAAAAAACATAAAGGGGAATTCAGAGTTTCTTACAGCATAACCGGGGTGGCACTCGAACAATTCGAGAAATATGCGCCTGAAGTTATAGAGTCTTTCCGTAGGCTCGCAGACACGGGATGCGTAGAGTTCGTAAACGAAACTTATTATCATTCGCTGTCTTATCTCTACTCTAAAGCGGAATTCAAAGAACAGATTACTATGCATAGAAAAAAAATAGAACAGTTGTTCAAGCAAACACCCGTCGTATTCAGGAATACGGAGTTGATATTCAGCGACGAAATAGCAAGGTTCATCGAATCTCTCGGTTTTAAAGCAGTTTTGATTGAAGGCGCGGACAGCATTCTTGACTGGCGTTCCCCGCATTTTGTCTATCATGTGCCAAATACTAAAGTAGCATTACTCTTGCGAAGTTATAAATTAAGCGATGATATATCATTCAGGTTCAGCAATAAAGATTGGAACGAATATCCTTTAACCGCAGATAAATTTACAAAGTGGGTTTCCGCGGTAAACGGGAATGGCGTAGTAATAAACCTGTTTATGGATTATGAAACATTCGGCGAACATCAATGGCAGGCAACAGGTATTTTTGAGTTTCTAAAAACATTGCCGGAAAGTATCCTAAAAAATAAAGACAATAATTTCCTTACGGTAAGCGAAGTTGTTGAGAAATATCCCCCGATTTCAGAACTGAATATACCAAATTTCATTTCTTGGGCGGATATGGAAAGGGATTTAAGCGCGTGGCTCGGGAATCGTATGCAGATTAATGCAGCTGAGACTCTGTATAAAATGGAAATGCAGGTAAAAAGAACCAAAGATAGACAATTATTAGAAGATTGGAGAAGACTAACTACTTCTGACCATTATTATTATATGTGCACAAAATGGTTTAGTGACGGTGATGTGCATAAATATTTCAACCCTTACGAAAGTCCTTACGAAGGGTTCATATCTTTTATGAATGTTCTAAACGATATGAGAACAAGGATATTAACTTCCAAAAAGGAGGAAGAAATGGCTAAAAAAACAGTTTCAAAGCAATCGCCAAAATCTACAGCTAAATTGCCAGAAACAAAAACGAAAGAAGCACCGGTAGAAAAAAGTTTCTTTTTACAGGATGGCAGGATTTTAAGGACACTAAAAGACCTTAAAGATACACTCGAAACAATGGATGACTCGATCTTCTATCACCACGTAAGTTTAGATAGAAACGATTTTGCAAATTGGGTAAGAGACGTATTCAAACTCCCTGATCTAGCTGTTAAAATTGCGAATGCAGGGAATCAAGCCGAAACCAAAAAAGCAATATCTAACTACCTTTCAAAGTAATTGGCAGGATTTTTGTTGTATAGCGCACACAAATGTCGTTAGGTAAGCATTAATGATGTTATTGTGCTCCTTAAAAAAATAGCTTTCTATATTTGTCCTTATTTTTGTATAGCTATTTTGTTTTACGCATCCTGTTACAGATATATTTGTATTGATAAAAACCTACAAATACATAATAAAGGTAATGCCTTCTTCCTTTACAAAAAAAGAAAAACAATTTATTGACTTTCTTGTATAAACCAGTTAAATTGTTCCTTAATTATAATTTTAAAATTGCTAAAAGAAGGGATACAAACCTTTAATCTGTTGTAGGGATTGTTTCCTGAAAAGAAATGAGGGGGAAAGTATGGCTTCGGAACTAAAACCACAAGCTGATTATGCTTTTGAAATTTCATGGGAAGTATGTAATAAAGTAGGCGGGATTTACACGGTAATTCGAGAAAAAGCTCCTTTTATGGTAAACTGCTATAAAAATTACTTCGCGGTAGGTCCATATCTCGGGAATAACTCACTCAAAGAATTCAGGGAAGAAAAGCCACCGCAGGAATGGAACGGAATTTTCAAATCTCTTGCAATTGCGGGAGTAGAATGTCATTACGGGAAATGGTTAATCCCCGGTGAACCCAATGCAATACTAATAGGATTCGATAAACTCCTTTCAATGAAAAACAGCGTAAAATCGGAATTATGGGAAAACTATAAAGTAGATTCTATAAGAAGCGGATGGGATTTTGAAGAACCAATGCTGTGGTCAAAGGGAGTAACAATGCTCCTTGATAGATTAGGCAAGTTATATGTTAAAGACAAAATAGTTGCTCACTGCCATGAGTGGCTTGCAGGTTTTATAGTATTGAACTTAAAAAGTCTGAAATCAAAGATTAAAACCATATTTACAACTCACGCTACAATGTTGGGAAGAAGCCTGGCAGGCAGCGGGGAAGCATTTTATGAAAAATTGGGATCCGTAAATCCCGAGGAATCCGCTTATAAATTACACGTTGAAGATAAATTTACCGTGGAAAGAGCAACTGCCCAAACTTGTGATATTTTTACAACCGTTTCTGAAGTTACTGCAGCAGAAGCTGAAAAAATACTCGGTAGAAAACCGGATATTTTATTACTCAACGGGATGAACTCCACTGCCTTTCCAACTATAGAAGAAACTTCTATTAAGCACGTTTTCAACCGTGATAAAATAAGAGAATTCCTGAAATACTACTTTTTACCTTACTACAAAATGGATGTCAGCAAAAATCTGATTTTCTATACTTCCTGCAGATATGAATTTAAAAACAAAGGGCTTGATGTACTTATTGAAGCGCTTGCCAAATTAGACAAAGAACTTCAGGATGAACAGCCTAAGGATAATGTTATCGTTTTCTTCTGGGTTCCTATGGCAGTTAAGAGAATAAAATCCACGTTATTGGAAAACAGAAATTACTATTTTCGAATCAAAGGGTATGTAGATAAACATATAGACGAATTAAGTATGAACATAACGGATGAATTCATCTCCTCAAAAGAGACAGATAAAGCATCCGAGGCTATTAATCAGTTTATGCAAAATATAAGAAAAGAAACTTTACATTTCAAAAGAAGTGGAAACCCTCCTATAGTAACTCATGAAATTGAAAATGAAGAATTTGATGCAGTAATATCCGCACTAAAAGCAAACGGTCTCGATAACAGCGAAGAAAGTAAAGTAAAAGTAATCGTTTATCCTGTCTACCTTACAGGAAACGACGGGTTATCAGATTTGTTTTATTACGATGCCATTGCAGGCGCTCATTTAGGTGTATTCCCAAGTTATTACGAGCCGTGGGGATATACTCCGCTGGAATCCGGAGCTTTAGGCGTACCGGCAATAACCACCGATTTAGCCGGTTTCGGAAAGTTCATAGAATCCCAAAAAACATGGGCTAAAAAAGGTATATACCTGTTAAAAAGACTGGGTGTAAAACGCGAAGACGTTGTCGAACAACTATATAAACTTATGTCTGACTTTTTCCATCTATCACACGAAGACAGGGTAAACCAAAAAATAATAGCTAAAGAATTAACCGGGCTTGTTGAATGGAAAATTCTTGTATGTAATTATATCCAGGCACATAATATGGCACTGGAGAAATAAAAATATACAGGGAATAGTCGAAAGTTAAGTGCGTTGTAATTAAACAGCATAGTTCCGAATAGAATATTGTAAGTTACGCTTGCCCGATGCAAGTAAATAATTCCCGTCTGCCTATGGAAGAAAAACTGTTTTTACTTACAAATAATAAGGGTAACTATATCGCACTTGGTAATCCCGAATTTTCTAATTTTTTAGGCGCATTTAATTTTCTACCCGAGAAATGGATTCTCTATAAAACAATAGAAAATATAAGCCTTGATTTATTCCCCGAAAACATAATAAATAATTATGATTCCATAGAAAGAACAAGCGGTAAAACCGGAGAAAAATTTTGTTATAAAGAAAATGATCTAATTTATGAAGTTACCAACTATACCGGCTATATAAATATAGACTTAGACTTCAGGGAAATATATGACTTTGATGATACAAATAGGATTTATGAAATTACCCGGGAAAATGACAACTTAAAAATATTATATAAAAAAGATGGAAAATCTTTGACCATCAATGGAGTAAAAGAATATATAAATATAGGACAATGGGTAAAAAAAGAATATCCATATGATAGAGAAAGAAACGGCAAATATGAATTCTACATTTATAAAGCATTAAAAATTAAAGTCCATAACAACATAAAACTATTTTTTACTTTTAATGATACTACCTACAAGCAAGATGCTTGTGATACACTTGCCTACAAGCAAGATGCTTGTGATACACTTACCTACAAGCAAGATGCTTGTGATACACTTGCCTACAAGCAAGATGCTTGTGATACACTTGTAACTCAATCCGCCTCAGGCAGATCCAGCTTGAGTAATGAAACAAACGCACTACTATCACTTATAATGGACACGCCCGCCGGGATAGGAATATTTGCAGGTTTCCCATGGTTTTTCCAGTTCTGGGCAAGAGACGAATTAATATCTACCGGTGGATTAATAGCGGCAGGAAAATATGAACTGGCTAAATCCATATTATCCCGTTATCTTAACAGTATTCTTGAAGACGGCAGATTATCAAATTGGTATGCCCCATCTCCCCCATCTCTCGGCAGCGCCGATGCTATCGGATGGCTTTTCCAAAGATTATTACTTCTCCTAAAAACATTAAACTCAAAGCATTCTTTGAATAAATACTTTTCGAAAAAAGAACTCACTGAAATAGAAAAAAAATTATGTAATAGTGTTGACAACATATATCGTAATTATGGACAAACCGGCTTAATTCGGAACAATAAAAAAGAAACATGGATGGATACAATCCCGCGGGCAGGATACAGAATAGAAATACAGGCACTGCAACTCTCTATGCTCAAAGCTATAAATTATATATCCACATTAACAAAAACCAACACGTCAAAATATATTAAAATGGGGCAGGAATTAAAAAAAGAAGTTAAACGCAAATTTTTTGTAAACGGAATGCTTTATGATGGCATAGATGAATTCGAGAATCTCGATACAACAATAAGACCCAATATTTTTATCGCCTGTTATTTATATCCTGAATTACTTACTAAAAATGAGTGGAAATCAGTGTTCTCAGAAACACTTAAGAAATTATGGCTTGAATGGGGCGGGTTATCTACAATAGACACAAACAACCCTTTATACTGTGATAAATATACGGGGCAGGATGATAAAAGCTATCACAATGGCGATTCCTGGTTTTTTATTAATAATCTTGCCGCTATATCTATGTATAGGATTGACAAAGTTCATTTTAATACTTATATAAAAGATATATTGAAAGCGTCGACAACCGAAATGTTATCTTATGGATTTATAGGTCATTGCGCAGAATTATCTTCTGCAAAAGAATTGAACCCCTGCGGGTGTCTTGCACAGGCATGGAGCTCGGCAACACTTGTAGAATTAACCAGCGAGGTGAAAAATGGAAATATTAAAATTAAATGAACTTGTTGAAAAACTTTCCTCTGAAGACAAAAAGTTGTTCAATAACATCTTCAAAATATCAAAAGGGACCGGCGAACTTGCTATCCCTCCGGAAATGCACGATTGGATAAAACCGCGATTCGGAGAGATTTCAACAGTAGAAAAACAGGATATTTTACAGGTAGTAAACAATATAACTCACGAAGGAGCTCTCTTTAATCACTTACGCTCTAAAAGACCCATAGAAGCAAAAACGGACGAGAACGAAGAAAAAACATTGCAGGAAACGAAAGGATGCGCGTTCTGCGACCCGCTGAAACTAACACCGGCAGATACATTCGGAAGAGTCAAAGGCAAACACTGTATAACGGCAAGCAACATCGCAAAATATGATGGGCTTCACGGACTCGTAATTTTTGACGAACATTATCCTTTTGTATTTGAAGCAGAAAGAATTAATGATTATTTGAGTACCGCACAAGAATGGCTAAAACAAGCTCATAAAAATTATAACGAAGCAGTATTTCCTTTTATTATGTGGAACTGCACCTGGAGAGCAGGCGCTTCCGTGATTCACGGACATATGCAAACGCTTTTATCGGAAACACCTTACCCTAAAATAGAAGCTCTTAACACCAATGCAAATAACTATTTCAAAAAATACAACAGGAATTACTGGCAGGATTTATTCCATATACATAATGTTTTAGGTCTTGGAGTCCAGCCCAAATCGGGAATAAACGTTATGTCATATCTTACCCCGGTAAAAGAAAAAGAACTATTGATTAATGCTTCTAATTTAGATTCCAATCTCGGTCTCACCTTAGCAAGCCTGTTAAAATGCTACTATAATATTGGAGTACGGGCATTTAATCTTGTTATTATGATGAAACCTTTGGAATTGGCAAATCATCCCGAGTGGGCTGAACTGCCAACAACTATAAGATTAGTCGATAGAGGTAATTTAAAAAACAAAACTACGGATATTGGGGCAATGGAACTTTATGCCTGCAGCGTAATAGAAACAGACCCATTTAAAACAATAGAATCATTGAAACAATATATTTAAAAGTCTAAGATATGACTAATGTTTCAATCGTCAGGTGTAAAGATTACGAACAGTCAAATGTAGATACGGCAGTACAAAAGGCTTTATCGTTTATTGGAAATTTACAGGATATAATTAAGCCGGGAAATAAAGTTCTTCTAAAAGTAAACCTTCTGGATGGCACGGAACCATCAAAGGCCGTAACAACCCATCCCGCAATCGTAAGAACAATCATAGAACTTGTCAAAAAAGTCGGCGGGATACCGATTATAGCGGATTCCCCGGGTTCTTTCTCTGCAAACAAGAACAATAGAGCCATTATTAAATCGGGGATGAAAGAAATCGCGGATGCTGCCGGGATAGAAGCCCTTCAGTTTGAAAGCGTAAATAATTCTTTTGTTAAAATAAGCGTTCCGAATGCCGTTCACTTAAAAACTATGTATGTAGCAAGGCTTGCATTGGAAGCAGACGTAATTATTTCTATCCCGAAATTAAAGACTCACTTAAATACGTTATATACCGGCGCAGTCAAAAATATGTTTGGCGTTATAGCCCCTAAAACCAGGGATATCGCCCATAAACTTGGGTCTTATAAAAAATTCAGCAATTCGATAATTGATATTTATTCGGCTGTGAAGCCACATTTAACCGTTATGGATGCTGTTATAGGGATGGAAGGCGAGGGGCCGCATAATGGTTCTCCTAAATTTGCAGGGCTTGTTCTCGCTTCTTATGATGCCGTTGCTCTGGATACCGTAGCTTCAAAAATCATAGGGTTTAATCCTGCGGATATTTACACAAATTCTATGGCAGATAAAAGAGGACTCGGTACCGGAGATTTAAATAAAATAAGGATTCTAGGCGAAACCATAAAAGACGTAAGTGTGAATTTCAAAAAATCGGCAATAACAATAAGCAATATTCCTCCTATGTTAATGGGTATTTACAACACAGTAAGAAGAATAGAGCCTCTTGTTATTAGGGATAAATGTATAAAATGCGGTGTATGCGCCGAAAGCTGTCCCGCGAAAGCAATAAAGTTATCGCCTTATCCCATTATTAACAAAAATTTGTGTATATCTTGTTTCTGTTGTAATGAAATGTGTCCCGAGAATGCAATCACAACAAAGAAGAGTTGGCTTTTAAGGTTATACGGAAAATTAAAAGGAAAAAAGAAATGAAAATCGAAGAACTTTGCAAATTTATTGACCATACGTTATTGAAGCCTGATGCTACTAAGCAGGATATAAAAAAACATATAAACGAAACAATTCAATTTGGATTCTGGTCTTGCTGTATCAATCAATGCTGGGTTAAGTTCACGGCAAATGAGTTAAAAGGAACCGGGATTAAGGTCTGTTCAATATCCGGTTTTCCACTTGGAGCATCAATTACAAAAGCAATAGAAGCAGAAAAATGTGTCAACAACGGGGCGGATGAAATTGATATGGTAATGAATATAGGTTTTCTAAAATCAGGTTTATATACAGAAGTAGAAAACGATATAAAAGAAGTGGTAAGTGCAGTAAGAGGCAAAATCGTAAAAGTAATTATTGAAGCAGGACTTTTATCAACGGAAGAAAAAATAAAGGCAACAAAAATCGTGTTTGAGTCGGGAGCAGGTTTTGTAAAAACAAACACGGGATTTGGCTATGGCGGGGCTACTACGGAAGACGTAAAATTACTTCGCAATACTGTCGGTCCAAATTTCGGAGTAAAAGCATCCGGAGGAATAAGAACACTTGCCCAAACTATTGAACTTATCAATGCAGGTGCTTCAAGGATAGGCACTTCCGCAAGTACTCAGATAGTAAAAGAATATTTAGTAAAGGAAAATAAATTATAGGGAGGATTAAGAAAATGAATAAAAAATCGTCTAATACTTGGGTTAAAGAAAAAATTTATCCACACTACACGGTAAAATATGAGATTAAAAATCTTATCCACGAAAAACAATCTCCTTTCCAAAATATAAAAATCGTAGAATCCTGCCAGTTCGGGAAAATGTTGCTTTTGGATGATATTGTCCAGTTAACCGAGGTAGATGAATTTGTTTATCATGAGATGTTAGTCCATATCCCAATGTTAACTCATCCCGACCCAAAATTTGTTTACATCGTCGGCGGAGGCGATTGCGGGATATTACGGGAAGTTTTGAGACATCCCGTAAAGAAAGCAACTATGGTTGAGCTGGATAAAGACGTAGTTGATGAATGTCGGCAATATATGAATATAGCAGAAAATGTTTATTCGGACAAAAGGGCAGACATAATATGCGCGGAAGCAAGCATAACTCTGGAAAAAAGCAAAGACACTTATGATATAATGCTGGTAGATTCAACTGACCCTGTTGGAGAAGCTGTAAAGTTGTTCACACCTGAGTTTTATAGGAATGCTTATTCGCGTATGAGCGATGACGGGATGATAGTTACGCAAAGCGGTTCTCCGGTATTTCAACCGACTATGCTGCAGATGGTAGTCAATAATATGAAAGCAGTATTCCCTGTTGTTAAAGTTTACACCGCAATTATACCGACTTATCCCGGGATTTATTGGTCTTTTACGGTTGGTTCAAAAAAACTTATTCCCGGCGAAGCAAAGATTGATGAATTGAATAAGAGAATAAAAGAGCGAAACTTAAGTTTCAAATATTATAATCCTGAACTTCACCAATCCTGTTTTGTTTTGCCGGAATTCGTCAAATCTACTATCTCAAAGAAACTGCCTTACGGGATTTTTAAGTCTAAAGATGTAATCTGGAATTTAGGGTAGTCCTAAGGAAAAGATATTTATTGGCTTGTACTTTTCTGTATAGTCCATATGCCTCTTCGTAGCGCGACCCTTTAGGGTCGCTTTCTTTTACTCTATCTATTTTTCAATAGTACAATATTTTTCGTTGCTTTGAAATTATCGGCTTCCATACGGCAAAAATAGATTCCATTTGATACTTTCTGCCCGGCATTATCCTGTCCATTCCAGAAAACTCTGTAATTTCCACTCTTTTGATTATTGGCAATTAGTGTCTTAATAATTCTACCTGTCCTATCATAAATTTCAATTTTAACCATAGCATTTTTGGGCAAAGCGTATTCAACATAAGTTCCGGCAGTAACCGGATTGGGATAATTTTGGCACAACTTAAATTGGGAAACTTTTGGAAATTGTGTTTCTTCTACCGGTATTACCGTTTCTAAAATGGGACAAGAGTCGCCATCCATCATCTGTGATAACGTCCAGAACATCATTCCTTTCATATTATTGTTTAAACAATATGTTTTTTTTTCGGCTATGGAACGCGGTGTTTCATAAAATATAAGGCTTATATTACGCGGTTGTCCCCATATTTGCACGGATACCAAATCATTTACCGCCGGTGTATGCCAATACGAGCATTTGCCTGTATCGTCCCATGCTTCAACCATTTCAGGATTAGCAGTAAGAACCTGTTTTACCCAACTCCAGGTAACAAGGTTATCATTGGCAATACTGTAGGTTTCACCTTCTACTCCTTCATTTAAGTCAGTATTTGAATATGGCGCTATTGGAGCGCGACCATTTCCGCTTAAATCCCCCCATACGGAGCCAAAACCTCCAACTCCCATCATAATCATTGAATCCGGCACACCTGCAGACGTCCATCTATTAAGAACATACTCTATTGAATACGGGTTAGAACCCGCAGAGTATAGAGGAGTTAAAGGTATCGGAATGAGCCATCCACCCCATTGGGCTATGTCAAGATAAGTCATCGGCATAAATACGTCAACTGCGTTTTTGGCAGGCGCTAAATCAACGGCATCTTGCCCCTGGCATCCCGTTGGTATAGTAATAATTGCATCCGGCCAGGCTGCTCTGAGTTTCTGCGCAAGTATTACCAGTTTGGAGTAGTCAACAGCATCTTCCCAATCCAGATCTAAACCATCAAACCCCATTGGTTGTAATATAGCTTTAATATTTGCAACAAAGCTGTCAATATTTGCCGTTGAAGTAGCCTTATTCCAGACGCTATCAGGATTAGAGCCTGCTCCGCCAAGCATACAAAGTACTTTTCGATTTTCAATATGTCCCGTATCTACATAGCTTTTTGCAGTGTTGCGCCAACTATTCCAGTCTCCGCTCCAACCATCAAGCACGGCTACGGTATACACGCCTCCTGTTTTTACAGGCCATAAATAACCAAGGCTTAAATGGGTAATATGTTCCCAGGGAACGTTTTGTGCAGGAACATCATTCCACTGGTAACAAGGATGATATGCAATTACCCACATATCTTTGGCAATTGAATCATCTGTAATTGTCGTCACAGCGAAAACTGTTGTCATTAAAATGAATACTGCTTTTCTGAAAATAATAAATTTTAATTTTTTCATATTCTTCTCCTTTTTTATTTTAATCTTTATTATAATTTAAAAGTTTTTATCTATTCTACAATGAATGTCAAGGGAAATAATTGGTATACGAGTAAGAGGAGTAACACTTTACTAAAAAAAATAAAAAAAAGTTTTGACAAAACATTTTTTAAGAATATGTTCCCCACAGCATTAGATGCTAACGCAAAAAGACACCCCTTATTTTGACGCGATGATTAAGTATGTAAGGGATAGGGTGGTTCCTTTTCATACTCCCGGGCACAAACAAGGCGGGGGAACGGTCAAAAAGTTTCGTGATCTCATCGGAGAGAAAGCTCTAAAATTAGACTTAGATATAGATGACATCGAAGATTACGACAACGCATTAAGATCCGCCCAAAAACTCACAGCAGAAGCTTACGGCGCAGATAATTCCTTTTTTCTGGTCAACGGCAGCACGGGTGGAATTCATACAATGCTTTTGGCGACCTGCAATTACGGAGACGAAATAATCGTACCCCGTAATGCTCATAAATCGGTTATGTCAGGAATTATTATGGCAGGCGCAGTCCCGGTGTTTATCCCTTACCAGATTGATAAAGAGCTTCACGTCCCTTTTAACGTTGAGCCCGAAGATGTTGAAAAAACAATAAAGAAACATCCTAAGGCAAAAGTATTAATTATAGCCAGCCCTACTTATTACGGGTTATCAACGGATACTCAAGAAATAGTTAGAATTGCTCATTCTTATGGAAAAATAATTTTAATTGATGAAGCGTGGGGAGCTCATTTTAAGTTTCATCCCGACCTTCCTGTTTCGGCTATGGATGCGGGAGCCGATATGTGCACCAACAGCACACATAAATTACTTTCGGGATTAACCCAGAGTTCTATGCTCCATATAAAAGGAAATAGAGTAAAAAAAGACAGAGTCAAATCAATGATCACTTTAATCCAGACAACAAGCCCGTCTTGCTTGCTAAGGGCTTCTCTTGATTGCACGCGAATGCAAATGGCTACGGAAGGTAAAAGTTTATTAACAAAAGCTATAAGGCTGGCAGAAAAAGCACGCAACGGGATTAACAAAATACAGGGATTACGTTGTCACGGAAAAGAATTAGTCGGCAAAAAAGGATGTTATGCTATGGACCCGACCCGTCTGATAATTACTGCAAAAGAACTTGGATATACGGGTTATGATATGGAAAAAATATTAAGAAAAAAATACAAAATAAAAGTAGAGATGGCAGATTTATTTAACATTGTAGCAATTGTAAGCATAGGTGATACAGAGAAAAGAATTGACTATTTTCTCTCTTCTCTGGCAGATTTTGCTTCCAAAGAAAAAGGAAATGTTAAGAAAATTCAACAAATATCAAAAAAATACCGCAATATAATAGGTTCTTTGAATAATGTACCACAGCAGTTGTTAATTCCCCATCAAGCTCTTTTTAGTCCTCAAAAAGCATTAACGTTAGTCAACTCCGTGGGCGGTATTTCGGCTGAGTTAATCGTTTCTTACCCGCCGGGCATACCTTTGCTGTTACCGGGTGAAAAAATTTCCGAAGAAGTTATTGACTATATTAAAATTGGAATGGAAGCAGGTATGAAGTTTACCGGCGCTGAAGATAATTCGCTAAAAACGATAAAAGTAGTAGCCGACTAATTTTACTGGATAGCTCCGTTGTCGCTAACGCTCCACAATTTTTTTCTAAGCCTGCATAGCTGAGACTTTAATAAATTCCTTAAATAACTTCTCGTGTAATTTTGTTTGGCGCATTCTTTCGGGGTGAAATTGAACGCCTATACAAAAATGCTTTTTATCTTTACTCTCTACCGCTTCAATAATCCCATCACTCGCAACAGCTGATACTATAAGCCCTTTTCCTAACTTTTTCAACGCCTGGTGATGATAAGAGTTTACTACTACTTCGTTATTGCTATCAAGAATATCCTTAAAAAGCCCGAAAATAAAAGTTTCTTTTTTAATTTTCATCTGGTGCATTTCATCGCATTGCGATTTTTCATTAACGGGAGAATGTCTAAGCGGGTTTTTGCATTCCGTATATATATCTTGCATTAAAGTCCCACCGGTTGCAATATTCAACATCTGACAACCCCTGCATATACCAAGTAATGGAATTTTATTTTTTATCGCATACCGCACAAGCTCTGTTTCAAGCTTATCCCTTGGAGTATCTATATTTTTTACTTTATCGGAATTTTTTTCACAGTAAGAACTTGAGTCTGCATCTCCTCCACCGGGAAGCAATAATCCGTTAATCTTTTTATCAAGTTTTTTTCTCTTAAATTCGGACATAGAAATAATATACTCATATTTACCGCCAAAATTTTCAATTGTTCTTTTGTAGTTGACTAATTTTTCTTCTTTTGTATTAACTCCGTATGTAATTACGATAAGCGGGTTCATTTTAGTAGTGCAGATATTTTTCTACAAGCTGCGGGATTTTTTCTTTGTTTTCCTCAGGGTTATGAATAATCGCATCCTCTTCCTTAAAAGCTAATAAATCTTTTATAACATTATCTATCAGTTCGGGAGGAAATATCCTATCTTTTTCGTAATATGCCCTATCCTTTTTCAAGGCTTCTGCCGATTCTTCACAGGACAACGGCAAAATTTCCAATCCTTCTTTTAAGGTTTCTCTTTCAGCAACATACAATTTTTTCGTTATATCCAGAATGGAATTATCTTTTAATCCGTTTTCTATTGCTACAACTAACCCTGCAAGTAGTAACTGCACGGCGGCGGTTCCGTCTGCAGGTCTGAATTCTATTGTTGGACTTGCATCCGGCAGGAAAATATTTTCACTTCCCGGATTGGCAATACTCATCATTTTATTTTCCGTGTTCTGCCAGCCTAATGGAATTCTGACAAGCGCTTTTCTATTTCTCTCGCCCCAACATATGGCAGATGGAGCATCTTTTTTACTCATAAAACGGAGATAAGAAATCGGAATCGGGTTTCCAAAAGCGGTTAATGAAGGCGCAAATTTCAACATCCCGCCTATCATCTTTTGGCTTTCAGTTGAAAGCTGACCATTGGCATCAAATACGATATTTTTCTTTCCCTGGAGTAATTCAAGATGAAAATGCAATCCTGTTCCTGTTTCACCATATTTGGCAACAGGAGCAAAAGTTGTACTCACTCCATACTTTTTTGCTATACTGCAGACTACCCATTTTGAAATAACAACATTTTCTGCTGCTTCACAAATCGGGACAGGAAGAAACTCAATTTCATGCTGTTCGGCAGAAAAATTATCATTGTATTTTATTTTACCGCTCTCCGTATGCGCGTA
This sequence comes from bacterium, assembly GCA_028688815.1. GTDB lineage: Bacteria > Hydrothermota > UBA3073 > JACQXS01 > JAQTXJ01 > JAQTXJ01. The sequence continues at coordinate 738 of JAQTXJ010000040.1, read as the reverse complement.
CTTAACGGGTATTTTAAAGAAAGCCAATGTATCCAATATTTCATTTCTCATATCCTCCCATACTGCAAACGGAGAAGAATCATGATAGTGTTTTTTATGTGTATTAAATAAATCATAAGTATTCGGATATATTACAAAGTATTCCAATTCTCCTGCGGCTTTGAGTGTTAGACCGGTTTCTTTTTCAAACCTTGATACTGCATTTTTTAATATATTTTCCGGCATAATATCAAGGGCGTTACCATCTTTATCAAAGAAAGAGCATAAAATATTAAGAGCAGGGATAGCAGTAAAAGGATCCGGAAAAGCATCACGATATCTTGGAATAATATACAAATCGGCAGATTCTTCTTTTGCTCCCGGGAAAACTCCGGCTGTACGTTCTCCTAAAGACAATACGGAATCTATATAAGACATATCCGTTGCAGGAAAACTAAGTTGTTTAAACTTGCTGTCGCTGCCCGTATAGCAAAAATTAAGAATTTTTATTTTGTTATTTTCTATATAATCAAGAATATCTTCTTTGTAAACGTCTCTTTTGCTAAAATTTTGTGCTAAGAAATTCATATTCCATCTCCTTTTACTTGCCCGTTTTTTATTCGGCAGGAAATTTACTACCCTCGGTGAGACTTGAACTCACAACCTACGGATTAGAAATCCGTTGCTCTATCCAGTTGAGCTACGAGGGCAACGTTACGAAACATATACAGTTTATTGAATTTGTCAAATTTTTTTACT
>JAQTXJ010000039.1:21409-22623 GCA_028688815.1 bacterium | reverse complement strand
GACTTTCCCTGAAACTACAGAAAAAGTAGTTTTACCTATACTTGAAAAATCCGGGCTTAAACTTGGAAAAGATTTCTTTTTAGCTTTTTCTCCTGAAAGAATAGACCCGGGAAATACACAATTTACAGTCGGGAATACTCCTACAGTTGTAGGCGGAATTACTCCCGAATGCACAAAACTTGCATATCTATTTTATAAAAGCATATTGAGCAAAGTTGTAGCCGTTTCTTCTGCCCGTGTAGCAGAAATGACAAAATTATTAGAAAATACTTTTAGAAATGTAAATATAGCCCTTGTAAATGAACTTGCCCAGCTATGTGAACGAATGAAAATAGATATATGGGAAGTAATAAATGCAGCATCTACAAAACCTTATGGTTTTATGCCTTTTTACCCCGGCCCCGGAGTAGGTGGACATTGCATTCCCATTGACCCGTATTATCTTTCATGGAAAGCAAAAGAATATGATTTTCATACATCCTTTATAGAACTGTCTGCAAAAATAAACGAAGATATGCCTTATTTCGTAGTGAATAAAGCAATAGAATCTATAAGCGAAAAGAAAATGTGTCCTTCAAAGGCAACAGTTCTTGTTCTTGGAGTTGCATTTAAAAAAGACATTGATGATTTAAGAGACTCTCCTGCAATGAAAGTGATTGAAATACTGTCCAAAAAAGTAAATAAATTGCTCTACAATGACCCCTATATAAAAAATGTTACTGTAAACAATATCAAATATACTTCTGTTCCGCTCACTATCCAGTTGATAAAAAAAGTAGATTGCATTCTTATAGTTACCGACCATAGTAACTATGATTATAAGTGGCTTGTAAACAATGCAAAACTTATAGTAGATACAAGGAATGCCACAAAAGGTTTGAAAGGGGCTAATATAATAAAACTTGGTTGTTAGTGAAACGAAAACAGTACATAAGCATAAGTTGGACTATATATAGAGAACGGTCTCTTCTTAAACTTAAGAGAGAAGGTGTTCCTCGAAAAGTTTTATAAGCCTCCATGCAAAAAACAATTAAATATAATCTTTCAATTAATAACTACCTAATTATATCCTGGATAATTTTTTTAATTATAGAATTATTTCTTTTACAACTTTGTATGTTTTCATCTCCTCTATATGGCTTTGCTTTCATTCTATTATTAGCTTATCTAATTTATATATTCGGAGGAAGCGAACAATTGCCAAAAGCTATCTT
>JAQTXJ010000039.1:0-21309 GCA_028688815.1 bacterium | reverse complement strand
TTATCCCGGGTTCTGTATTACTTCTGTATTTTTTACATTTATTGCGGGAAGGACTTTCCACAAAAAGATTTTTATACGGATGTACGGTTATTGGCGTTATCTTATGTTTTACGGTCTTACCGGTAAAAGGTATGTTAACCGGTAAAATTTCTTTTCCTCATATGGTAAAAGAAAGATCTGCCACGCTAAAACATTTAGCAATAGACCCCTCTTTTTTAGGCAGAATGGAGCTTACTTCTTATGTCTTACCAAAAGTCCAAAAAAGTCCAATTGTCGGGACAGGGTTGGGTGATCAGATATTTTATAAAAAACTTGCGCTTTCCGGTGTATCAGTAGTTTATTCGCATGGTTCTCTTAGTACCTCTATTATACCACACAAAAACAACATTATTTCTTGGCTTGATATGTCTTATCTTAATGTACTATGGAAAATGGGAATAATTGGATTACTAACATTCCTGGGGTTATATATTGTATTTGTAAAAAGATGTTGGTTTATTTTTAAACATTCTGAAAATGAATTTGAGAAATGGAGTTCTTTGGGCATTTTAACAGGAATCGTTGGTTTATTATTCACTGGTTTATTGTCAGCAATTCTCGTGGGATACAGGTTTAATCTTACATGGGCAGCATTGATGGGAATAATAGAGTTACAAGCACAAAGAATAGAGAAAGCATGAATTAAATTTTTAAATAATGAATACCTTTTTAATATTGATTGTATTCTATTATAACAATTCAGAAATTCTTGTAAATGATGATACAATAGGGGGTTGCTATCAACAATACTCGTCCGTTATATTAAATGGGAAAGATAACTTTTTTATAACATGGGAAGATCACCGCTCGACAGATTACGATATTGATATTTATTGTCAAAAATATGATAAAAACAGTAATCCTATAGGATCAAACTTTAAAGTTAATGATAATCTTGGCGGCACATCATTACAACATTGGAAACAGTGTAGACCTATTATTGCAACATCTGATTCACAAAGTTTTGTTATAGTATGGGAAGATTGGCGAAATGGTGAACCAGACATTTTTTATCAATTATATGATAAAAATGGAAATACACAAAAAATAAACTATAAAGTGAACGACGACACTAACAACAAACAACAATTTTTCCCTTCTATAGCAATGTCTTCAGGTGGGAAATTCATAATTGTATGGGAAGATTGGCGAAACAGCGACGCAGATATTTATGCTCAACTATATGATTCTACAGGAAATCCTTGTGGAAATAATTTCAAAGCAAATGATAATGCCTCTAACAGACAATTATTTCCTTCGGTAGCAACTACAGCTTCTGATAATTTTATAATAGTATGGGAAGATTACAGAAGTGGCAATGCAAATATATATGGACAAAATTATAATAATGGCAATCCTATTGGAAATAATTTTAAGATAAATACAGATACAGTTGGATATAACGGGAAACCTTGCATATCTATGGTAAATAATAATAAATTTATAGTTGTATGGGAAAACAATCAAATTGATTCTACTATTTGTGCCCAATTATACAATCTATCGGGAACACCTTACGATAGTAATTTTACAATATCGTCTAATGGTAAATCCCCCTATGTTACAGGCAATAATTCCGGTCATTTTATAGTAGTATGGGAAGATAGTCGAACAAATAAATTTATAAGTTATAAGGTATATGATTCTTTAGGAGTTTCTCAAACCTCTGATCTAACAGTTACATCAGGGTTTGAAACAAATACTCCCCGGATTACATTAAATAACTCCGGACGTTTCATTATAACATGGATAGATAATAGAGAAAACAATCCTGATGTTTACTATCAAGAGTTTACTTTACTAAATAACATCATTAGCCCACAGTCCAAAGTAAACGATGATAAGGCTTCTTCGTATCAAGATTTTCCTGCAATTGCAATAGATGGCACAGGTAATTTCGTAGTAGTATGGCCAGATTATAGAAACGGAACCGTTACTCCATACAACGACCCGGATATATATGGACAAAAATATAATGCAAATGGAGACCCTGTTGGACCAAACTTTAGAATAAATGATGATGGGACTTCAAATTTCCAGTGGATTCCGATAGTTTCTATGAATTATACAGGTATGTTTGTAGTCGCATGGGAAGATAATAGATCCGGAGTAAAAGACATTTACGCACAACTTTATGATACTCAAGGACAATCTGTTGGGAAAAATTTCAGAGTAAACACTGATAGTACCACAACTAAAAATGCCCCCTACATCTCCTTAAACAATTCTGGAAAGTTTATTATTACTTGGGAAAATTCCGCAAATATTTACAGTCAATTATATGATTCTCTGGGAAATTCTATAGGAGGGAATTTCAACATATCTAGTAACAGAAAATCTAACAAAAATCTTCCTGCGGTTGCTATATATGATTCGGGTGGTTTCATAATTACCTGGGTAGATAATGGGATAGATGTTTATGCCCAACTATACAATAAAGAAGGCATTCCAATAGGAAACAACTTTAAGATTAATAATGATTTTACTGGAGGCGAACGCTCCTATACCTCAATAGCAATAGATAACGGCAAGTATTCTTATTCTCAAGGAAATTTTATTGTTGTTTGGATAGATAAAAGAAATGATAATTGGGACATATATGCTCAAATATGTGACACTTCAGGTAGTTTTATTGGCACTAACTTCAAAGTCAATGACGACAACACATCAAGAGAACAATGGTGTCCTTCAATAGCTGTAGATGACTCTGGCAAATTTATTATTGTCTGGACTGATTTTAGGGACCCAAATGGCGATATAAATGTAATGGCTCAATGTTACAAACCTGATGGAACTCCTATAGGAAACAACGTCCAAATTCATAACGATATGTGGTGGGGGAATCATCAATGGGCATGGAAAAGTGTAGCAATAAGCCCTAAATCAATTGCATTTACATGGATTGATAATCGTAGACTTCAAGGATGGGATATATATGCAAAACTCACCGATTGGAAAAATATAGCTGTTGAAACAAATACCTATTCTAATTCTCAGCAGAAATTTTTTATATGTGAAAACCCTTGCAGAAAAAGAATTAATATAAAATCTATTTCATATACTAATAAAAACGAACCTCTTGAAATAAATAATGCGAATATAAATTTTGAACTTTATGATGTTACCGGAAAATTTTGTAAAAAATTATTCCCGGATAAAAAAAATAGTAAATATATAAGCTTTATTACTTCAGGACTGTCATCAGGAATATATTTTTTAAAAATAGAAATACCAACTACGGCAAAAAACAAATATGTTGCAAAACTTAAAATTATAATTTTAAATTAACATTATGAATAATGAAGTAAAACAAAAATTATTAATTGGAAGCAGTTATTCATTATTAGCATTAGTCACTGTAAAATGTATTGAAGTTGTAACTTCAATAATTGTAGCACGATTATTGGGACCACAAAAATTAGGTATGTTTTCAATCATTCGATATCTATTAGATTTACTTTGTATTTTCACGGTTATAGGTATTCCTTCTGCTATGGTAAAATTTATTGCAGAACTTCCGGAGAAGCCCTCTAATTATTCCCTTATATCTACTGCCTTTATAATTACATTAATTCCTACTTTAATTATCTGCGCAATAACAAATTTGGCTTCCGGTTTTATTGCCAATAATATTTATCATGAGCCATTACTTGAGAACTTAATAAAAATTTCACTGATCACACTTTTTGCTATGTCATTGTTAGCATTTGGTGAATCTATTTTGCAAGGTTTGCAGGCAATTAAAAATCTTGCACTTATACGAATAATTTACTCCCTATTAGCATTGCCTATAACTATTTTATTAGTATTTTATGGTAATTTAAAAGGGGCAATTATCAGCAGAGCCGTAGTAATGTCTCTAAGTATTATTATAGTTTTTTTCGCTTTATCCCGTATTCATATTAGACAATCATGGCAATTAGAATTAAAATATCACTCTTTAATAGATTCCAGTTTTATAAAAAAATTATTGAATCTTGCCCTACCTATTTTTCTATCCGGAGTATTAATGGTCCCTGCATTATGGATAGTAACAACCAGATTGTCCATAGATAAAGGTTTTGTACAGGTAGGACTATTCAATGTTGCTTACGCTTTAATGCAGGTTATACTTTTTGTATCAGTTGCAGTAGGAACACCATTTTTACCCTACATTTCTAAAATTAATGTTGAAGCCCCTAAGGAACTTTCTTCCATAATAGGTAATATACTTTATATCGTTGGGATTGTGACTCTTTTTATAGCTCTATTTTTTGCTCTGTTTTCTCATAAAATTCTATTACTTTTATATGGCACTAAATATTTAGACGCATGGCAAATCTTAATATTTTTGAGTATATCCGCCTTTCTTGCAAGTTTAGGGTATATAATAGGATATTATCTTCTCGCTGTTAACAAAATGTGGATTGGTATGGGTTTTAATTTATTATGGTTTGTTACATTAATCGGGATATCCATTCCTCTTGTCAAATTTTATGGGATAATAGGTCTTGGTTTTTCATATATTGGTTCCTATACTATCTTAATAATAGCTATGTTAATATTTATTAAAAAAGAATTAATGTTGAAACTTACTCCTTTAGTTTTATTGTTATTTTCTGGTCTTCTCTTTTTTGCCATTAGTTACCACCTTGTTAGTCACTTCTATGGTAAAGTTTTTATCATAGGAGCAATTCTCCTTTTGTTTGCATTTATGCTTGTAGAATATTTTTTATGTCCAATTAGAAAAAACATATTTGCCTTATTAAAAAATGCTATCTAAAAAATATAATTTTGTAATTTTGTCAGTTTTATCATACGATAATTTATTACGAGGGAGGCCTGCAGCTTTAACTTCTGAATTAATAAATCGTAATTATAAAATGATCTTTCTGGAACCTCCTGTATCAGTACTTAGATATATTTCGGATAAAGGGTTTAATCTAAAAATACTAAAAAAGTTTTTCCTGCGAAGAGTAAGTTTTGACAAAACTCTTATAGTTGTCCACCAAATTCCTATTTTACCTTTTGGAGGATATTTTAAATGGATTAGAAAAATTAATTATATATTTTTAATGCTCCAATTTAGAACAATCTTTAAGGGAATAAAAATGGATTTTGGAAATTGCATAGGCATTATAAATGACCCGTGGTGGAGCGAACTATTAAAAAGCTGGAAAACAAAAGTTCTTTGTTACGACTGCATAGACGATATAAAAGTTTTTTCCGGCTCACGTAAATACCCCCTTTATAAAAAATGGCATATGGAATTAATTAAAAAAGTAGATATGTTTTTTGCAAGCGCGCAAACAATAAAAAATGATATTCTAGCTATTGATCCTACTAAAAAAATTACTTATATACCCAATGCCGTTGATTTTCCTTTTTTTAATACCCAGGCTTCTCTTGTAAAAGACAGAATGGATTTAGCGTCTATTCCAAGACCAATTTTAGGATTTGTAGGGTTGGTTTCATGGTGGATAGATACGGAGCTTATTTATGAAACTGCAGTTAAGTTGCCGAACTATTCTTTCGTAATTATTGGACCAATTCGCCAACCTCTAAAAGAATTACCCAATATATATTTATTGGGGCAAAAACCTTACGAGGAAGTCCCGATGTATATTCGTATGTTTGATGTTTGTCTTGCACCATTTAAGATTGATAAAGTTGGCAATGCTGCTGATCCTTTAAAGATTTATGAATATCTTGCGCTCGGGAAACCTGTTGTATCAACCGATATCGATGAACTCCGAAAATTAGACAATCTCCTTTATATAGCTAAAAACAATGCTGATTTTGTTAATTGTATTGAAAAAGCTTTAAAAGAAAGAAAAGGGGATTTAGAAATTAAACGAAAAAAGTATGCGGAACTTAATTCCTGGAAAGCAAGAATAGATACAATGTTACAAACTATTTCCGAATATTTAGAGAGTAAAAAGGTGCAATGAAGAAAAAATCTTTAATATCTATTATAACACCCTCTTATAACCACGAAAAATACATAAAAACTTGCATTGAAAGCGTTCTATCTCAAACGTATACTAATTGGGAGCAAATTATCGTAGATGATGGTTCAAATGATAAAACAGGAGAAATTATCAAATCATATAAAGATTCTCGAATTCAATACATAAAACAACAACATTTGGGGATATGGGGATTGTCCGAAACTTATAATAACGCAATTAATAATTCAAAAGGAGAATTTATTGCTATATTAGAAGGAGATGATTTTTGGCCCAAGAATAAATTAGAAATACAATTGCCTTATTGTTACGATAACAATGTTGCCATATGTTGGGGGAAAGGTGAAATAGTTAATGAAGAGGGAAAAATTATAAGCAATATAATGCCAAAAGATTTTCACCGTTATAAAAAGACTTACTTAAATGATCCGGTAGGAATAGCACTTAATAAATTATTGTTTGAAAATTTTTTGATTCCTACTGCTACAATCTTGGTAAGGAAAAAATTTTTATTGGAAATTGGAGGCTTTAAACAGCCCCCTTATGTACCTTATACGGATTATCCAACCTGGTTAGAAATAGCTTTGAAGGGAAAATTTAGTTTTGTTAACGAAGTATTAGGTTATTGGAGATATCATCCCTGCCAATCAACTATAAAACTCTATAAAGAACAATGGGATAGTCATACTCAGATAGCACTCGAGTTTTGTACAAAACTTCCCTCCGATTTTAAAAAATCTATGGGAATAAAAGATAAATCCATTGAATCTAGAAAATATTGGGTCAAAGGAAGAATAAACCTTATCAATAAAGAATGGAATCAGGCAAGGAAAAATTTATTTAAAGCAATATTAATGGGGTCTCCATCAATAAAGTTGAAATCTATGATGGGGATAATCAATAGTTTTTGCCATATAGATTTAGAACATTTTAATAGGGTTCGGCTCATAAAAATAAAATGAATAACAGAAAACCTAAAATTATTTTCTGGAATGCATTCTCATTAATAGGAGGAAGCGAGAAGGTTCTTTTAATTCTGATTGATAGTTTAAGAAATAAGTATCAAATTAAAGTAATCGTACCTACAAAGGGACCTTTGGAAAAGGAAATTACAAAGAGAGGAATTCCTGTAATCCTACTCCCAACAGGGGCATACACAAAAGGTAATAAAAACATAAAAGATTTGTTTAAATATGTTTTTTATACCTTTTATGTCTTAGCTATAGGAACTAAAAAAATAAGGACCGAAAAACCTTCTCTTTTATACGTTAATGGAGTAAAATCGTTACCCTTTGCTTTCTTAATAGGAAAAATTACAAGAACTCCGCTGATAGGTCACATTCATCATATACTTGAAGACAAAAAGGCGATAAAAATAATTGAAATTATAGGAAAGAATCCTGTTTTTAAGAAATTTATAGCTGTTTCAGAAGCTACTAAAAAACAATTTCCATCTATTAGCAATAAAACAATAGTGGTATACAATGGAGTAGATACATCCCTATTCTCTCCCCATAAAGATAATAAACTTAACATAAAAAAAAGCTTTGGAATAAAAGAAGATGAAAGAATATTGGGGATACTTGCTCGAATTATTCCTCATAAGGGAATACATATTGGTATCGGCGCAATGAAGTATTTAAATACAACTCCTCTTAAAATTAAACTTTTAATAGCAGGAGAAACTCCTCCTGAAGAAGAGGAGTATAAAAAAAGATTACTCGAAATGATAAAGAAGGAAAAAATAGAGAGAGTAGAATTCCTGCCTTATCAAGAAGACGTTAGTAACGTTTTTAATGTCCTGGATATATTACTCGTTCCTTCTACTACTTTATTTGAAGGGTGTCCGATGGCAATTCTTGAAGCTTATAGTGCAGAAATACCGATAATAGGTACAAACTTAGGCGGCATACCCGAATTAATAGAAGAAGGGAAGACAGGATTTATTTGTAAGCCAAATGACTCACAAGATTTAGCTGAAAAAACATTACAAATTATTAATAACTATCCGTTATATAGCGATATGAAAAAACAATGTAAAAAAATTGCTATAGAAAAATTTGATATCCGGACATTTTTAAAAAATATAAACATGGTTTTAGATACAGTTATCAACTGTTAAAATTATGAATATCTTAATATTAAACCCTCCTTTTAAGGGGAAGTTTTCTAGAGAGCAACGGTCGCCTGCTATTACTAAGTCCGGGACTTTTTATTACCCTATGTGGATTGCCTACGCAACCGGCATATTGGAACAAAACGGTTATAATGTTAAATTAATAGATGCGCCTGCAAACCTTTTGGGAATAAATGACGTACTAAAAATAGCCCAATCCTTTAAGCCATCTTTAATAGTACTTGATACAAGTACACCAAGTATCTACAATGATGTAAAAATAGGAGATACATTAAAAGAAACCTTTCCTGATTCTATCATAGTTTTAGTAGGTCCTCACGTATCCGCTACTGCTGAAGAAACTCTTAAATTAAGCACTAAAATAGACATTATATGTCACGGAGAATATGATTACACACTAAAAGATATCGCAGATGCCATTCAAAATAATACACATAAAAAGCTTTATGAAGCCTTTAACGAAATAGCAGGAATAAGTTTTCAAAAAAATGGCAATATTATACATACCCCACATAGACCATTTATTGAAGATTTGGATAAACTTCCTTTCGTTTCCTCCGTATACAAAAAACATCTTGACTATACTCAATATTTTTATGCTCATTCTCAATACCCGATAGTAACAATAATTGGTGGACGGGGTTGTCCTCATAGATGTGTATATTGCGTTTATCCACAGACATTTAGTGGTAGAATATTACGATACAGGAGTATAAAAAACATAGTGGACGAACTTGAGTATATAGTAAAAGAGTTCAAGAACTTAAAAGAAGTGATGTTTGAAGATGATACCCTCACCGTAAATCGTGTTCGTTGCAGAGAATTTTGCAAAGAAATATTGTCCCGCAATCTTAAAATTGTATGGTCTTGCAATTCCCGGGCTGATGTAGATTATGACACGTTAAAACTTATGAAACTTGCAGGTTGCAGACTTATGTGTGTAGGTTTTGAATCCGGGAATGAACAAATCTTAAAAAATATGAAAAAAGGCGTAAAACTTGAAAAAATGTTTGATTTTATGCAGTCTGCACGTAAAGCAAAAATACTCGTTCATGGATGTTTTATGATAGGGAATCCCGGAGATTCAAGACTAACAATCCAAAATACGCTTAATTTCGCTAAAAAGTTAAACCCCGATACCGCTCAGTTTTTCCCTATAATGGTATATCCCGGCACAGAAGCTTATGAATGGGTAAAAAACTCCGGATATCTTAGAGTGTCAAATTACTCGGATTGGCTTACTGACGAAGGCTTACATAACTGCGTCGTTGATCTCCCCAATCTCTCTCATCAAGATATGGTAAAATTCTGCAATTATGCCCGCAAAAACTTTTATTTAAGAAGTTCTTATATTACTACTAAATTATTGCAAAGCATTAAGAATCCGACTGAAGGGAAAAGAATATTTAAATCATTTAAAACTTTTATTCGCCATCTTATCCGTACATGATAACAATCCGCCTGAGGTGGGCTACAAAACAGATTAAGAGCTTGTAATAAAATGAAAATAATTTTTTGGATTTCTATTTTTTCCTTGTTTTATGTATATTTTATATATCCTTTTCTACTTGCAATAATTTCAAAATTGTTCCCTAAATTATGGGACAAAGCGGATGATAATTTTTCACCACCGGTATCATTTATTATCCCGACATATAACGAAGAAAAAGTAATTAATGATAAGCTAAAAAACACTTTATCGCTTGATTATTCAGCGCCTATTGAAATAATAGTTGCCGATGACTATTCGTCAGACCATACAAAAGATATAGTTACCAATTTTGATATTAAAAATTACCCTAATCGCAACATAGTATTGAAAAGTTTTTCTACAAGACAGGGGAAAATGGGAGTTTTGAATTCCGTTATACCTTATGCAAAAAACAATTTTATAATACTCACAGACGCAAATTCCTTTTTTAAGTCTGATGCCATAAAAAAACTTATTCGTAATTTTAAAAATCCTAATATAGGTTGCGTAGGGGGGACAAAAAGTATAATAACAAAAGACCAAATGACAAACACTGATAACATTGGCATAAATGAAGGATTTTACTGGAAATTCGAAAACTTTATAAAACAAAAAGAAAGCATATTGGGGTCTACTTTTGTAGATGGCTCTATATACGCTATAAAGAAAGAAATATATCCTTTTCCGGCATCAGATCGTATAATTATGGACGATTTTGCAGTTTCTCTTGGAGTAATAAACAAGAATTATCGTGTTGTTTTTGAATCGGAAGCAATTTCTTATGAAGGTGTATCAAAAGGAAGTTTTGAAGAATTTAGACGAAAAATTCGTATATTAAGAGGTGCCCTGACATCAATAAAAGTTTATCCGATAAAAAAAATTATATTCCAGTTATTTTCACATAAAATACTAAGATGGATAAGTGGGATATTTATGATTACATTATTTATATCAAATATTTTTATTGCCGAAATTTTTTACCGCACACTCTTAATATTCCAAATAATATTTTATGGGTTGACATTCATAGGATTTATATTAGAGTATAATGGAAGAAGTAGAAGCAAGAAAACTATGCCTAATATTTTTTATATTCCTTATTACTTTTGCCTGACAAGCTGGGCTCAGCTTATAGGATTTGTAAGATACTCGGGAGGTAAAAATCCGGCATGGGATAAGTTAGAACGGAATGTATAGAAAAAGCGAAATAATATTTTTTTTATTACCTGTCGTTGCAGATGCAATATTTATTTTTGTAAGCTTTTGTTTATCTTATTGGTTAAGGTTTTACTCTGCACTGTTTCCTGTTGAAAAAGGAATCCCCTCAATTACTCCCTACTTCTTAATCGCTTTATTTACCCTCAGTGTATGGATAATTATCTTTTATCTCTCCGGTATTTATAATACAAAACAAGTTACATCAATTTTTGATGAAATTTATGAAGTATTAAAAGACATAATTCTTGGCACATTGATTGTACTCGCACCTATTTTCTTTTATAGAGGCTTTACTTTTTCTCGTATAGCGATTTTATTTGCATGTTTGTTTAGTGGTGTTTTAATTATAACCGGCAAGATTTTTATTCGTAGTCTTAAAATATACTTAGCTCACAAGGGAATAGGAGTTAAAAAGACCTGTATAGTTGGAAGCGGTGAAAGAGCATTAGAGGTCATAGAAAAATTCAAAAAAAATCCCGTAATAAGATATAAACTTGTAGGACAAATTACAAAAAAAGGGGAAGACCCTATACCCGGGTTACCTATGCTTGGAAATATTATTGATGTTCAAACAATAATCCAGGAAAATAAAATAGATATGCTAATCATTACTTTCCCCCTATCTCATTATAAAGAAACAGCAAAAATACTCTTGAGATGCAGCGGTATTCCTGTAGAATTAAGATTTGTTCCCGACCCGTATGAACTATTAACATCAAGAATTAGATACTATGATTTAAATGGGTTTGCTTTACTGGGGATAAGAGAATTTCCATTAAACTACTGGGATATATTATTAAAAAGAGTATTTGATATAATCGCATCCAGTCTCTTTATACTTGCTTTTCTACCTGCAGGTATTATAATAGCCATATTAATAAAACTATCCTCTCCGGGGCCTGTATTTTACCGACAGAAACGAGTGGGGAAAGATGGAAAATTGTTTGACATAATAAAATTTAGAAGTATGGTTCGAAATGCTGAAAAGAATACTGGTCCGATATTTGCAACAGGAACTACAGATTCGAGAGTAACTAAAGTCGGCAGGAATATTCGCAGGTGGAGTCTGGATGAGCTGCCTCAATTTATAAATGTTTTTATAGGTAATATGAGTCTTGTAGGACCAAGACCTGAACGCCCGGAATTTGTAGAAAAATTTAGTGAGGAAATAAATAGGTATTTTGAACGACACAAATTAAGACCCGGTCTTACAGGTTGGGCACAAATAAACGGATTAAGAGGGAATACATCTATAAAAGAACGAGTGAAATACGACTTATATTATATAGAAAATTGGTCTTTTAATTTTGACATAAAAATTCTATTAAAAACGTTTGTCGCAAGTATGAAAGGCGATAACGCATACTAACTAAAATGAATTGCATAGTTACCGGTGGAGCAGGATTTATTGGATCACATTTAGTTGACAGACTTATACAACAAGGGGATAAAGTAGCAATAATTGATGACTTATCTTCCGGGAAAGCAAAAAACATAAATAAATCTGCAGAATTCTATAAATTGAAAATAGAAAGCAACAAAATAGAAAATGTATTTAGAAAATTATCTCCGGAAGTTATATTCCATCTTGCAGCTCAAGCAAGTGTGGTAAATTCTACCAACAATCCTGATTTAGATGCAAAAGCGAATATAATTGGGACAATAAATTTATTAAAACTCTGCATAAAACATAAAGTAAAAAAGATTGTTTTTTCTACAACAGGTGGCGCATTATATGGGAATACAACTGTCGCTGCAACTGAAGAAGTTTATCCCTCTCCAGCTTCTCCTTATGGAATATCGAAATTTACCGGCGAACAATATATAAAATTTTTTGGCAATGAATTTAATTTAGAATATTGCATATTAAGATATGCTAACGTATATGGACCTCGTCAGGACCCAAAAGGTGAAGCAGGAGTAGTTGCTATTTTTACCCAGAATATGATTAAAAACAAAACTTGCACACTTTTTGGATCGGGTAAACTCAAAAGAGACTATGTCTACGTAAAAGATGTTATAGAAGCAAATATATTGGCTATTAAATTGAAAGCAAACGAGACTTTAAACATAGGAACAGGCATTCCCACATCGGTAAACGAATTGTTTGAATTAATGGGTAAATTCAGTAATTATTCTATATCTCCCGTTTATATGCCTAAAAGGACAGGAGAAATTGAAATAAGTTTTCTAAATTACGCCAAAGCGAAGAGACTACTTGGGTGGGAACCAAAAACTAGTTTAGCAGACGGATTACAAGAAACAATAAAAAGTTTTAACGAAAAAATAAGGGGAGGAAAAGATGCCTAAAATTTCTGTTATCGGTGCAGGATATTGGGGACCCAATATTATACGAAACTTTTATGAACTCGGGTGTTTAGCTGCAGTTTGTGATAAAGATGAAAAAAGATTATCTATGATTAAAAATAAATTTGCAGGAATCGTAACAACAAAAGATGCAGATGAAGCGATTGCTCTAGCTGATGGGGTAGTCATTGCTACACACGTAGCTTCACATTATGAACTGGCTAAGAAAGCTCTTAATGCCGGAAAAGATGTGTTTGTAGAAAAACCTTTTACTTTAAAAACAACTGATGCAGAAGAACTTGTTGAATTAGCAAAGAAAAAAAATTGTATTATTATGGTAGGACATATCCTTCTTTACCAGTCTGAAGTTAAAAAATTAAAAGAATATATAGACACAAATGAACTTGGGAAAATATACTATATATACACTCAAAGATTAAATCTTGGAAAAGTTAGACAAACAGAAGATGTATTATGGAGTTTAGGGCCACATGATATTTCCATAGTATTACACCTTTTAAATAAAACGCCAAATAAAGTCGTAGCTTTTTCCGGGACATACTTACAAAAAGGTATTCCTGATGTAGTATTTCTCAATTTATATTTTGAGGATAATATCATTGCTCATATTCATTTATCCTGGTTAGACCCCAGCAAAAATAGGACAATTACGGTTGTTGGTGATAAGAAAATGGTTACATTTAATGATGCAGAGGCAAACGATAGAATTAGATTATATGATAAGGGAATAAACTACGAATCTTCGACTAAATCCTTTAGTGAAGCATTCCCTATCAGAGTTGGAACGACTACAATACCTACTGTCCCATCAAAAGAATGCCTTAAAGCTGAATGCGAACACTTTATATCTTGCATTCAAAATAGAACTACTCCTATCACGGATGGAATAAACGGGCTAAATGTGGTAAAAATACTGGAAGCATCCCAGAAATCACTTGAACTTGGTGGGGCACCCGTTTCTCTGTAATATTATAAGGTAACCGTAACACCTATATTTAAGTTTCTACCCGGCAGAGGGTAATTTCTATCTTTCATATCATTACCAAATTTGGAATATCCCTCATCAAATAAATTATCTACAGAAAAGTAAGTATCAAACATTTTCCATTTTTTGTGCAAATTCATATTCACAATAATATAAGACGGTGGTATGTAGAAGAAAGGTGATACCCACGAAGAGAGTTTTTTGGTATCCATAGATATATCAGGCCAATTATTCCAGTTTTGATAATAATTATAAGTTTCAGATATATATTCAGCACTTATGTTTGTTTTTAAATCTTTCAAAATTTTATATCCAATGTCAATGTTTAGTTTATGCTCCGGAATATATGCCGACTGTCTTCTCACTTCTTTCACTATTAAAGTATCCGTTCTTACAAGCTCTTTATTCTCCTGAAGTGCATTTAAATAAGTATAGCTTAAACTACTATTAAAATATTTTGTCATATCTGTATTTAATTCTACTTCTATACCGTTTGTTAACACTTTATTAATATTTGCAGGTGTCCATTTGTTTCCATAAGGTCCAATGGATCCAACGGCATCCCATCTAATCATATCATACGTATTTTGTTTAAACGCTGTTATTTTAAGTAAAAAATCTTTTTTATGCAACTCCGCTCCAAGCTCATAGCTTTCACTTTTTTCGGGAACAAGATTAGGATTCCCTTCTGAAAAAGCATCTTTCGGATAATACAGGTCGTTTAATGTCGGAGCACGAAATCCCTTGCCATAAATGGCGCTGACTTTTATACTTGAATTAACAAGCCAGATTATAGATGCCCTTGGACTAATTTGCGAGCTGTAATCCAATATACTTTCAGCCCTACATCCCAGATTAAGCCTGAAAGAAGCTACTGATAATTCATTCTGTAAATAAAACGCTATTATTGTTTGATTTGCATCCCAGCTAGAGGTAGACATAAAATTATCAATAATACTATCCTTGTTAGTAGATATAAACTGTGATTTTTGAACACTTAGCCCTGACATAAAACACATCTTTTTCAATAATTGTTTGGTATATTGAGATTCTATGCCGTAAAAACTTGTTTTGTAGTTGTTATTACCAATATGATGTTCAAAAGAAGGGGAATACCCGCCTATCCATTCACTGTATGAGTCATCGTTCCATCGGTTAATAAACCCGTTTAACTTTAAATCGGAAAGCTTGAAACAACTATTTATATAGAATTTTTCTGAATTTGAGAAATCATATAATGAAGAAACTTTATCATTCCCTAATTGTTTTTGCGTTTCGTATCTATATATTGTAGATTCCGCAGGTTCTACTCCTGGGCAACCAACCTTACCTTTATAACAACCGGTTTGAAAATCTAATTTGCCATAACTAATTTTACCATTAATTTCGTTGCTTTTATAAGCACTATTTTGCCTTGCACCAGCTGAATTTCTAATGCCCGCATCTACCTTATATTTTAAATTACCCGTTTTCATACCGGTAGATACAGACGTCATAACAGTGTTCCAACTCCCATAAGAATAATGAATATTATCATTCTCGATATCTTTTGTAATAATATTTATCACCCCTGCAATTGCATTACTTCCATAAACACTTGAAAGAGGTCCGCGAATTATTTCAATTTTGTCGATATTTACAGGAGAAATCCATGACAGGTCAGCTCCACCTAAAGACGGGGAATTAACAGGTCTACCATCGATTAAAATTTGTGTTTCTGAAGAATATAATCCTCTCGTTAGTATTCCTGAAACGGCTCCAACACCTCCGTATTTTTCTACTTTTATAGATGATACGGAATTAAGTATATCGCTTACGTCATACGCATTAATATTTTTAATATACTCTGAATCCAGAATTGTTACGGATACAGGAGCATTTTTTAAGGGCGTTGGTAATTTAGTAGCAGTAACAACAACTTCTTCCAGCTTGTAAAGAGGTAACTGCTCTATATGGGTTGTGTCTGAAATTAATAAAAAAGAAGCAATTAAATAAAACATTTTCCCCTCCCCCGAAAGTACTATCCAAAACAGTTAATAGACCGGACTCTTTTGTACTTTACAAAATACAAAAATTACCGTTGCGGGGCAGTATTCCGAATCTCACGGAAATTTCCTTTAACTGTTCGGTAAAAAATAATATGCGAGGATGGTATATAAGACAATTAGCCTTGTCAAGAAATATCCCCATTTCTAATGAGTCATAAATGCCTCAAAGAAAAACTAGAGCAACCCTTCGTCGGATTCCTCCTCAGGATAACTCTTTCTAATGAGTCATACCTGCCTCAAAGAAAAACCAGAGTAGCCCTTCGTCGGTTCCCTCCTCAGGATAACTCTTTCTAATGAGTCATACCTGCCTCAAAGAAAAACCAGAGTAGCCCTTCGTCGGTTCCCTCCTCAGGATAACTCTTTCTAATGAGTCATACCTGCCTCAAAGAAAGAGTAAAAATAACTTGCAAAGAATAAAATTAGAACACATATTATCATAAATAATTATTAGGAGGATATTATGAATTATATACTTTTTGTAATATGCGCTTTTGGTAAACCGGTTCCCCCATCTTATGTGGATACAAAATCGGAATTCAATACCAAATATGCAAATTTTAAGTCCGATTCAACACACACGTTTGATGTTTTACTTTATAAATTAGACGTATATTTCCCTATGAACAGCAGAACTCTTGAAGGCTTATGCCATATAGATGCCAAAAGTATGGAAAATGGTCTTGATAGCCTGAGTTTAGACGTCAACAACTTAACCATTGATAGTGTAAAAGTAAATAACTCTTCCGCAAACTTTTCGATAATACCGGACTCAGAAGAACTCCGTATAAAGTGCGGACAAACTTTTAATACCGGGGATTCTTTTGGCGTAGACGTCTTTTATAAAGGTTCCCCGACTTACGGGTATTATTATTATTCCGATTTTCCGGAAACAACAGCTTATACTGTAACCGAACCGTGGGGTTCAAGATACTGGTTTCCCTGTTTTGATGAGCCGTGGGATAAAGCCGATAATGGCTGCGAAATAAACATTACCGTCCCAAAAGGATTTGTCGCCTCTTCTAATGGATTATTGATTGGAGTTGATACCTCCGGCAACAGGGTTACATATCACTGGAAAGAAACACACCCTATTTCCACATACCTTATGGCAGCTACTGCTTCAAAGTTTGCCACTTTTTCAGATTGGTACCATCCGTCAAGTGACAGCATAGAATCAAAATATTATATTTACAGGGTAGATTCAGCTCAGGCACATATTGCTTTTGAAAATGTAGTTGATATGATGACATTCTTTTCAAGCAAATTTGGCGACTATCCTTTTTCAAAATACGGAATGGTAGCAGTCAGCCATTTCGGCGGCGGGATGGAACATCAAACAATGACTACTATTGCCAGAAGTTGGATTACTGATGTTGAAGAACAAGGCATTGCACACGAACTTGCACATATGTGGTGGGGAGATATGATAACCTGTTCCGACTGGAAGAATATATGGATAAACGAAGGGTTTGCCACTTATTCCGAAGCATTATATACGGAATACAAATACGGAGAACAGGATTTCAAAGATGAAATGGCGCTTAACGCATATTATTATTTTCACCGGGATTCAACAGAAAGATTCCCCATATACAACCCAAAATATCTCTTTGACGGGGGCATTGTCTAT
Organism: bacterium; assembly: GCA_028688815.1. Lineage (GTDB taxonomy): Bacteria > Hydrothermota > UBA3073 > JACQXS01 > JAQTXJ01 > JAQTXJ01. The sequence goes on along the minus strand of JAQTXJ010000039.1, from coordinate 3,505 downwards.
CGTAAAGCTTCATGGGTATTACATATGTTAAGATACTTAACGGGAGATTCTCTTTTTTACAGCATATTACAAAACTATTATACCGCTTTTAAGTATGGAAATGCAAGCACCGAGGACTTTAAAAATGTATCCGAATCTACATCCGGTATGGAATTAGATTGGTTTTTCAATGAATGGATTTACGGGCAGGGACATCCAAAATATACGTGGAGCTGGTCGTACAACACTCCAAATGATACTTCATATATTAATCTTCGCATAGAACAAATTCAACTTAATGCTCCTATTTTTAAAATGCCTATAGAATTGACGGTTGAAACAACAGGTGGTACAGAGGTTTATACGGTATGGGATAGTCTTATAAGTCAGGATTTTGTATTAAAGACAACTTCAACTCCTTTGAATATTACATTTGATAAAGATTACCGCATACTCGCAGAAAACTTAAAAGTTAATATAGAAGAGTCTCCAAAGACAGAATTTAAAAACTACGGGCTGAATATTTCCCGTAATCCATTTGCTTCCGAAACTAATATAAGTTATACATTACCGGTCGACAGTAAAATTCTATTGGAAATTTATGACGTAACGGGACAACTTGTAAAAACACTGGTAAATAAAAATGAAAAACAGGGACGTTATAACGCAAATTGGACAGCCAAAGGATACCCGTCTGGGATATATTTCATAAAACTCATAGCAGGAAATTATAGAGAAACAAAAAAGTTAATACTCGTAAAGTAAAAACGCGGATTGCCCAGTGAAGATAGTTATTCGTGTATTAAGATATTCGTTATTCGGTAATTAACAAAGAGATTCTTCGCCTTCGGCTCAGAATGTCCAGCGGAGCTGGATAAGTTAGAGTACCGCTCCTTCGTCACGAACTCTAACTAAACAAAAAAGACATGGCATCCTATATCCCTACAGTTTTAAATTGACCTTTTAGAAAAACATCCTATTCTATACCAATAATTATGGATTTTATATTCTTTTTATCTCAAAAAACAAACGAGATAATAACCATTTACACAAAGAACTTGCGTTTATTTTCAAGAAATGCATGGCTTTTTTTACTTGGAACATTCTTTATCGGAATAAGTTTTTCCGGTATTATGCTTCTGTTCAACCTCTACTTAAAATCAATAGGATTGCTTGAAGGAAGAATTGGGAACGTCATCACGATAACAACACTCGGGACGTTAATTATGGCAATCCCGGCTTCAATTGCAATTAAACGTTTTTCCATAAAAAAAATTCTTATAATTTCTTTACCGATTGCATTATTGTCTTATTTCATTCAGGTAACAATATCCAATTATTATATCATAATGATAGGCGGATTATTTTCCGGGATTTCTTCCGTGTTTGTTCAAATTACCGCAGCACCTTTTTTTATGAGGAACAGTACTCCAAAAGAAAGGCCGTATTTGTTCAGTATGAATTTCGCATTTACCCTTGTAGCCAGTGTTATAGGCAGTATTATGGGTGGATTTATCCCTGAAATTATGGAGAAATATGGCGTTGTAGATTATCTTGCTTATAGGCATACGCTATATATATTCGGAATATTTATTATTATCGCCCTAATCCCTTATTTAATGATAAAGGAAAACTCCTATCAAAAAGAGACGGAATCCGCACAAATTAAACCTGACCGTTCAATTATAGTGAAACTTTTCTTGCCGAATTTTTTCGTTGGTCTTGGGGCAGGCTTAAGCATACCTTTTATAAACTTATATTTCAAAAACATATTCTCAATGTCGACCAAAATTATAGGAGTTTATTACAGTTTATCCCAGGTTATGACAATTATCGGATTACTCCTTGCGCCGATTTTAGCGGAAAAAATAGGAAAAATAAAAACAGTAATATTTTCCCAGCTTTTTTCCATACCCTTTTTAATCATTCTGGGTATTACAAACAATGTTACCTTGGCAGTAGTATCCTTTTTAATAAGGGCGGCTATGATGAATATGGCGCAACCTTTATTCACGAATTTTGCAATGGAAAGCGTGAAAAAAGAGGAACAGCCACTAACAAATGCGCTTCTTGTAATTGCGTGGTCTATAGGAAGAGGATTAAGCGCAACTATAGGAGGATTATTAATAGAAAAATATTCTTATGCAATACCTTTTTTCACTACAGGCGCTTTGTATTTAATCTCTACAATCTTAATACTTATATTTTTCAAACAAAAAGAGTTTCGTTAAATTTTCTTGATTTTTACAAATACTTTATTAATACTTAAATAAATGGAACAGCATGAAGTAATTATTATTGGTGGCGGTGCTTCAGGACTAATAGCGGGTATTTCTGCGGCACGGCACGGCAAAAACCCAAAAAACATTTTAATTATTGAGAAAAACCCGACTCTTGGACGTAAAATCACCGTTACTGGCAATGGGAGATGTAATTTAACGAATACAAATATTACACTTGATAAGTACTATGGGGAAAATACCAAATGTTTAAATAATATTTTTGGGCGTTTTTCCCATAAAGATACTGTTGAGTTTTTTGAATCAATCGGTATTATCCTCAAAACCGAGGACAAAGGACGGGTATTCCCGATTACCAATCAGGCAATAACAGTTCTGGATTTACTTATAGAGGAAATTACTCATTTTAGAATAAACATAAAAACAACTGAACGGGTTAATGAAATAACACCAACAACCCAAGGATGGAAAGTTATTACAAGTAAAGACACCTATCGGTCAAAATATATTATACTTACTACGGGTGGAAAGAGTTATCCACAGTTGGGTTCAAGCGGGGAAGGGCTTGAATTTGCGCGTAAATTAGGGCATAGAATCGTTGAACCTAAACCGGCATTAGTTCCCATTGAATTATCGGGCAACTGGTTTCACAAATTACAGGGAGTAAAATCGGACGTTGAATTAACACTTACATCCAAGAACAAAGTGATTGCAACGGAAAAAGGGGAATTGCTTTTCACGCATTATGGTATTTCCGGACCTATAGTAATGGATATGAGTCGTCTGGTAACAGATTATTTGCCCAAACCCGAGACTAAAGTTTTTATTAATTTTTTCCCTGATTTCACTGTTGACAAATTAACACAATTTTTTATATCAAGAGGACAAGCATATCCACAAAAGACTTTTTTAAACTCTTTGTTCGGAGTTTTGCCTAAGAAATTATGTTATGTATTAATGCGGGAATTAGGAGTAACAGAGGATAAACACATTCACCAGTTATCCAAAAAAGAATTATGCGCCATTGCTGACAGGCTTATTCATTGGTATATAGACATAAAACAAACCCGTCCCTTTGCAGAATCAATGGTAACTGCCGGCGGAATAGCAATGGACGAAGTCAATTCCAGAACAATGGAATCCTTGAAAGTTAAAGGGCTTTATTTTGTAGGAGAAATACTCGATATTGATGGTGTTTCCGGGGGATATAATCTTCAATTTGCGTGGAGCACAGGCTACATTGCCGGATTATACGCCGGACGGTTTGATGGCGAACACGCCTTCTT
>JAQTXJ010000038.1 GCA_028688815.1 bacterium | reverse complement strand
TCCAATTCTTAGTATTTCTTTTACCTTAACAATTGACGATATTCCTATGTCTCTACGAATTGCTTATTCTTCAGAAATTGCAAGGGCTCTTGCTGCCGAGGTTATAACTCACGAGCGTGTAACGAGGAAAACTGCCAATGCTGAACTCCAGGAAAAAATTAAACAGATATTAATGCATGCAAGAGTAAATGTCTATGCTGAGCTTGGACGTTCAAGCATTTTTGTTTCTGATTTATTAGAATTAAAAGCAGGGGATATAATCCCATTAAACCTTCACACAGACAGTGAAATAATTATTTACGTGGAAGATAAAAAGAAATGGTTTGCCAAAGCAGGAATTCATAAAATGAGAATGGCATCTAAAATTACTCGTCTATACAAAAGGAGGTAAGAAAATGTGTCCAAAAGAAGATAACGTTCAGGAAGTATCGCCGGAAAAGAAAGTAACTGCGAAAAAGGCAAAGTTTGAAGAAGTTACCCCGGAAGAAATGCCACCAAAGGTAACCAGCATTGAGGGCATTTTAGACGTTCCGATGGAAGTTTCCGTAAGACTTGGAAAGACGACTCTTTCCATACAGGAACTTTTGAATACCGGACCAGGTTCAATTGTAGAACTGGATAGTATCGCGGGTGGGACAGTAGATATTCTTATTAACAACAGAATATTCGCCAGAGGTGAGATCGTAGTTGTTGAAGAGAGATTTGGGGTTCGGATAACAGCTCTTATAAACCCGGAAGAAAGAATTCAGCAATTGGGGAAATAAGTATTATGAAACCGAGAAGCGAGAGAAAAAAATGAATAATTTAATATTTTTTATATTAAACCAGTCCGCCTCAGGCGGGACCGTCAGACAAGTTATAAGCGATTCTTCGGCTGCACCTGTATATAAAACTTTACTTATCCCGACAAATACAGCAGGTTCATTTTCCAGCATGATTTTTAGAGCCCTCGGGAGTCTTATTGTTGTAATCGCCATAATGTTTGTAATTATATGGTTTCTGCGTAAATTTTCCAGCAAAAACGGATTATTGGGAAAAAGTGGGGGCGAAAAAATTATTAACGTAATTGCCAAATCCGCACTTAACTCAAAACAGGCTATTTATGTAGTTGAGGTGCCCGAGCGGATACTTATATTAGGAGTAAGCGGCGACAATATAAATATATTATCCGAAATAAAAGAGCCCTCTACAATAAAATCTCTTAAAGAAGGCTCAAAAGAAGGTATATTTGCCCAATACTTAAAAGGATTTACTTTAAGAGGCAGATCCGCTCCCAATGTGAAAAACAATGCATCACAGTTGACCGATAAAGAGACAACATCAGACAAAAATGACAAAAGTGGGTCCGGGTTATTAGGATAAAAATGAAGAAACTACTATTAAAATTACAAAACAAGGTTCTTTCCTATCCTCATTATCCGTATATATTAGCACCTATTTTATTTATTTCTTTACTGTTCATAGCACAACCGGTTTTAGCGGCAAAAACGGTTAGTTTTGATACTCTTACTCCACCAATACAAATTGCGATAGCATTAACTCTTATCCCGTTGATTCCTTTTTTACTTTTAACACTCACTTCTTTCACTCGTATAATCATTGTTTTTTCAATGCTTAGAAACGCATTAACGACTCGTTCAGTTCCTCCGAACCAGGTATTAATAGCGCTTGCATTATTTATGACTTTTTACATAATGAGACCTACTTTTGAAACAATGTATAACGATGCGATTAGTCCTTATATTAACAAAGACATTTCTTCGAAAGAAGCAATAGAGAAAGGTATCGCACCTCTCCGCACTTTTATGTTAAAGCAGGTGAGGGAAGAGGATTTAGCTTTATTCGTTCATTTTTCGGAAGGGAAGAAGCCAACAACCGTAGCTGAAATTCCATTTACTACAATTATGCCGGCTTTTATTACTTCCGAACTAAGAATTTCCTTTGAAATGGGATTTTTAATATACTTACCTTTTTTGATCATAGATTTAGTTTTAGCATCAATATTATTATCTATGGGTATGTTTATGGTCCCGCCTATGATGATTTCAGCGCCTTTAAAATTATTATTATTCATTCTTGTTAACGGTTGGGATTTAATCGTAAAATCTTTAATTACGAGTTTTAGATAATCATGGATCAAGGAATGGCAATTGCTATTTTTAAGGATACGTTAATAACAACACTTGTTTTATCTTTACCTATGTTGCTTGCAGGGTTGGTAATAGGTGTTCTTATATCTATTTTCCAGGCTGTTACTGCAATAAAAGAAATGACATTATCTTTCGTACCTAAGATTTTAGCAGTAGGCGCAGTAATGTATTTTACTTTACCGTGGATGTTAACAAAGATGGTAGAATTTACAACAAGGATGTTTGCCCAGATGGAACATCTAATTAAATAATTATGGTACTAGAGCTGACTCTTATGAAAGGTATTTTTATATTTTTCAGGACTCTTGGAGTTATTATTACTTCTCCTATTCTTGGAGACAGGGGTTTCCCTGCTACTGCAAAGATAGCGCTTGCACTATCAATTGCTTTTTTACTTACGCCGGTTCTCAATATAGAAGTGCCGAATCCTGATTCTATTATTACATTAATTCTTATTATCTCAAGAGAAATATTAATAGGCGTAGCTATTGGTTCGGTAGTACTTTTCATTTTTATGGGCGTGCAATTAGCAGGTTCCATTATGGGTTTCCAGATGGGAATGTGGTTAGCCGAAATGGTTGACCCTACTTTTGGGATAGAGATACCTGTTATTGCTCAATTTAATTATTTATTTGCCATTATGATTTTTATTTGTGTAAACGGACATCTTATCGTTCTAAACGCGGTAAGGCAAACTTTCAAATTGCTACCTCTCGGGACTTTTTCGTTAAGCAATTCTTTTATGGAACAATTTGTTGCGACGGGAAGCAGCATTTTTAGAGTAGGCTTTGAAATAGGGGCACCAATTATCGGTGTTTTGTTATTAATCTCTATTGCCCTTGGTCTTATTGCCCGTGCTATTCCTGAATTTGACGTTCTTATGGCTTCAATTCCACTTACTATTGGCATCGGGTTATGGCTTATGGCAGCATCTCTACCTTACATAGCCGTAACCGTTATAAAGATGATTAATAAATTAGAACCAACCATATATAATCTATTCAGACCTTAAAATATGAAAAGCATAACAATTAATAAAAATTTCGGAGCTAAGCTTTGGACAAATAATCATCCCGTCAGGGCGGGAATAAAGGAAATAAACTATGGACGAAGATAGGACACTGCCGGCGACCGGGATGCGTCGCGGGAAAGAAAGACAAAAAGGAAATGTACCCAGAAGCGCAGAAGCAAGTACTGTTTTGCTTTTAATAGTTAGTTTATTTTTATTTCCTGCTATCGGAGGAAAACTTGCAGGTGGTATTACTAACATAACGAAATATTTTTTCGGTAGTGGGATGCTTCTGTCTATCAATGAAAAAACTACTTTATCTATAATTGCTTTTTCCATTAAAAATTTATTACCTTTTCTTATTCCTTTTTTTGCCATTCTTATTGTCGTTGATATCATTGGTTCTATTATTCTTGGTGGATGGGTATATGCACCTGAAGCGCTTGCTGTTAAGTGGGGAGCCATAAATCCGGCACAAGGGTTTAAAAACTTATTTAGCCCAAATGCTTATTTTACTTTACTTAAGTCTCTGTTAAAATTAACTCTCATTGGAACCGTTATTTTTGTTGGGATAAAAGGAATCATAGCTCCAATGTTAGCACTTACTAATTCTTCTGCTGAAGCCCAGTCAAGTTTTTTAGTTGCAACTATATTCAAGTTACTTCTTAATACTATTCTTGTATTTTTAGTTATCGCAGTATCAGATTATATTTTCCAGAAATGGACTTATGAAAAAAGTATACGGATGACTCCCCAGGAAGTAAAAGAAGAGACAAGACAAACAGAAGGTCCTCCTGAGATCAGAAGCAGGATTAGGGCAAAGCAACGAGAATTATCAAGACGAAGGATGATGCGAGAGGTTCCAAAGGCAACCGTTATTATAACAAACCCGACAGAACTTGCCATTGCCATAAGATATGAACAGCCTAAAGATTCGGCACCGGTTGTAGTTGCAAAAGGAGGCGGAGATATAGCCAAGAAAATCAGAGAAATTGCAAACAAACATAACATTCCTATTGTTGAAAACAAGCCTCTTGCGAGGTTATTATTTACTACCTGTGATATAGACGATCAAATTCCGGTTAAATTATACCAAGCAGTTGCTGAAATTATAGCTTATGTCTACAAATTAAAAAATGTAACATCCCGCTATGGTGGTGATAAAATCAGTGCATCTTAGACAAATAAATATGATTATAAGGGGAAATTTACAAATAAGTTATGAATAATCTTTTTACAGAAAGACTTGCAAAACAAGGGACAATTATAGTTGCGGTTGGTGTTCTTACTATTATAGCCATTCTTATCGTCCCGCTTCCCACCCCTATTATTGACATTTTTATAATTTTCAATATTGCTTTTTCTCTTTTACTTATCGTATCTACTATGTATATTCATAAGCCTCTGGACATTGCTTCCTTCCCTTCTATTTTACTTCTCACCACACTTTTAAGGCTTGGTTTAAACGTAGCAGTTACCCGTTCTATTCTTTTGAAAGCAGATGGAGGCAAGGTTATATATGCTTTCGGAAATTTTGTTGTAGGAGGAAATTATATCGTCGGGGTAGTAATTTTTATCATTATAATCATTATTCAATTTGTCGTAATTACACAAGGCGCCACAAGAATCGCTGAAGTTGCAGCAAGATTCACATTAGACGGTATGCCCGGGAAGCAAATGGCTATAGATGCAGATCTGAATACCGGTTTAATTACCGAAGCCGAAGCAAAAGATAGAAGACTTGAGATCCGCAGGGAAACCGATTTTTACGGAGCTATGGACGGAGCATCCAAATTTATTAGAGGAGATGCTGTTGCAGGTTTACTCATTACGGCAATTAACATTATAGGTGGTTTATGTATAGGGGTATTTCAAAGACATATGCCCGCACAATCAGCTATCAACATTTATACCATTCTTACTATCGGGGATGGGCTTGTTTCCCAAATACCTGCTATTATAATCGCAACTGCATCAGGTATTCTTGTAACGAGAATGGCATCGGAATCTGATCTTGGGAGAGATATAATTTCTCAAATGCTTATTAATTCCAAAGTTTTATTTATTGTATCGGGAGCTTTATTTGTTTGTGCAATTGTTCCCGGTTTTCCTTTTTTCCCATTCTTTTTTCTTTCCGCTCTTATTGGCGGGATTGGTTATTTAATTAAAAGAAGTACAAGTGCAGAGGCGCCGATCAAAACAACGCCATCAACCGGCGGAGCAGAAGAAGTAGAAGACTGGAACAAAACATTACGAATTGATCCAATTGAAATAGAGCTTGGTTATGGCAATATTGATCTTGTTAATAAAGAAAAGGGAGGGGATTTGCTTGACAGGGTTGGTCTTTTACGGAAAAGAATCGCCTCTGAACTGGGGTTTGTCGTTCCTCCCGTGCGTATTAGAGACAATCTTGAACTTCAACCCGAAGAATATGTTATTAAAGTAAAAGGGACTGAAATTGCCAAAGGCAAGGTATTTTTACAAGGCTTGCTTGCAATGAACCCGGGTTCTGCGAAACAGAAATTAGACGAGGACGAAACAACAGAGCCGGTATTTAATTTGCCCGCTTACTGGATTACACGGAAGGAACGGAACAGGGCTGAAGCACTGGGATACACGATAGTTGAACCTTCGGTTGTAGTTACGACACATCTCCAGGAGACCATAAAATCATACGCCAACGAGCTTCTTGGCAGACAGGAAACTCAAGTAATCATTGACCGAGCAAAAGAAACACATCCGGCAGTTGTAAATGAACTCATTCCCAACATTATGAAAATCGGAGATATCCAGAAAGTCTTACAAAATCTACTTGCGGAAAGGATCTCTATCCGTGACACGGTTACGATTTTAGAAGCGCTTGCAGATTATGCTCCGGTGACTAAAGACATTGACCAGCTCACCGAATTTACCCGTCAAGCACTAAAACGCAACATTTCTCAACAATATAAAGACACCAACGGCAAAATCAATTGTGTTTCAATAGAGCCCAGATTTGAGCAACTTATTTTAGATTCAATAGAAAAGAACCACACGGATTCAGGTTTTTCAATAGAGCCCAAGCTTGCCCAATCATTATTTATTGAAATATCGAAATGGATAGAGAAGCTTGCTTTACAAAATTACCAACCAATAATTATCTCTTCACCAAGATTACGGAATTATTTAAGAAAACTTATAACGCCTATTTTTCCAAATCTCGTGGTTTTATCTTTCTCTGAGCTTGATTCGAGAATCCCGATAAACTCATTAGGAGAAATTAAACCCGCTTTAAGCGGAGAGGTGACAGCTTGAAAAGACATAAGGCAAAAAGTATTAAAGAGACAAGAGGAGATTTGATAAGAAGCTCTAAAAAACAGACGAGAGCTTCTACACCAAATCTCGTGGTTTTATCTTTCTCTGAGCTTGATTCGAGAATCCCGATAAACTCATTAGGAGAAATTAAACCCGCTTTAAGCGGAGAGGTGACAGCTTGAACATAAAAAAATATAGAGCCAACAGTATTAAAGAAGGAATTGAAATGGTCAAACAAGACCTTGGTCCGGATGCAGTTATACTTGCCACAAACAGAATAGATGACACGGAAGAGATAGAAATGCTTGCGGCTACAGATTTACCCGGAACAAAAACAGATACGAGCAACTCAGGAAAAAACACATATATAACCGGGCAAGATAATCCCAACGGAACATCCCGTTCCAATGGTGATTATGCACTTAATACTGACACTCCTTCAAAATTTGCAGGTTCTTCACCTGATTATGGAACATCACGCTATAACGGGAATCGTCAAGCTGGGAAAAACGTACCTGACAGCGGGCAGTTATCTAACGTTGAGTCCCAATTATCCGAGCTCAAGAGTCAAATCCATTTATTTGGGAAGCAAGTATCAGACTTGTCTTCTCTTATCCAATGTTCTGAGACTGTGAATTTCCCACCACTCTTTAATAAATTAGTTGGTTCAGGCATTCAAGCAGACACTGCCTCAATTATTACCAATTTAATTAACAGCAAGCTAATTATCGACAAGACAGCAGGGATTTCTTCCTCCGAAGAAAACATTAAAACATTCCTTTCATCTTTAATTTCTACTTCTCCTATATCCATAAAGCCTGTTTCAGAGTCCCTTTCTACCGAGCAAAACAAACAAGGGAAAACGTCTGCACCATCACAGTCAATACCAAAGAGAGACACTCCTTATTTGATAGCATTTATTGGTCCAACCGGAACAGGGAAGACAACAACGATAGCAAAAATTGCAAGTAATTTTGCCATATATGACAAGTTGAAAGTTGCTTTAATTACTATTGATACATATAGACTTGCGGCAGTTGAGCAGCTTAATACTTTTGCTAAAATAGTAGACATTCCTATAGAAGTGGTTTTTTCGGCTATGGATTTTCCGAATTCTTTGGAAAAGTTCAAAGATATGGACGTTATTTTCATAGACACAGCCGGGAGCAGTCAAAAGAACGAAAAATACATATCCGAACTTTGCACATTTTTCAATCTTATAAATCCGGATGAAATACATCTTGTTATATCGCTTACTACAAAGGCTAAGGACATTGCAGACATTATAAAAAACTACGATATTTTGTGCCCGGGCAAAATAGTTTTTACAAAATTAGATGAGACTTCATCTTTCGGCACATTATTAGAATCGCCTTTTTTATCCAAAAAACCAATTTCCTATTTAACGACAGGACAATCCATACCAGACGATATAGAACGCGCAAACAGTTCAAAGATTATATCTCATATCTGGGAATTAAAGGAAAGGTGGGAAAAATGATGGATCAGGCAAGCAAATTAAGAGAAATTGTAAACGGACCTAAAATCATTGGGTTTACGTCAGGCAAAGGAGGAGTAGGCAAAACCAATATTGCCGTAAACATAGCAGTTTGCCTTGCCAATGAAGGGCTCAACATATTATTGCTTGATGCCGACTTATCGCTTGCAAACGTAGATTTATTATTTGGGATATCCCCGGCATTTAACATAAAAGACGTAATTTTAGGAAATAAAGAGTTAAAGGACATAATAGTAAATGGTCCTTGTAATTTAAAAATAATACCTGCAGCAAGCGGTATAGAAGAACTTGCCGATTTAGACAACGAAAAGAGCAATAAATTCATAAAAACATTTACGGAATTAGAAAACGAATTTGATTTTATATTCATAGATACAGCCGCAGGGATATCTAAAAATGTAAGAGATTTTCTTTTAGTTTCAGATGAAGTCGTAATTATAACTACTCCGGAATTAACCTCGCTTGCGGATGCTTATGCGACCATAAAAGTTGTAACTATGAACAAAAATGCGCCCAGCATAAAAATAATCGTAAACAGGGTAAAAAGCGAAAAGCAGGCAACTGATACGGTAGAGCGAATAGGGCTATTAACATCTAAATTTTTGAAACTTGAGATAGAAAATTTTGGATTCGTATATGAAGACCCCGCAGTCGGCCAAGCAGTAGAATCCCAAAGTCCTTTTATAACGTCCAAGCCATATTCCAGAGCATCAGTGTGCATTAAAAAGATTGCAAACGGGATAAAAGCATTAAAAAACAGACAGGAAGGAGCAAAGAGTTTATTTGAGAGAATAGCTGATGTTTCTTCTTCTTTTGACGAGCAGGAAGAAGACAGAGCTACCCCGAAGTCATCATCAGGACAGGCAAAAAAAATCAGCAAAAAAGAACTTGCTTCTACAATATCAGCTTCTTTAGACCTATCTAAAAAAAAAAGTATTGAGATAATAGAAAAAATCCTCTTGACTATTACAGATACTCTTGGTAAGGATGAAGAAGTTAGAATACAGGGTTTTGGTTTATTTAGGAATAAGGTAAGGAAAGGGCGAAAGTATTATATACCAGGATTAAAGGGGTCTATGGAGATAAAAGAGAGTAAAATTCCACAATTTCGACCTTCCAACATTCTTATAAATAAAATCCAAAGCGATATTCCTGTTAAGATAGATTGAAGCAAATGCCGAAACACAACAACGCTATTTCTCAATATAAGGCGACTCAAAGCCCTAAAGCCAAAGAAGAGGAAATAAAAAAATGGATTCCTTTTGTTCGCTGGATAGCAAACAGGTTTGCCTTATATATACCAACTGTCATAGAAATGGAAGATGTGATATCCCAGGGCATAATAGGATTAATCAAAGCTATAGACAGTTTTGATCCGGCAAGAGGAGTAGCATTCAAAACTTATGCTTTTCATCGCATAAGAGGAGCAATACTTGACGGGTTTAGGGCTTTAGACTGGAAATCCGCAGGCACAGAAGAAAAAATAAGGACTCTTGAAATCACATATGCAAAGTTATCTGAAAAATTACACAGGATGCCAACAGAAGATGAAGTAGCGGCTGCACTTGGAATAACAAAAGAGAAGTTTTATAAATTATTAGAAGAAACGAGAACGCCTCAATTGATTAGTTTGGATTTATCCCAGGATGAAGACGGGACAAGTTCCGAAGAGTCCATTGCAAGTAAAGAACCGGGATTATTTTCCATTATCCAGGAAGAAGAAAGAAAGGAAAATCTACTTAAAATGATAAACGAGCTACCTGAGAAGTCGCGACTATTAATAACTCTTTATTATTATGAAGATTTAACTTACAAAGAAATCGCCAAAACACTCGATTTATCGGAATCACGAGTATGTCAGTTACATACAGAAATTATTTTATACTTTAAAAAAGTGCTAAAAAAAGTTCTTTAAGGGAACGAAAATAAATATATGGTACAACCGGTAACCGATGTAAGTATGATTCCAGCAGCAACTACGCCAAATGCGCATAAAGTAAAGAAACCAGAAGAGGAACAAAAATTCGCTCATCAACTAGAACATCTCGTAGTAAAAGAGGAGAAAGAATCCGATAAAGCCAAAAAAGTAGGCGAAGACGAAAAGCAGGAAGCAGAGGCAAAAAAGAAGAAAAAGGGCAACCAAAATCCATCCAATGAAAACCAAAACTTATCTACCAACAACCAGGAAGGAGAGGAAAAAAATGAAAAAGGACAAATCATTGATATCAGCGCATAAATTCATTAATCTGTCTATATATTTTTATGTATTAATCGGGCTACTAATTATGGCATCCACCGCCACAGCGGGAGCGGCTAAACCCAATCAAAAATTAGACACGCTAATCATAGAAAAACAAATCATAGAAACGCGTTTAAAAAGGTACGTAATTGATACTACAAAAGGCATAGGTCGGGAAGTTCAAAACATAACAAACAAAGTAAACAAAATAGAGGATCAGTTCCATTCTTATAACTCCGAGTTAAGGGAATTAAAGGAAACAAAAGCATTGCTACTCGTTAATGATTCCGGCAAAGACACTTCAAATAGGGTTACCTATCCAGGAAATATGGAAGAAAAAATAGACAGTATTGCGGGACAGACAGAAATGTTAAACCAGAGAATGAATGATATGGGAGCACAGATAGAAATGGCAGAAAACATTGCATTAAAAAACTCAAATAATTATACTGATTATAACATAATAAAAATATTACTTATTGTTGTTTCAATCTTTTTATTTATTATAATTGTTTTGCTTGCCTCAAAAATAGGCAACCGCACCAAAAATCCGACTACTAACTTAAAGGCAACAAAACCGGTAGCAACGCCACAGGTATCAATGCCGGGGCACCCCAATACCACAGCAGACTTTATAAAAAGTGACAACATTTCATTGTATAAAAAAGTGGACCAACTCCAGACTGTAGAAAGGCCAAGTCCATCTTCAGATAGACAATTTCGAGTCCAGGAACAAACAACCCAGGATACTTTAGTAAGAGCTATGAGTAAGATAGAAAACACGCTGGCTTCTATTTCGAAGGATATCAAGGGCAAAAAAATATCTCCCGCCGAGACTAAAGATTTTCATAAAAATATTTATGAATTGAGGGATGCAGGAAATACCCAGGAAGAAATAGCCAAAAAGCTTAACATAGGCAAAGGTGAAGTAGAGCTTGTTCTTAACCTGAGGAAGAAAGGATATGCAAGTCAGCAGGAAGTAGAGAGCAGGTAGCACCCTACAAATAATTCTTATATTAAGTGCTCCGCGTTATAGTTTTCGATCGAGGTTTTCGATATTTGTTTTTGTTTTCTCAATCTCCGTTTTTATGCCCATTTCAGTAAACAACTCGAGAGCCTTTTCATAACATTCTTTCGCTTCATTGATTTTTCCAATCATTCTATAGGTATTTCCGATATTTCCCCAATCAGCGGCTTCACCCTTTTTATTGCCCATTTCCCTGTTAATATCAAAGGATCTCATATAATATTCCAATGCCTCGTCAAATTGCTGCAAGTCGTGATAGATATTCCCAATATTCCCTAAATCCTGTGCTTCTCCTTCCCTATTCCCTATTTCCTTATCGATTTTCATCGCCCTATTATGGCATTCCAACGCTTTGTCCAATTCTCCAAGCATTCCGTAAACAATCCCGATATTACCTAACTGATTTGCCATACCTTGTTTTTTATCTATTTCTTCATAAGTTTTAAGAGCTTTATCGTAATATTCTAATGCCTTATCCCATTCTCCCTGCATACGATAAATAACCCCGATATTACCTAAGTCTGCGGATTCGCTTTCTTTATTACCTATTTCTTTGTCAATAGCCAGCGCCTTATTTTGATATTCCAACGCTTTATCCAGCATGCCTTGTTTCCAGTAAACAAGACCAATATTACCTAAATATTCTGCTTCACCTTTTTTATCGTTTATTTCTTTATAAACTCCAAGAGCCTGGTTGTAATACTCTAATGCTTTATCCAACGATCCTTCTCTCCAATAAATAATTCCAATATCTCCTAGATTAATCGCTTCGCCTTTTTTATCGTTTATTTCCATTGCAAGGTCTAACGACTCTCTATAACTACCGAGTGCCTGTCCTAATTTTCCCTGTTTGTAAAAACATAACCCTATAAGACTTAGGTAATTTACTTTCGTTTTACTATCCACGTGAGGAGACAACTTACGAAAAACTTCGATTGCATCTTTCCATTTTCCATCAATCATAGCTAAAACACCGTTCAATGCCTTGTATCCACCCAGTGTTTTGTCAGGAATTTTCAATTCTAATATATCATCCAATTTTTCACTTACTTCTTTAAATAATTTATTAGCTTCTCTTATCCGAATCCACAAGAGAAAGGCAACAATAGCTATTACTAAAACTATTATCAAGAATAATAAAATTGTGTTTTTCATATTTGTATTCTCTCTTACTCTCCTGTTTATTATAAAACAACCAATTCCGATTAGTGAAAATTGATACTCTGAAGACAATATTTTGTCAATATTTTTTTCCATATCTCTTATTTTTGAAGATTTAAAACTTCTCAGGTAAGGCAGTCGAAAAATAATTCTCACTTGACAAAGAAAATGGTTATTATTACTATATATATGATAGATGAAAACAGATTATGCAAAAACATCCAAAGACAAGATAAAAAGAGGGTTTATGTTTTTTTGTATATTATTTTTTACTTCTCAATTGCAGGCTAATTGGGGAACTCCGGATACACTTTGGTCGTACGATAGTTGGGCAATAACACTTTCCAGTCCGGCTATTGCGGATGTAAATGGCGACAACCTTTGCGAGATTATGTTTACGGATAATATAGGGAAAATTCATTCTTTAAATAGTAACGGGACTTTGAGATGGTCTTATTCGCTCGGGACCCCTTATTATATGAATTTTTGTTCGCCTGCAGTAGCCATAATAGACGATAATGATACGGCTTCCGTTATAGTTGCAAACGAGGGGGCAAAACTTTATTGTTTAAATGCAGTTACCGGCAGTTTAAAATGGAGTTTTTCCACGGGATTTTCGCTTTCCCGTTACGGTGGTTCACCTACCATAGCAAACGTAGATACTACGGGAGACCCTGAAATATTATTTGGAAGTTCTCACGGAAAACTATTTTGTCTTAACAGTACCGGTGGAATAAAATGGTCATACTTCGTCGGAGATACTCTGGCAAACATTATAACTCCGGTTGTCGAAAGAATAGACACTACGTTGGAGCCTGCAGTTCTTACGACAAGTAAGGGCAGACTTTTTTGTTTAAACGGGACTAATGGCAGTTTGCGTTGGATGTCCGACAGTGTTGGTGTAGGTGGCGAGATAAGCATAGCGGATTTAAATAGAGATTGCGAGCCGGAGATTGTCTCTTCAGGAGGAGACAGTATATTTTGCTTTGAAAAAGATGGCACATTGAAATGGGGAGCGCGGGTACCTCCGGTCGGATACGGTGTCAGGTCTGCCATAGCAATTGCAGACCTTGATTTTCTTCCTGATTCCCTTCCAGAAATGCTTATATTTTCTTATGCAAAAGGGTTAACGGATACGTCTACGCAAAGGTTATATTGTATCCGGGAGAATGCCGCCAGAACAGGAATAGACATGGTATGGCAAGAAGGAGCGTATGACAATGTATGGGGTGGTTCCGGAGCAGGAGCGTTTATCTGGGAAATAGAGGACAATCTTAGGATAGCTGCGTGGTGCGGGAATTCCCTTGAAGTATTTAACGGGGCTGACGGAAAACATCCGGATGGCAGCGGAAATCCTTTTTACCGTAACACTCAATTCTCATCACGCACGGCGTATGAATTTCCGGGCGTAGCAGATATAAACAATGACGGGCGCAGTGAATTAGTTGCTATTTATGGAGTTTATGGATTTGGCGCATTGACTTCCACGGAATGGAAGGACTTAAGAAACGTAATGAATGAATACACATATCACATTACCAACATTAATGACGACCTTACCATACCAAGGAAAGAGCTTCCCAGCTGGCTTTGGCATAATACATGGCTTGCCCAGGTACCTTTAAAATATACATCCTGTCCGTCCGGCTTGGAAGAAGCGGCAAATGATTTAATAAATAATAAATTATTAGTTAAAACTTACGCTAAACCTTACTCAAAAATTGTTACAATAGAATTTAATTTACCTGTGGAGATGAGTATAAAGTTAGACATATATGACATTGCCGGGAAGAAAATAAATACTTTAGTAAACGCGGTAGAAACCTCGGGCAGTAAGAAGATTCAATGGGATACAAAATTACAAAGTTCAGGCATTTATCTTTATCGTTTAAAGACAGACAATTTTACAAAGACAGGAAAAATCGTATTAGTTAAGTAAAAACAACCACTGTTAGGCACCAATTACGGAATTAATTAAATGAATATCTGGGCATTATATTCTTTTATTGCAGGGGTTATTAATTTTATACTGGGAGTATATGTATATTGTAAAAATCCCCGGCACCCATTAAATAGAATTTTTGCATTATTTGCGTTTTCTCTTGCACTATGGGGAATAAGTGAATTTGGGCACAGAATTGCCAACAATCCTGAAACGGCTATTTTATGGATAAAAGCAGGCGGATTCGGTTGGTGTTTTATGGTAGGTTTTTACATCCACTTTGCATTATTATTTGCACGAAAAACTAATTATTTAAAGAGGATTTCCACTTACATAATTTTATATGCTCCCTGTCTTTTATTCTTGCATTTATTTTTAAGCACCGACTTAATCTACAAACAAGAAGTAGAGAAAATGTACTGGGGATATACTAGTTTCCCTGGAAAATTTGTCTGGTTTTATACTACTTATTATATGCTTTCCTATTTTTGGGGAATATATTTATTTATTCAAGTATTAAAGTATGGCACCCCTATTGAAAAAAAACAGGTAAAACCAATGTTTTTGGGATATACAACCACATTAATAATTGGAACCATCTCAAACGTTATCTTCCCTTTTTATGGGGTCCTTCTTCCTGAACTTGGGACAATTATTGCTCTAGCAACAGCAATAGGTGCTTTTTATTCCATCTTCAGGTATAAATTATTTATTATCCCGGTAAAAGAGAGCGATGCGACCGTTCCTTTAATGTTTGACTTAGAGAAAGGGACTGCTTATTTCACAAAAGAAGAAAGCTCCGACAGGGCTTATAAAATATTCATAGACCAAGTTTCACACGGAATACCGGGTTTATGTTTTAGTAAATTTCCCCCTGAAAAAATAAGAAAGAAATACAAAATATTATATACGCCTATAATCCATATAACTTTAACGGGAAGAGAAAAAGATACGATTGGGTATAAAGACACTAAATTTATGAGTTCCACAATTTTAGATTTTATAGAAAAAACAAAAACGGCTACGATATTTTTAGATTGTCTCAATGAAATTATAATGATTAACGGCTGGGAAAAAACGGTAAGTTGGTTAGAAGAATTAAAAAAGAAATGCACAAATAGCGTCGTGCTATTATTCTCAATAAATACCGAATTACTGGACAGCACACAGGGATTATACCTGAAAGAAAATTTAAGACTTTTCTCCAGGGGATAAAACAACTAAGATTTTAGAATAATTAAAAGACGAAAAATCTAAGATTATTTAATTAAATGAATATCTGGGCATTATATTCTTTTATTGCAGGGGTTATTAATTTTATACTGGGAGTATATGTATGTCGCAGAAACCCGGGAAAATTATTAAACAAACTTTTCGCTTTAACGGCTTTTTCTTTTGCAATATGGGGAATAAGTGAATTCGGACACAGGATTGCCAATACCCCGGGAACAGCTATCTTATGGCTAAAGATAGGCGGATTCGGTTGGTGTTTTATGGTAAGCTTTTACACCCATTTCACATTATTATTTGCACGAAAAAGCAATTTTTTGAAAAAGATTTCCAGTTACATAATTTTATATGCACCCTGTCTTTTATTCCTGCATTTTTTTTTAAGTACCGATTTAATCTACAAACGCGCGCCAGTAAAAATGTATTGGGGGTATACGAGTCTTCCGGGGAATTTCATCTGGATGTATACTACTTATTATACAATTTTCTTTTTGTGGGGAATCTATTTATTTATTCAAATATTAAAGTCTGGGACTGCTCTTGAAAAAAGGCAGGTCAAACCTATTCTTTTGGGATATTCGATTTCATGGGTAATCGGGACATTATCAAACGTCCTTTTACCTTTATATGGGGTTCTTCTTCCTGAAATTGGGACAGAAATTACCATAATATGGGCAGGAAGTGCTTTTTATTCTATTTTCAGGTATAAATTATTTATTATCCCGATAAAGGAGAGCGATGTCTCCGTTCCTTTAATGTTTGACTTAGAGAAAGGGACTGCTTATTTCACAAAAGAAGAAAGCTCCGACAGGGCTTATAAAATATTCATAGACCAAGTTTCACACGGAATACCGGGTTTATGTTTTAGTAAATTTCCCCCTGAAAAAATAAGAAAGAAGTATAAAATATTATATACACCCATAATCCAGCTGACTTCCAAGGGGAGAGAAAAAGATACAATTGCTTATAAAGATATTGAATTTATAGGTTCTACGACTTCAGATTTTATAGAAAAAACAAAAACTGCTGTAATAATTGTAGATTGTCTTAATGAAATTATAATGATTAACGGATGGGGCAAAACAGTAAAATGGTTAGCAGAATTAAAAAAGAAATGCACAAATAGTGTATTATTGTTTTCAATAAATACCGAATTACTTGACAGCACACAGAAATTATACCTGAAAGAAAACTTTAGACTTTTCACGGGGTAACCCTGTAAAATCCCCGCTATCCTGCCTTCCAACAAGCGTAAAATGTTATGTTTCAAATTTTGCCAATTAAAAACATCCTAAAAAAATTCCCCGGCAATAAAACATACAAAATCTTAATATTTTACAAGAAATCTTAATATTTTACAAGGAATTTTTATTGCAATAAATTAGCTTATACTTATAGTATTTCATTTTTAAAAGGGAATAATAGGGCATAAAAGCCCTATCTATTCTATCGAATATAAAATAAAGGGACAGAGGGAAAAAGGAAAATGAGTGTTGACCCTAAGAAACCAAGAAAGATTTTAGTTGTCCACGGAGTTCAAGCAGGGAAAGACAACGATATAAATTCTCACGAGGGCATAAAAAAACTCATTCTCTCGCGTCTTACTCCCGAGCAACTTCCAATAGTCAAATTCGAAACAGAAATGTACAGATACGAAAACATCAATGATAATGCCCAACGCAGCTTAAAAAAAGTATTCGGAATATTTTTAGTCAATTTGCTTGGGAAAACACCTATAGGAGGATTGCTTGGAAAAGTCGTTGAAAATGGCGTAGATGTAGTGGGAGATGTGTTAATAAATATACAGGAAGGAAGCACTGCCTCAACTATACGAGACGGACTTATAAACAAGATTGAAAAAATTTATGAAGAAGGAAATCCTCTTTATATAGTAGCGCACAGTCTTGGTACGATTTATGCATTTGATGCCGTCAACAAACTTATTACAAATCAAAAATATTTTGACCGCAATTCCAGGACAACATGGCCTGTTCAGGCACTGGTAACTTTCGGTTCTCCTATTGGGTTGTCAATGTTCAATAGAAACAGTGTAAAAAAATTCAAACCCGGTTCTAGATATTTTCGCTGGATAAATTATTGGGCACGGACAGACCCCGTAGTATCAGGTAATTTCTACGGGAAACCTGTTGTAAAATACCAAATTGCAGAAAAATTTTCCACCAATCTTAATTCCGGGTGGGTTATACAAGACCGTGTCGTAGACAGTAAACAGGCATGGTTATTGGCACACATAAGTTACTGGAAAAATTTCGCCATTGGAGATGATTTAGTCTCACTGATTACAAGTTAATATAAAAATGAAACGAAAAATTTATTTATTGTTTTTGTTCATTTTTATTTTCACGGGATGCGCCCAATACACTTATTATGGAAGCATTGAAAAAGAAGACTCCCTAGGGAAAATGCGGAAACATCTTGTTTATTGGACTAATACGGAAAGAGTATTCTGGTTTGATGAATATTCGGAAGTTATTCGATTACTAACAGAATGCAGTTTGGAAACGGTTGCGTTTAAAGAAACGAAAGAAAACGGCATTCTCTTTAGCTGCTCATCAATAGAACAAAAAGGAGTTGACAGGAAGGTAGAAATAGGAGAACCCTGCGGGAAAATATTAAATATAAAAAAAGTAAAAGAATTCAAGGGAGACACTCTACGTTTAGCAATTTATTGTCAGTATGTTCCTGAAGACAGTGAGTTTACGCAGGGCAACCATTCATATCTCAAAGCGGGAACATACGCATTCGGTATTGTAAAAGTTAAAAGTTCCGAATTTAAAGACGGGGTTCCGTTACGGCCCGAATGCCGCAAAAAATAATATGCACAGGGAAATAATCCAGCTTTGCTGGATAAGTTAGAGTCTCGCTAGCGGGATAGGAATTTCTAATCCAGCATAGCTGGAAAGAACTTACTATAATCCGCCTTTCCACAACAGGAAGGCGAAAACTCTAACTAAGGAGATAGAAAAATGAACACGACACAATTAGATGCGCTTTTTACTCCGGAAAGTCTTCTGGGGTTACAGGGAGCAGTAGCTGCTTCTTTATTAGTTCCTAACACCGTTTGTTATTTATTCGGACAAAAAGCCGACAAACACAGGAAATGGCTATCCCTTATAGTAGCATTAGGGTTAGCCTTTATGACGGCATCAATAGCGCCAACTCAATCAGGTATGAAATGGCTGCTTGCTTTTTTTAACGGGTTATTGATTTTCTCATCTGCAGCCGGGATGAATCAAATATCTGCGGCAGGAAAAGGACAAAACGAAGGCGAGACGGACAAGGAAGTGATTCCATCCGAAAATGTACCAAATAAATCTCTCAGAAGAACGGCAAAGACCGAACTTCCCGAAGGCGCAAAAGCACTAAACGTTCGAATAAAAACTGTTCCAAGCAGAAAGTTTTTCACAAACTGGTTTTAAGTTTTATCCGGACACAGACAACAAAAGATTTCACCGCAGAGACGCAGAGTTCGCAGAGGAGAGAGACAAAAAGTTTAGACAATTAAAAACAAAAAGAGAGCCCTTAGAGGCAAAAACATAAAGATTAACTGCAGAGAACACAAAGAACAAAAAAAACAGAGAATTTATTTTTTTCAACAGGGGCCTAAAGAGACTACCACGAGACAAAATAAACAATAAAAGATTTCACCGCAGAGCCACCCCCATAACTTTATTTTTCATTTTTTTCTTGACAGGTTTAATTTAGTATATATCATTATGATATCATTATGATATTAAAGGAGATTAAAATGCATAATAAAAAAGGGAGGTGTAAGGCGTCGAAAGGAAAGGGGAGTAAATGGAAAAACGGGGGATTTATACTTTTGTTTAATCTTATTTCGTTAGCAGAAATTATAAAAACGTGTAATAAAAAAGGAGGAGTAAAATGACAGAAGAAATAGAGTGCAAGGGGAGAAGTGGGGGATTTATACTTTTGTTCGGTCTTATATTATTGGGTGTAAATATTTGGCTGGTAAACATTGCCGACAAAAACCCATCAACGCCTTTGATAGTGACTATTGTATTTTTATGGTTATTAATGTTATTTGTATGCGCAGGGCTTTACACGGTTCAGCCAAACCAGGCGGCAGTATTGACTCTCATGGGAAAGTACGTGGGAACGGTTAAAACAAACGGTTTATTATGGACCTTTCCATTTAATAAGAGGACAAAGGTTTCTTTGCGTGCAAACACTTTAAACGGGGAGAAAATAAAGGTAAACGATAAGAGCGGGAACCCGATTGAGATTGCAGCAATTGTAGTCTGGCAGGTAAAAAACACGGCGCAAGCCGTTTTTGACGTAGAAAATTATTACACATACGTTACCATACAATCTGAATCGGCTACGAGACACCTGGCAAGTTCTTATTCTTATGATGCGCACGAGCAGGGGGAAATTTCATTAAGAGGGTCGATTGATGAGGTTTCAAAAGCTCTGCAGAAAGAATTAGAAGAGCGTGTTCAGAAAGCCGGTGTTGTGATTTTAGAAACAAGATTAAGTCATTTAGCATATGCTCCTGAAATCGCCCAAGTTATGTTAAGACGCCAGCAAGCGGAAGCAATTATTGCTGCCCGTCAGAAGATTGTGCACGGAGCGGTTACTATGGTAGAGATGGCGTTACAGGAATTAGCCGAGAAAAAAGTGATTGAATTAGACGACGAACGAAAAGCGTCTATGGTAAGCAACTTAATGGTGGTACTATGTGGGGAAGGCGAAGTCCAGCCAATAATTAATACCGGCACATTATATACGTAAACCAAAATCATGCCCGATAAAAAAGCCTTTTTATTGCGGATAGACTCTAAGTTATGGGAGGAGTTGAACATATGGGCATCGGATGAGTTGCGAAGTATTAACGGGCAGGTTGAATTCGTGTTAAAACAAGCGGTAAACAAGAGGAAAGGCAGTCAAAGCAAGTCGGAAAAGAAAACAGACAAATAAGTTTTTGGGACGCAGATTATCGCAAATGTCTGCAGATAAAACGAAAACAGTAAAAACTGAAACTTATAGTAATTCATAGTAACTAATTGTAACAGAAAACAGGTAGATTCTTCACTACGTTCAGAATGACAATACGGAATGCAGAGAAGGAATAGTAAGAACTGTAAGAGTTGCAATAAAAGTAACTGGTAGTCCAGTTACAAAGAGGGTAAAAACAAAGAATGGATAGGTCAAGCGACCTATCCCTACCCATTCGGAAAAAAAATTGACAAAGCGTATTTATATTATCATAATTAAATAATAGGAATGAATATGTTCAAGAAATTATTATTTATCTTTGTTTTAGTGTTTAGTTGTTGGGAAAAAACATATGCAACAACATTAGTTAAAGAAAAAGTAATATGTCCTGTTTGCAATACCCTAATAAATACTTTAGTTGTAGGGTCAACAAATAATTGCGCCGGATGCGATATGGACCTTTTTGAAAGGGCAGCAGGAGACGATCCAAATCTTTTCTATCCTATAACCTGTCCCGAATGTGCGTATTCAGGGTTTCACAGTGAATTTTTATCAGATACAACCCTTCCTGACACATTAAAACAAAAGATAAAAGCAAAAAAGGCATTTATTTCGACTCCTCCCGTGGAGGAACTTGATTTACATAACATCCCTGCATGGGCAAAGTATGATTTTATCGCTCAAAAATACCAACTTACGGGAAGGAGTCCGCTTCTTATTGCGCATATCTTTCATTCGGCGAGTTGGGCAGTAAGGTCAGAAGATGAACCACTTTCAGGGATAGACAGCAACACAATAAACTCAGTAGACAGCCTGATAAACAAAAAAATTATAAGGAAGGAATTAATAAAAGCAAATAACCCTGCCCTGTATGAAATCCAGTTGGGCAGAAAGCTTGCAAAAATAGATTCTACGTTAAAAACAGAAGAACGCACACTTTCAAGTCTTGCCGCAATTAAGTTACTAAGAGAACACGGAGAAAACAAAGAAGTTGAAGACATTTTGCCTTCCCTTGAAAACAAGATACCGACAGAACAATTCGAAAACTTAAAAAGCAAGCTGAACAAATCAATAGCTAATGAACGTTATTTTCAGGAACAAACGGTAAGTTTTTTGAAACTAGGTCTTCCTGAAGCACGAGAAAATGAAAAAACCGTTATTAATTACCTATGTGGGGAACTATACAGAAGGCTGAAAGACTGGGGACAGGCAGATTCTTTTTTCCGGGTAGCAGAATCTTTAATTCCCAAAAACGGAAGGGATCCTAATCAAAGCTGGTTAATAAAATGTATCCGGGGACAAAAACAATTGTTACCAAAGAATAATCTAAAAAACTAGGCGTGTAGGAAATTCCAGCATAGCCGGATAATCGGTCTGGCTAAACGAACGGGAAACAATAAAAATGCAAAATATTAGAGCTGCTAATTTAACTGCTGTCTTAAAAATTATGCCGTCTGCAGGAGGGCAGAAAACCATTTCCGTCCCTGCGTTAAAGGCAGACAGTATCATATACGCGACAGTTACACGAATTCTCGGGAATAACAAAGTAGCCATAAAATTACTTGATAACGACTTAATCGCTGAGACTTCTTTGAAATTCAAACAAGGAGAAAAACTAAAACTATGGGTTAAAAGCCGTGAAAACACTATCCCGCTCATATTGGAAATACTAGAGAAACCCATTGACAAAAATATAGACAAATCAAACTACACGAAAGAAAATATTTCCGCGCAAGATACCAACCTGGATTGGGATGAGCAGTTTGCCATTCCAATCAACATATCAAATAATAATTTCATAATACGATTCGGAAATAAAAAAACAAAATCGGGAGAAGGAAAGTCCGGAGAGTTTTATTTTTCCACGGAAACGGAAAACCTCGGAGTCGTTGAAACAAAACTCTATACGAATAAAGAATCGGACAAAAAGAAAGTAAATATCGTTATGTGCGGGGAAACATCAGAAACAAGTTCTTATATAAAATCAGACATTCGTAAACTGGAACAGGCTATAAAGAGCATTAACTGGAGTCCTGTGATTTCGGTACAAACAAAAACAAAACAGACAAATAAAGAGACACCTAAAGGAACGGGATGGGAGGCTCTTGCTTAATGAAAAAGCCTGAAATCAATAAAGCTGTTGCATTAAAATACGAGCATTCCCGTGACAGGGCGCCATTAGTAATAGCAAAGGGAAGCGGAAAGCTTGCAGAGAAAATCATTGAAATCGCGGAAGAGCACGGTATTAAGATATACGAGGATAAGGAATTGATTTCTACGCTGATGAAACTTGATATAGGGGATTACATACGGGAAGAGTTGTACCCGGTAGTGGCGCAGATACTGGCGTTTATATATTCGCTGGATAGAACGGCAGGGAACAA
>JAQTXJ010000124.1 GCA_028688815.1 bacterium | reverse complement strand
GTGATTAATTCCAAGATTGAAAACTACCCTTTCAGAGAACTGTCGGCTTGCGGTATAGTATTTAAACTTGGACAGGCAATCTTTGATAGAACCAAAATGGATAAAGAGGAGTTGTGGGATTATTTAGACTTAGTTGCCCTTGCTACGGTATGCGATGTGACCCCCCTAATAGATGAAAATAGGATATTCGTAAAAGAAGGATTAAAGGTTTTATCAAATACAAAAAACATAGGACTACAAAAATTAATGGAAAAAACAAGACTCAGTGGCCAAAAGTTAAGCCCATACCAACTGGGGTTTATTTTAGGTCCCAGAATAAATGCAAAAGGAAGATTGGGAGATGCCAAAGAAACCGTAAATTTATTTACGACTCAAGATGGGGGAGAGGCATCTAAAATTGGACAGGCATTAGAAAATGAAAACAATGAAAGACAAAAAATACAAAAACAAATCATTCAGGAAGCAGAACAGGAAATTAAAGATGTATCCGAGGTCATCATAATTGCAAAAGAAGGATGGCACCCCGGAGTAATAGGTATAGCTGCTGCCAAACTTGCGGATAAATTCTATAGACCGACAATGCTTATCGCATTGAATGGAGATATAGGCAGGGGATCGGCAAGATCAATACCGGAATTCAATATTTATGAAGCCCTGTCTAAATGTAAAGAACTTTTCTCTGCCTTTGGAGGACATAAAGCCGCAGCAGGCTTTACCATAAAAAAAGAAAACATTCCCCTCCTTAAAGATAGAATAATTGAGAGAACTGATATTAAAGTTTTAGTTAAAGATTTAGTTCCTAAGATAATGATAGATAAGAAGTTAAGTATAACATCTATAAGTGAAAAACTGGTTGATGAATTAGAGAAAATAGAACCTTTTGGATACGGGAATTCTAAACCAATGTTTGTGAGTACCGGTGTCCAAGTAATAGGATACCCAAGAATTGTAGGGAATAACCATATAAAATTTAAGGTAAGAGGCGATAATAAAATGAGGGAGGTGATAGGCTTTGGATTGAAGGAAATGCTAATGGAAACTGGGGAGTACATAGATTTGGTTTATGAATTAAAAAGAGAAAACCGGGGTGCAAACTCCAAGATAATGCTTTATGCAAAGGATATAGACAAAAATGGCAAAAGATCATAGAAAAATAACAAAGAAGGACTTAAAGAAAGACAAATTTGTAGAAGAAGGAATGATGTTTGCAAAGTGGATGTATAAACACAAAACCATTACACAATATATAATAATTGGGGCAATAATTGTTGTAGCGGCAGGGGTTTATTTCTACTGGACAGGACAGACAAAAAACAACAGGGCAAAAGAAGCATACACTACTGCCCTTATCGAATATAACAAAGGGAACATTGAGGGCGCATTAACAAATTTTGAAGATATATCTAAGTTATATACCAAAACGCAATACGGAATAAATGCTGGTTACTGGTTAGCAAACATCTATTACCTTGAAGGAAAATACAAAGAATCACAGGAAGCTTACGAAACTTACATCAAAAAAGGAAAAGATGAATTACTTATTCAATCTTCTCAACTCGGAATTGCAGATTCTTATCTCCAAACTGGCGATAATTTGAAAGCTGCGCAAAAATATGAAGAATTTAACTCTAAATACCCGAAATCACTGCTAACTCCAAAAGCTTTATCCAATGCCATCAAATGCTACAAGCTTCTCGGTAACACAGAACGCATAAACGCACTAAATACAACCCTTAACAAAAACTTCCCAAATTCACAATATGCCCTATAAAACTACCTTCTGATAATAAACCTTATGTAAACCAACTGAAGATATTGATGTTTATTAGGGGTGCGGATTAAGGCGATATAGGGTAAGTTTTGTCTTAATTCTCCCCCATTTTAAAAAATTGGGTATGTTTTGGTGTATAAAGAACCTCCTTTTTTAAGAATTAAAAAAGTTAGAAAGTTTAATGATGTTTTTTCTCTTAGAGAGTTTTTCATTTTTAATTTAAAAGAAAAGCAAGTTTTGTGACAAACTTGCCTAAATTGTTTTAAATTTATCCGGAGGGTATTTTTTTTGAATTTCTTTTCTCTTTCTATTCGATAGTTTTTGTTTGCTATTTTTATATAATTATTATTTTGAGATAAGGAGATTTGAAGATTGATTATGTTTTGCTGGTTCAAAGAAAGGGCAATTTTCTCCTGTAGGTAGGAAGTTTTAGGTATGCGAGGAGGTATTCTTTTGCTATCTACTGCTCACTATCCAATATTTGGTATTCATAGGTTATCTCAGCTGCCGACTTTAACATATTGGATACCGAGCAGTACTTATTAATCGATAATTCTATGGCATTCTTTACTTTGTCCGGGGGGAGATTGCCATAGAGCTTGTATATGAGCTTTATCTTTTTGTATATCTTGGGGTGCTCTTCTGATTTTTCTCCCTTGACTACGATTTCCAATTTACTAAATTCAAGTTGCATCTTCTTTAATATGGAAACAATATCCATGCCGGTACATCCTGTCAGAGCAGCAAGTAATAGTTCCATCGGTGTTGCCCCTGCCCCATTTTCTTTTAATGTATCCATAACTATCTTATTCCCTGAAGTAGTCATAGCAACAAACTTCATATCTTTTATAAATGTAGTTTTAATTTCTGTCATTTTTGCCTCCAGTTTTTTATAACAAAATCCATTGCCTGTTTACGTGTAGATAGCTCATTACTTATTTGTTCCTCTTCTATAGCCTGTAAAATTGTCTTAAATACCGGGCCAGGTTTATACCCCATCTTGATTAAATCATTGCCGGTTAACAATCTTTTGAACTTAGGCTGCCGCATCGTTTCCCATATTTCTATACTCCTATTGATTAATCTTAGCAACCCCGCTCTACCCCTATTACCCGATGCCATTGCATCCGCATAAGCTAATAAGAGTATTAAAATAGAATCTTCTTCTCCATCCCTTATAAACCTTAATATAGCCTTGTTTGTAGGAATTTTCTCTTCTCCCAACAAATGAGGCCTCATATGAAACCCAATAAGATTAGACAAACTACGAAAATCAGAATTACTTAACTTTAATCTTCCACGGATACCCTCAAGCAACTCCACTCCCCTTTTCTCGTGACCATAAAAGTGCACCCTATTTAATTTATCCTTACTGTAAGTATATGGCTTGCCAATATCATGAAGTAATCCAGAGAATTTAAGTATATGTATTTTGTTTGCGGTGTATTTTTTGAAATTGTAAGTTGCTGTGTCTATTTTTTTTACAGTTAAAAGTGAATGGTCTAGTAAATTTCCCGTTGGTTTGTATTGGGGGGTGATCATTAATTTCTTTAATTCGGGGATTATGACCTGTAAAATTTCTTTTTTTGCCATAAATCGCAATGTTTCATAGGCTTTTGGGGAATTTAAGATGCTAAAAAGTTCCTGTTTTATTCTTTCGCCTGCGATATTTTTGAGTAACTTTCTATGTTTTATTAATTTTGGAGTGGTTTTCGGGGAAATATTAAAGTCCATGGTTGATTTTAGTCTAAAGGCTCTCAATATTCTCAGGGGGTCATCTTTTATATTTTGTTCGGAAATCATTCTTATGGTTTTTTGGTGGATGTCTTTTTCACCCTTAAAAATATCCAGTACTTCCATATCCGGTAATTTTGCTGCAATTGCATTTATAGTGAAATCTCGCCTCGAAAGGTCTGTGTTTATTGAGGTTATGCTGCAGAAATCAAAAATAAGCTCATTATGGCCATTTTTGTATACTACCCTTACTTCGTCAATGTCTTTATCTAAAATAACGAAACTACCGTTAATTTTTTTTGCAAACCTTTTGGCGAAGCTTATGGCTGAGGCGTTTATAGCAAAATCGAAGTCTTCAACTTGCAATTTTTGAGTTTTTTGTTTGTTTTTGGTGTTTGTTTGTTTCTTTTTGGCCAGGGCTGTTTGATATTTGATATTTGATTTTTGATTTTTATTTATCGTGTCCCGTATTGCTCCTCCGACCAAATATATTTCTTTTTTGACTACCTCTCCCCTATTTGTTTTTGTAGTTGTTTCGGAGAGGGTTGACATCAATACTGGGATAAACGGAGTAAGTTCGGGTATGTTAATCTTCATATTTTCATAATAAATACATTCTATGTAGTTGTCAAGGCAAAGTAATCTGCCCGAGACGGGCTGCAAATATAATCCTTTTCTGTTAAATTAGATAACAGGGTAGTTGTTTACTAAGAGTTTGCGACGTAGGAACACAGCTTTGCTGGGTAAATTTGACTTTTTATATCCTCTGCGGGATTATCTGGCTTGAGTAGTAAAACCTAGTGACAAAAGTAACTTCTTACCAGTTAAAAAATCAAGTTTTTTAGGTGAATTAATAAATTGAAATAATAGATTGCCGAGAAAACCTAACTAAACATCTTTAGAAGAATGACTTTCAAGTAAAGAATGCAGCGTATTTAAGGAAAATACTAATGTGTTCGAGTTTACTATATCTAGCGTGTTCAGGGATTTTAGATTTTTGAAATGAACTTTATTAATATTCTGCCCTGCTCTGCAGAAATTCGTATCTTTTTCCGTTACCACAAAAAGTGCGGATTTTTTAATGTCCATACTCAAACTCTTTAATACTTCTACAAATAATCTTGTTTTTGCTTCCTGCAATTCAAACTTATCAACCAACAATATTTTGTTATCTTTGGCTTTATGAGATAATGCAGAACGAAATGCAAGAGCTAATTTTTTCTTTGGAAGCCTATAATAATAACTTCTTGGATGTGGCCCAAATACCGTACCTCCACCTCTCCATACAGGTGACCTGTTCGAACCTGAACGTGCCCATCCCGTGTGTTTTTGAGGCCATGGTTTTTTACCGCCACCACTTACTTCACCGCGTCTTAACGTGGATGCCGTTCCCCTGCGTAAATTTGCCATATACATACGAACGGCTTCGGCAATTACTTCATAGTTCGGAATAATCCCGAATAACTCGTCGGGAAGCTTCTCTTCGCCTACCTGACTCCCCTGGATGGAATGGACTTTAATCAACATAGTTTGTTAAAATAACTTAAAAACTAATTTTGTCAACTTCATTTTTTATAAATTATGTATTATTATGCTTTAATTGGTTATAAATACATTGTTACCTTTAACAACTTTCCCAATAAGAAAAGGCTTTTCAGTTAAATTGTCAAATATGTTTTCATTTTTTACAATTGCTATCATACCTATTCCCATATTAAATACTTTAAACATCTCTTTG
>JAQTXJ010000123.1 GCA_028688815.1 bacterium | reverse complement strand
GGGCTCAGTGTCCTCTGCAGGGCGAAAAGCAGTTCGCCCTTTTTGTTTGTTTCTTTTGTAGGCACAATTTCAAATGGACATCTGTGACATCCCGCCCCGGCGGTGACCGCTTAAGCGGTGATTGTGCTCTTTGAATAATTTCTGTTTTTTTATTCCTAATGACTACTATAGGAAGCCATTGAGTTTTAGCAATTAGGGATACCTATCCAGAAGCGAAGCGTAGGATACTAATACCCTATTAACTAATTGTTTTTTCCTGTTTCAAAAAAATACAGCGTTTCCCCTATTGACAAGATTAATATATACTACTATAAAACTATTATCTAAATATATGAAAAGCAGAACCGAAATAGAGCATAAAATTCTTAAATGGGGATACATAATAACACTTATATTGGTTATTATCCCCTTCATCAACCACATATTTTATGACCTGCGTTATGAAAAACATATTCCCCTCTCGGATTTAGGAGATGTGATTGAAGTTTGCATAGAAGCATTAATCATATTTTCATTAGGCTTCTTTGCCACCAAAGCGCTTAGCAGGGCAATTAAAAAAAATAGGGAACTGGAAGAAAAACACCAGAAAGAAAAAGAAGAAATGAATAACAAAATTATTGAAAGCGTTATGGAAGCTCAGGAAAAAGAACGTAAAAAAATTTCAAGAGAATTGCACGATGGAATAGGCCAAAATTTGAGCATACTTAAAATGAACATAGAAATGGCTCACAGAAAAGACAAAAATAAAAAAAGTATTTCCAAAAATATGGGACCGACTATGAATCTAATTGATGAAAGTATCAGGGAGTTAAAAAAATTATCTATGGATACCCGCCCCAATATACTTGATGACCACGGATTAATTCCTGCGCTGAAATGGTATGTAAAAAATTGCTCCCCCGGCACAAACGCCAACATAAAATTCAAAAACAACTTAAATCATAGATTAATTCCTATCTTTGAAACTAATATATATAGAATAGTTCAGGAAGCGGTCTCTAATGCCATAAAACACAGCAAATCGAACACAATAAATATATCTCTAAAAGTTGAAAATGGAAATCTTGTTCTTTCCATAATAGATAATGGAAACGGTTTTAACTTTGAACAATACCTTAAAGCAAAAAAACATAATAACCAGATAGGCATCATTAGTATACAGGAAAGGGTAAAATTAATGAACGGTGTTTTTAATCTCGAATCGCAAATCGGCAAAGGCACAAATATAGAAATTAAAATACCAATTCCTATAAAAAATGGGGCAGAAAACCTCTAATAAAAATGAAAATCGTCCTGACTGAAGACCATAATATAGTGAGAGAAGGTTTAAAAAAACTTCTGGAAGAAGACCATACCATACAGATTGTCGGGGAAGCCCAAAACGGAAAAGAAGCCATACTGCTTGCAGATAAGTTACTTCCCGATTTAATACTAATGGATATCTCTATGCCTATAATGAATGGGATAGAAGCGACACGGGTAATAAAAAAGAAAAACCCAAAAATAAAAATTCTTATATTAAGTATGTATGATAACGAAGAATATATAAAAAATGCTTTGCTCGTAAACGCTGACGGCTACTTATCAAAAGAAGCATTGGCAAAAAACCTTATCTCCGCTATGAAAATAATAAATAAAGGTGGCACCTATTTTGATGCCAAGATATCAAAACAATTAAATAAAAAAACAAATGGAAATACAAAAACTACCTTTGATACGTTAACTCCAAAAGAAAAAGAAGTTTTAAAATTAATAGGCGAAGGACATCCTAATAAAGAAATTGCCGGCATACTCTCCAGAAGCGTAAAAACCATAGAAACACACCGCTCAAACATAATGAGAAAATTATCTATCCATAAACTCGCAGACCTCATAAGATACGCAATAAAAAAAGAACCTTAAAATACAGCATTTCCCCTATTGACAAAAACACTAATATAAAGTAGAAGTATACCATTATTCAAAGAGAAAGATTTCTTTGAAAAGGAGGAACGTATGAAAAAAGTAGTATTCGCCTTTGTTGCATTGTGTTTACCTTTTATGTTGTTCGGCGGAAAAATGACCGGTTTTTCAAATATAGACACCGCCAATCACTGGCAAAGAATAATAAACGGTGTTCTTGACGGCGACAGTATGGCCGTGTATATAGGCGGAGAAGAACGTCAAAAACCTGCTTTCGCAGACCTTGATAATGACAACGATTTGGATATGATTATGGGAACATGGGATGGTAAACTTA
This sequence comes from bacterium, assembly GCA_028688815.1. Lineage (GTDB taxonomy): Bacteria > Hydrothermota > UBA3073 > JACQXS01 > JAQTXJ01 > JAQTXJ01. Next base: position 3,069 of record JAQTXJ010000123.1, on the reverse strand, counting down.
CATATTTTGAAAATATAGGAACTGCAACAACTCCTAAATTCCAATTTATTACAGATTTCTTTGACAGCGTTGATGTAATGTGGGGCGCAGGCTGCGCAAGAGGATATACTTCTCCCGAATTCGTTGATTTAGATAACGATGGGGATTTAGATTTGGTTTCCGGAGATTTTATCGGGAAAACTCATTTTTATAGAAATATAGGAACCGTTTCTTCTCCGCATTTCGACTTTGTAGATACTCTTCATTATAGCTGGATAAGACATCCCTGTCTTTCTTTTGCCGATATAGATAATGACGGTGATTTGGATATGATTAACGGTGAAGAAAATGGCGGAAAACTTCATTTCTTTGAAAATGTATATGGCGTTGCTGATTCTAGTATATGGACAAAAATTGGCGACACGACCGTATTCAAACACATCACTGATACTTATATACCTGATTCCGGTATGACTCAGGTAGACCCTGAATTTGTCAATATCGACAATGACGGTGACTTTGATTTGATTATCGGAAGCGTTAATGGACATTTGCTCTTCTGGGAAAATACCGGAACTGCAGATAGTGCAGTCTGGACTTTTGTTACCAATTTTTATGACAGCGTTACCTCCTTTAACAGAGCAGGCCCGGGATTTGCAGATATCGATGGTGACGGAGATTATGACCTGTTTATGGGAAGCAGAGACGGATTATTGAGATACTTTGAAAATGTCGGAACTGCAGATTCGGCAGATTTTACTCTGGTAACGGATATGTATAATTACCTTGATTTCGGACAGTACAGCGTTCCTACGTTTGCAGATTTAGACGGAAATGGCAAAAGCGATATGTTCGTCGGGACGAGTGACGGTATGATACGCAAATTAACGAATTTAGGAGACAATAATTGGACGTATGATACAAGAAATTATGGAGATACTATCAAAGTCTCTAGCAATGCTGCTCCCACATTTGTAGATATAAATGCTGATGGGAAATTGGATTTATTCGTGGGTGCCGGGGATGGCACAATATCCCTTTATGGAAATGCTGGCACAGGCGCGGCTCCCGTATGGACTTTGGTAACTGCAACTTATTCTTCCATTGACGTAGGAACCGGAGCAAAACCTGCATTCTACGACATTGATGCAGATGGCGACAAGGATTTGCTTATTGGTAATGATTCCGGAAAAATATACTTCTATAGAAACGATGGGACCGCCAATTACCCAACTTTTACCTTTATTAAGGACAAATATCTTGATACCATATTTAACGGCTATGCAGCGCCCACATTCGGAGATATCGATAATGATACGACAATAGAATTGCTCGTCGGAGTGGAACGGATAGCAGGAACATTCGATAGCACCTGGGGCGGTTTATACCTATACGAAAATATCGGCACCCCTTCAGTTGCAAACTGGCACATGGAAGATTCAATGTATCTTAATACCGATAATGTCGGAAGAAGAATTACACCCACATTGGTTGACATAGATAACGATGGAGATATGGACTTGTTTGCAGGAGAATCTGACGGTGGTATAAACTTCTGGAAAAATACCATTGTCGGAATAGAAGAAAATTCTCCCGTTACAACAGGAAAAATAAAATTGGACATTCTTAATAATCCCTCTTTCAGAACGGCAAAAATTTCTTACTCCCTGCCGACAAATAGCAACGTATCCCTAAAAATCTACGACCTGTCCGGAAGATGCGTTAAAACCCTGCTTGGCAATCAGGAAAAACAAATGGGCAGTTATCAAGTTAGCATATCGCAAGGCGCTATACCTACAGGAACTTATTTTGCAAGATTATCTGCCGGAACCGAAAACATAGTAAAGAAATTTATTTTAATGAAATAATACAAGCTTTTACAATAAAAGAGCCGCATTTCTGCGGCTCTTTTATTTTTCTTAAAATAATTGTTGCAAAATCCTCAAATAAGTATCATATATATTAAATATGAAAAATTTGTTTCTCTATACATTCTTTATATTTAACAGCATTACCTGTCTGACTACATCAAAACTATACGCCGACTGGACTATGTTCAGAAAAAATCAATCGCATACCGCCTTCTCAACGGAAAAAGGTAACTTCCCGCCTTTTGCTCAACCTGCGCTTCAATTTGATTGGGACCTGCCGAATATGATTGGATGTATGCGAACTACTTCCCCGGTTATGGGAGATGTCGACAAGGATGACACAAATGAAATAGTGTTGGCGGCATCCAAAAGCGGATACCTTTATGTATTAAAAGACTCCATAGTAAGAATAACCGGAAACACCTGCGACACATTAAGACATTATCCAAAAGTAGTGTGGTCTTATAAAGTAAGCGGCTGGCTTAGCTCCGCGCCTTTGCTCTTTGATATAAATAATGATTCTTATTTGGAAATTATATTCGGCTCCTACAACAAATCAGTATATGCGCTTAACGGAATGGAACAATTTTTATGGTCCTTCGCTACAAACGGATTGATTAACTCCTCCCCTAACGCCGGAGATATAGACAAAAATGGTCAACAGGAAGTGGTTATCGGCTCGGATGATGGTTGCCTCTATGTCATAGATGGTATGACCGGAAGCTTAAACTGGAAATACCAGACCGGAGGCGCCGTAGTCTCCTCTCCCGCAATAGGAGACATAAACGGAGATGGCTATGATGAAATATTGGTCGGCTCAAAAGATGCTAAATTATACGCCTTTAACTATGTGGGAGATACTTTATGGACTTTTACCGCCGGAAACGAAATATGGTCTTCCCCTGCTTTGGGTTGCCTTGACGGAGATACTCTGCCTGACATAGTTTTTGGTTGTTATGATACTTATGTTTATGCGCTTAAAGGAGGAGATACCACCTCTCTCCTCTGGAAATACAAAACAGCCGGTTACATAGATTACCAGTCACCCGCACTCGCGGATATTGATAAAGATACTAAACTTGAAGTTGTCGCAACTTCTTTCGCAGGCGGCTCCATATCCGCATTAGACGGGGAAGATGGCACCACTGCAAAATGGAAACATGATTATTTTGCTTACCCGGTTGCAAGTTCCACCGCAATTGCAGATATAGATAACGAT
>JAQTXJ010000037.1 GCA_028688815.1 bacterium | reverse complement strand
GAAAGATAACAAGGAGGCGTGAAATGAGAAAGATGTTAGTTCTTGTAGGTTTAGTTATTGCGCTGGTTTGTCTTACGGGGAAGCAAATAAACGCAGCAGTGATAGATAAAAACTCACCGTGGGGAGTAGTATAATAATATTATAATTTACTAAAATAATTATGACTAAAGACTTATTGACAAAGAATAAATATGAAAGCATTAATAGTAATCATAGTAATAATAACAAAATAAAAATAAGGATAGATTGAGGTAAAGAAATTTCTCACCGCAGACCATGCCAAACAGAACGGCAGGCAGGGTCGCAGAGTTTAAAGAGATAAACAGAGAGATTCTTCGTCTTCGCCTCAGAATGACAACACTACAGAGGCGCAGAGGGGAAAAGGGGGAAGAATGATGAAGAAAATACTAATTTTAATAGGATTTATATTACCTTTACAGATTTTTGGACAGGTATGGGTGGCGAGGTATAACGGGTCGGTTAGTGACATGGGAGCTTATGACGTTGCTTTTGCGATGACAGTAGATGATAGCGGGTATATATATGTAACGGGAGAGACTTATGGCGATACCGCAGAGTCTAACTATATGACTATAAAATATAACAGCGCTGGGGATACAATGTGGGTAAGGAAATATGACGGACCGGATAATAGCCAGGACGTTGCGTATGCAATTGCAGTTGATAAGAATGGAAATGTATATGTAACTGGGAAGAGTTATGGAAACGGAACTTGGTATGATTATGCAACAGTAAAGTATAATAGTTTAGGAAATGTGATATGGGAGAGGAGATATGATTCAGGTGGTGGAACAGGAAATAAACTTGATGAAGCAAGCGCAATAGCAGTAGATGAAATCGGAAATGTTTATGTAACGGGACGTGGCGTTGGCGGGTATATTACGGTAAAGTATGATAGTTTAGGAGTGGAAAAGTGGGTTAGAAAATATAGCGGTGATGGGAGTGGGACACAGTGGGCATATGCTATAACAACAGACAATAGTGGAAATGTGTATGTAACGGGAGTAAGTTCTGGTGCGGCGGCTACCTTGGATTATGCAACAATAAAATACAATATTTTAGGGGATACAGTTTGGGTTAGGAGATATAACGGAACAAAGGGTTGTGAGGAACCAAAAGGATATGACTATGATAAGACAAAAGGATTTGCCCGAGGGGGGGGAGCAGCAGCAATAGCAGTTGACAACAGTGAAAATGTTTATGTTACAGGATGTAGTTATGGGGGATATGCGACAACGATAAAATACAATGGTTCAGGAGATACGGTATGGGTAAGAAAATATCATAGTCCGGATAGTACCAGTGGAAGTGAAGGGACTGCACTTGCGTTGGATAATATCGGGAATGTATATATAACGGGACGAGTTGGATATGACAGTGCTAAAACTTCTGATTATGTAACAATCAAATATAACAGTGTAGGGGATACAATATGGGTTAGAAGATATAATGGGACAGGAGATAGCATTGATGTAGCAAGAGGAATTGCAGTAGATAATAGCGGGAATGTGTATGTAACAGGGAATAGTTGGGGGACTTACCCTGACTATGCAACGGTAAAATATAACAGTTCAGGGAATGAAGAATGGGTGCAGAGATATAATGGCCCCGGAAATGAAGAAGATCAGGCATACGCAATTGCATTAGATAAAAACAATTGGTATGTATATGTAACCGGAATCAGTTATGGGGAGTATAATTTTGATTATGCAACGATAAAATATTCATGCGTAGGAATAGAGGAAACATCAAATTTGGATTTTAGATTTCGGAATGCGGATTTGAGAATAATTAAAGATAAGATTTATTTGGAAGTACCGAAGAGTATAAATGCAGAATTGAAAATTTATGATTTAAGTGGTCGGATAAAAGAGACTGTCTACAAAGGCGCATTAAGTAAAGGGGATTATGTGTTTACGCCGAAAGTGAAAAAGAATGGGGTATATTTTGTTACATTAAAAACAGGCGAGTATAAGGAGACAAAGAAACTGATATTGATGAAATAGAGATGGTGTAGATAGTGTAGATAGTTTAGACAGTTTAGACGGTGTAGATGGTAAAAGAAGAAACAGAGAAACTGATACTGATAAAATAAGGATAGTGGCCAGTGGACAGTGATCGGTTGACAGCATAGAATACAGAAGCCCTTCTGCTAAAAACAGAAGGGCTTTCTTTTATTTATTCTTTTCTGATAAAGAGTTTGATGGTGCTGGTTGCAGGAATTTGGTATTTTATAGTTACTGTGTCTCCTATCGCATATTTTTCTGATGTTAGTGATAATGAAAGAACTGTTGGCATACTTAGAGTATCATGAGGAACTGCAATATGCGGAGCCCCGTCTTCAATTGTAAAATATTTAGAAGTGTTACAATTTGATGCGCACAGATATACACCATAATTATCTGCTCCTACCTTGTTACCGTCATTATCTGTTTGATCCCAGTAGAAATAATACGCTCCGCCTTTAACCGTTTTGTCAACAAGTGTGATGTCTCCTTCTTGTAGAACAAAGGGGTCTTTTCTGCAACCTGTAAATATAAGCAATGTTGTTACAATGGGTATGAAAAGGGATTTCATCTTTTCTCCTTGTTAAAATCCTATTCTAACAAGACCAATAATTAATATTTTCAAAACCTATCTTTGTCAATCTTTTTAAACAACTGAAACCCTTGAGCTTTAGTAATTAGTCTGTCTGAGGCGGAGTAAACAGAACGGACGAAACATCCCGTCTTTTTCGGGATAACACTCCGGTCTCCTCAAAACACAATGGCGGACAAGTGCGCTGCCTGAAAAATCCCATATTAATATTTGACAAAGAATCTGAAAAAAGTGCAAGAAATCTTAAAATAGTGCAAGGAATTTTTCTTGCAAAAATATTGACATAAAATTATATTGGGCATTGTGTTTTTTGGGGAAGAGGAAAAGATGAATATTTCAAAGAAGGCGAGTTGGGTGGAGAGTGAGGGGGCGGTATGTATAAAGGTAGGGACGACGGAATTCAAACTGCCGGGGACAGGCGCGGAATATTTTGGGATGATAAGTCGGGGGTTGGGGGTAAGGGAAGTGGTTGGGAAGATGAGAGAGAAGTATCCTGAAGCGTCGGCGGAGTTGATAAAGAAGGATTATGTTTCGTTGTGCGGGACGCTGAAGGAGTTTGGGGTGATTGAGGGGGGAACGCAAAGATACGAGACACAAGAGACAAGATACAAAGGAAAAAGAGAGGGAGAGGGGATAAAGATAGAAGTAAGGAATGGTGTGGGAGGGGAATCATTGATGGAGGAGAGTGGGAGGAGGGCGTTTTTGAAGAACGTGCCATTTTATTTGATATGGGATGTGACGTATAAGTGTCCGTTTGATTGTGTGCATTGTTATTTCAAGGGGCGGAGTAAAAGGGGAGAGATGGGAGTAGATAAGTGCATAGAGATATTAAGTATCCTGAAAGAGCTTGGTCCCTTTTACCGCGCTTCATTTAAGAACTAAAGTCCTAAGAGCTTGGCGCCACTAATATCGGAATAAGTAGTAGCGTTGGAAAAGAAAAGGAATACAGTTAAGAATTTGGGATTCAGGTTTTCGTTTATTTGTATTGTTGCCTCGCCGTTTTCTCTGACAGATTTGCCATAAAATACTTTTAGTTCATAACTTCCATTTGATAAAAGTGAATTCAGAATTACAGGAGGAGTATCGGGTTGACAGTCATACAAATGGTTATAAACTGTGCCCCCTTTATTTAATGGAGAACAGTAAACAGCTACTATATGGGCAACGTCGTCAGATTTGCCGTCTCTAAAAGTGCGGGTATTCCATTTCAAGTTAAGCTCGTTTGAGTTGTAAGTCGGGTTTTCTATTTTCATTTTAGGTTCATATAGTTTCCCATTATAAACAAGTTGCAATTGTGATATATCTATCCAGTTGTTTTCCCCTAGCGGTTGTTTTCTATTTGGTATTGATGGACAAAGAAAACCAAGATTCTGACTAATGAAACAAATATGTCCCGGCAGGTTTTTCTTGAGAGAGTTCCAATATTTATGAAATTCCGGGTTTAAGAGATAGTACATTCTTGCAAGCAAAATCATAATGTTGCTATTGTTTTTTGAAGTTATATTTTGGGGTATATTATTTTCTCGTCTCAGAGAAACTATCTGTACCCCCCTTCTATAAGAGAAAACCAGTTTACCAACTTTGCCTTTTATTACACCAAAAGGGTGACCAAAACATGTTCCCATTTTTTCACCTCTCCGCCTGAGGCGGAATTCTTTTTTGTTTAACTTTTTTTATAATGTTGGATAAATACAGACAGATGGAGAATAGTTCTTTTTGTTTTTATAGTATAGAAAGACTATTGAATTTTTTATTTGAATAGGGATAGTAATGGTTTCGTAAGGGTATTTGAGAAGAGACTGTTTTACCTCAAGAGTTTCAGAGTTCAGCACAATGATTCCGAGTTGGTATTCAGGTTTGGAATTTTTCAATTGTAACTCTATATAAGAGTCTGTAATTTCTATACTAAGAATCTGTGGCGGGAGTAAGTTGCCTAAAGTGAAAAAGATATTTTCTATGCCCGCTCTCATTTGTTTACAATTCATACTCATAAACATATTGAATCCTGACCAATATTTTTTCTCTGCTGCCATAATATCCCATAAAGGTCTGATAATTGTATCACGTATTTGAAACGCAATCTTATTCATAGCAGAGAAAATTTTTTGGTATGCCATAAATTCAGGAGACCTGTTTATATAGTGAGTGTATTTTTCAGGATAATATGGCAACGTTTCAGTTTTGTTATTTCTGAATCTGAAACTAATGCCCTTAGCATCCGGTGGCATATCGTAATCAAACATTTCTTTTGCCTGTTCCGGGGTAATTCCTTTAATGGTACCCCGAAAATCCATAGGCCAGTCTTTCAAAATCATCGTTTCTCCTTTTATTGTCCCGTAAGTTGAACAATAAGATTTAATACATCACATATGATTGTAATGGGTAAAAAGAAGATATGAAAATTACAGAGTAGAGATACAACATTAAGCAAAATAAATCCTGCAATTAGAAATACTATAACATAGAAAACAACAAAACACACCACGACGGGGCGTTTGAGCCCCGTCATGAATTTTCTTTTTCCTCCTTTTGGTTGGTTTTTCATAGTGGTTTACGATATCTGCTTCCCCTTTGAAGGGGAGAAGCCGATTTCGCCTTTCTTGTCTCTACAGAAAATATAGCCGGTTAACTCGGATGCCGTCAAACCCGCAGCAATACTAAATGTTGCAATGCCGTCCATTCTTTTTACGGGTGGAAGTAGTTTGGCGTCACCATACAAATAGCCGTTTGGTCTCCACTTGGAGTCAATAACGGGTTTATTGAAAACGAATGTGAATACGTAATCGTCGGATTTTCCATTCTTTATTGTGGTCGTGTCCCAACCGAAAGTAACGTCACCGGTAACTGCGTTGTAACTGCAAACCGTGAAATCGGAGATAGGTTCAAGGTCGCCGTCGGAAACTACCATTTTCGTCATATCGGGGCAGTTTGTGGAAGCGTTGTATTCTTCGTCGGGATTTGGAATAGAATCCCAGAGGTCGGGAGCGCTTCTTTTGACAAACATATTGATAGCTGTGATGGGAAGGTGGCGTTTTGCGCATAATGGTTTCCAGATTGGAGTCATCAGATTGCCGCGGTTAGTTCTGCCGGTGTAACCGAGTTGTTGAAAAACGAGTCTGCGGATGTTCATCTGTTTGTAACTGAAACGGTCCGGGGTAATAAGACCTTTCTTGAGTTGTTTATACATCTCAAGGGTGCCGTGTTGAGTGGGGTAAACCCTTTCACGTACCCAGTCAATGCCACGGCAAGCACCACCGACGGCATCTTTGAGTTTGCCTCTGATACTACCCCAGGGTGAGGCGATGTAAGTTCCCATAATTTCCTCCTATACGAATTTTCTCCTAAAAGGCAGGAGAGACCTTTTCCGTCAGTTCCTCTGAGGAGCAGGTAGCTGCGCAGGCTAAACATTTTTCAAGGAAACGGGTAGCAGAGTCGGTAGCGGATTGCCAATTGTCTTCTGTTAAGGGCTCGAGTTGGGAATGTTTTTTGTCTGGGGAGCGAATTGGACAAAGCGTAATTTCAAATTTTCCTTTTGTGTATCTTCCGCATAATTCAAATAACCAATCTTCGTTATTTTCTACCGGGAAGATAAGAGCTTTGTCTTCCTTTGAAATAACTTCCCATTCTTCCGGTAAAACTTCTGTTAGTTTTTTGTTCATCTTGCCTTGCTTCTTTTTGTTTTGTTATTTCTTGTTTCAATTTTGTTTTTCATTATGCTTTTTCATAAAGCAAGAGACGTGACAATTTAAAATGGTAGAATGTAAGTTATTGACAGACAAGAAGTTATGGGGTTTTACTTATTGATAAACGGCAAATAAAAAACCGTAAATTTTACGGTTTTCCGTAAAAAATACGGTTTTGCTTTTTCTAAGTTTAGATACTTAGGAAATTTCGGGAAGTAGTTTTTTTAGTTTTTGTCTAACAGTGCCTTCTGTTATGTTAAGCTTCGTTGCAGTTTTCGCGTAACTTTTGGAATTGTTATATGTATATGTGATTATTTCGTTTTCAAGTTCGTATAAGCCTTTTGAACAGGCAAGCTGACAAATATTTTCAAGTGTTAGGTCGCAGATAGGTTCGAGTTTAATTTCGGAAATGGCTTTGAGAATATCATTAAGTTTGATTACTGAATTGTCGGAAAAACGAATAGCTTTTTTAATAATAAGTATAAGTTCGCGGACATTGCCTTTGAATTCATATTTTAAAAGGTATTCTAATGCCTCTGACAAAATAGACTTTTCTCTCAGGAAATAATTTACAAGTAAAGGGATATCGGAGACACGTTCACGAAGAGGAGGCAAAGATATTTTAATATCATTTAGTCTATAGAAAAGGTCTAAGAGGAATTTTTTTTGGGAAATAAGAGTTGAAAGTTTAACATTAGAAGCGGTTATAATTCGGATGTTTGTTTTGGTGGGTTCGGTAGAGCCGAGTTGCCAAACTTTTTTATTTTCAATGGCTCTGAGGATTTTTGCCTGAATGCCTAAAGAAAGGTTTTGAATATTATCAAGAAAAAGAGTTCCGTTTTGGGCGAGTAGGAACTTGCCTTTGTAGTCGGAAACTGCATTTGTAAAAGCGCCTTTTTTATGACCAAATAAAGTACTTTCGGCAATTTCGTTTGGGATAGCGGCACAGTCAACGGGGATAAAGGGGTTGTCTTTTCGGGGACTTTCAAAATGAAACGCCTGGGCGATAAGTTCTTTGCCCGAGCCGGATTCTCCTTCAATGAGGATTGGGTCGTCAGAAGAAGTGTTGGTTTTAATTGTGTGATAAATATCGTGCATTTTAGAGTGTTCGCCTATTATAGTATTAAAATAGAACTGACACTTTGTGTTCATAGTTTTTTATATTTAAGTAAAGATATGCTCCTTTCATATCGTTACTTTTACTGCACTGCTTTTGCTTCATATAATCACCTCCTTTGCCACGAAAGCACTAAAGCACTAAAGCACAAAATTGAAACCACGAAAAAGCAACCACAGAGAACACAGAGGACAGAAAAATTTAGGGTTAAAAAAACAGATAAAAAAATAGAGAACTGAAAAGAAGAGGGCACAGAGGACGGAAAGATTGAGGGTTGGAAAAGCAACAGAAAATAAATTACAGATGGAGAAATTTATGGGGTAATCCACTTAATACGATTAGATGCAGAAAAACCTAAAAAGGATTCAAAAAAGATTATTTATTTTATAGGGAAATTTTTAAATGTGTAAACGATTAGGTAACTACTTAAGTAGAAATAGAATTGCAATAATTAAACTAATAATAGCAAGTATAATAGATAGGTATAGAGTTTTTTTTAAGAACAAATCATTTTTTAGTTTATAATATGTTTCACATGCATTTTCTAACTTAGTTTTTAAAGAGTTAAGTTTTTCAAAGGCTTCAACAAAAGCTTTTATTCCTTCCTCAAATTTATCATCCCAAATGTTACTTGCTTTTCTTCTTCGTCCCTCTAATCGAAGGGCTTTAATTTCTTCTAACTCAGATCTTATCTTTATATCATCTGGAAATTCTTTAAGTATTGAATACCTATTCTGTATAGGAAGAATATAACGTTTATAATATTTATATATTTCGTTTGTTTTCGAGCCTATTGTATTTAAAGAAACTTCGTACGTTTCTCCGATAGCTCGTCGTAAGTGTTCCTCTGCAAGTATAATTTGTTGTTTTCTTTCTTCTTTACTGGAGCATTCCAACATAGTTACTAAATGACTTATTATATCTCTTACATTCATTATATTTATAATATTACTCATGCCTGTTTCCGATTCTAACAAGTAAGTTGCTTCATCTAAAGCTCTATACCTATTTTTGAGTAGAAGTAAAAAATCTTCTACTAATTTTTTCTCTACCCCACAAATTAAATCCTGTTTTTCCATGTTTTTATCTTATTTATTAAAGATAATACTTTTTAAACTTATACTTTAGAAAGCAATTCATCAAACATTTGCTCATCTGCTATAATATCTTTGTTGGATAAGAGTTTGAGCGCTCCTATATTATACCCTCCATATAGTGAATTTGTCGAAGAAGGATCTATAAAAAACCTATATTTATAGCGCAATTCTTCCAACAATTTACATGTTACATTTTCAGAAGAAATTTTTTCTCTTTCGCTTATTTTTTGTGTCAGAAAATTCTCCAATGTCATGATATCCCTCCTTATATTTATATTCAATCTAATAGACTTCCTTAAAAAAGCAAGCAAAATAATATTAATATTATCTAATTATGTTCCTTTTGCAGTTCTTCAATATAGCTTTATTTGCCATTTTGTTTCCCATCTTTATTCAATTAAAGTATGGGGAGCTTCTGGTCTTATATAATTATTAGGAGAGTTTTTGTTATTAGTTTTAATTTTAATTACAACAATGCAAAACAACAGTATACTAGCGAATGTAATTATTATCCCCAAAACATATATAGGTTTTGCTTCCCGCAGCCAGCCTTTAAAAGATGGCTGTACGCTATGGATATAAGAAATATGATAACATCCATTAGCATCGTTCAGTACTATTGCTTTTTCCGTAGAATCACAATAATTTTCAGATGTCCAAATTTCAATTTTTGTTACATCTCCAGGGTTTAAATCTCCTATGTTTTTAATTACATTGTTAAAAATATTTAATTGTTGTTCTCCCATTTTAGTAATTAAATATATACCTTGAAATGGAACTTGTAATTTTAAACTAGATGTGGCTTTCTTGCCTTTATTTTCAATAGTAAAATTCCAATAACTTTTAAAATCCCATAAGCATGAAATATCTTGAGGGAATTTTTCCTTTAATGCCTTACTAAACATTACAGGAAGAGCAGAAGGATATTTAAAGTATGAGTATGGAAGATGAGAAAAATATGAAATTACAGTATCTTTAAAAAAATTGTCTATTTCGGTCTTATAATTTGAAGGTACATTAATAGAACTACATTCCCCTATTACCTTCAAATTAGTTTGCTTATCTTCTTTATCACAACTCTTAACAGCAGTTATAATAATAATTATAACGCCTATATAGGTACCAAAAATCATTAATGGATTTTTTTCCCATTCTCTTTTAATTTTTTCGTTTATTTTTATATTTTTAAAATTAAAAAATCTCATTGTTTATTGTTGCTTCTATTTTATATCTTTTCTTTTATTATTTTTGCTGTTTTTTTTGACTTAAAAAAGTTACTATGCGAGTAATTTGGGTCTTTAGAAGATTCGATGTTTACAATGTCCTGAATTAATTTAGTAGCTTTGGAATAATAGTCATCAAATGATTTTATTACATCTTGAATTTCCTCTTTTTTTGATGGATTAATATTTACATGGTCTTTTTCTAATAATAATTTTAAAGTATATAATATGTGAAGAGAAGAGTGCAACAGAAATGGGACTTCTGCTCTTTTCTTTCTTTCGTCTGAAATAAGATTCAATAATTCATAGGGTAGAAGTAGTTTAAAAACAGTAGTCTCTTCATTAAAAATGTTATCGTATTTATCTCCGAATATCAATGTTTTTTGTGCTTTTGCCTCGGCAGGCATTTCTAAATAAAAACTCATGTAGACTTGTCCTATGAGTTCATTGTTTATTCTTTTACTATACTCTTCGTTTTGATATATATTTCTCTTTCTTTCATAGAAATAACCAAATTGACTAAACTGTTCCTCTATTCGCTTTTGAATATCATCATTTGCTCTTAGATCTCTTGAATTTACCAAAGTTTGACTATTAGTAGATTCTGTAATTTTATAGGTAATTTCAGTGTCTTCTGTTTCATACAACCTAATTAAAAGTAAAATATTATCTATTTCAGGCTTTTGTCTATACGCTTCGTATAGTGCATGCGTAGTTTGTCCTCCATTGACAACTTGAACATTGTGCATCTTTATTAAAGGCATACGTTGCTTTATATATTGAAACTTTTCACAAGTAAGTGTTATCCCATTATTTAAATACCAAAATAAGTAATCCTTATCTGAAAGTGCGGATTCGATTATCTTTTTATTAATTTTGTTTTTGCTACCCAAATACACTCTTACATTGTCATCAAAAATATCTTCATTTAATCCTAAATTCAAATCTCCATCCAAAGCAACAAGTTTTAAAAATTCTTTTGCTTCTGCTGTTCCAATTAGACCTCTTATATCGCCATCGGTTCTTTCAAAGTATTGAATATCAATTAGTTTTATTTCCCCGTATATTTTCTCTCTTTTCTTCTCAATAATTTGTTTTACAATTTGTTCCAATGTCAAATAATGAATTTCCAAACCATGATATTTTGTAAGAGCATTCTCCAACCGGTCCTTTTCAGTAGGTATTGGAGGTTCCTTGTTGCTACAAATATATAACTTAAAAGAAGGGATTTTTCTAATTAAAATTTCCCAAATACTTTTGATTTTATCGTAAAGTATTGGATGTACTTCTCTTACTAAATCTTCTTTTTTAAAAAAAATATCATTTACTATATTTATAATTTTATCTATTTCACTGCCAGGAAAATTTTTTTTAGAATTATCAAAAGTTTCAGTATATTCAAAGTTGAATATACTGATATGCTCCTCTTCTTTATCTATAAATACAGCATCTATACTTCTATCATTTGGAGCATCTGTAATACATTCTTCAATTTCTAAAGGCGAAAGAGATAGAAAATTTTCTAATACTATGTAGGCTAAAGCTTTGGAATGAGTATCTAGATTGTAATCCTTTTTGTATTTATTTACTTTAAGATTTAGTGTGGTAAAATCTACAAAATTTTTCCCTTCCATTTTAAATATTTTCCCTTTTTTGTTATATCTATAGAAAGATTAAAATTATAAATTATTATTAAAATATATAAGGAACAAACCATTCTAATAGTTCTTTTTGTGTTGGAGGACAGATGCCTTGTCTTGCCAAAGACTGCATAGTTTCATAAACTAATGACCAGTCAATGTCTTGAGGGTGAGAAGAATTTTCTCGAATATTACTAACTACAAGATAAGTTTTGTAAGGAATTGCAATGCAAGTAAGCAAGGTATTTATACGTCCATTTTTCCATTTACCTCTTGGGCTAAAAGTAGGTGTTCTGTTTTCTACATGATATTTTACATCTTCGTTCCACCCTAAAATATCCATAAAGTGTAAAAATCCTAAAAGACCATATCCCATAAATTGTCCTACTTGACCCTCCAAGGTTTGTATATAGTTTCTAATATCAGAATTAGGGTTGTATCTAATTAAACCCGGTGATACTTCTTCGTGGTCTAAAAAGTAAGCATTCCTATAGAGGAGTATCAAAACTTTTTTAAAAACATCCAAATCAAAAACAGAGACTTTAGAAAGTTGTTTCCATATTTCATCAAAGCCATATGGGGCATCTGCACTACCTACACAAGGAGTCATATCATTCGGATTTGTTACTTTTTGCCTTAGCGTTTCCTTGCCAGGTTTTAGAAAGTAAACTTCCATGCCATTAGGAATGACAGTAATAACATGCCTCGCTTGGGATTGTATAGTTCCTGTTACCCATCCTAAGGCTTCTTGGATTCTTTTATACCTTTTCATTTCTACTTCTATTGGAAAACCTCTTTGTGCAGGTGTTATTAAAAAATCAAAATCTGGCATTTTTGTCTATCTGGTAATACTTTGAAATTGAAAAGAGGGAAATAATTGTTTCTTACCTTCTAACTTTTTCTTTGCAATTTCTAATTTATAGATTTCCGGTATCTTACCTGTTTTTAAGCGTTCTGATATCATATTATAATATTCTTTATTAAGTTCGGCAGATATAAAATGCCTATTGTTTTTTTGACAGACTTCAAGTTCTGCACCACTTCCGCCAAAAAGAATAAGAACGGTATCTTTAGGCATAGTGCAAGATTCTATTAATAACTTACTTAGTTTTTGAGGAATTTGACACACATGATATGTCTTTTCTTTAGATACATTTTTAACTAAATTATGAAAATACCAGCTATACGGCATTCTTCCTTTTGAACCATTTTCTATGTTAAAAATTATTCTCTTATCGGTAGGATTTAGATATGGCATAGCCACATTATTTTTATAAAACTTATTATTTTTACTTTTTGTACAATGTAAAATTGTTCTGTGAGCTGTTGTAAATCTTCTTTTTGAATGTCCTACATTGGTATTATAGACCCATACATACTCTTGAACATCGTAAGAGACTTCATCCAGATATTTAGCCCATAAATATGCGTTTTGTCTTGGGTAGTTTATTAAAAACATATTTCCTGTTTCTTTAAGCACCCTAAAAGCTTTTTTAGTTAATTCAATATACCATTCAATATATTTATCAAAACCTCTTGTGAAACTTGTTCCCCCTGCATATTTTATTCCAACATTGTAGTCCGGATCTCCAAATATACAATCTATACTATTATCTGGCAATTCATCCAATAGCTTAAAGATGTCTTTATTAAATACTTTGTTTAGATACTTATCAATGTTCATAAAATTTGTTTTTAACTTGTCTTTCAAAAGAAACTACTTCTCAATTTACTTGTCTCTCTCAAAAAGTCAATAAGTTTTATTAGAAATGCTATTTTAAATCAAACTTAATAAACCCAACACTTCCGTAATAAGAATTAAACTCAATTTCATAAATTTTCTCTTCCCCAGGAGATAACGAAATATATTCTGTTTTCTCCTCAAGAGGATAATGATTATAATCATATAATCTAACATCAAATGTTGCAGATTTATATACTACATTACTATTTTGTGCCTCAAATATTAAAGAAGATGCACAAGCTTGGACGCCCGGATGTTTTACAAAAACTTTCACATTAGATTTAAAATGCGGATTAATGATAGAAATACTGCTAACACTAAAATAAGTTTTTTTAGGTAATGAATTCTTTTTATATCCTTGTTCTATTAATATTTGCTCCTGTATTTCTTTTTCTTCTGCTTTTCTAAGAGAATCTTTATATTCTGGAGAATTTTTTATAGAATCTTGTTTTATTTGGTATAATGAATCTTCTATTGCTTGTTGCTTTTTTAGTTCCTCATATCGGTTCGCTTCTTCTTGTCGTTTTATTTTGTATAATGAATCCTCTATTGCTTGTTGTTTTCTTATTTCATCATATCGGTTTGCTTCTTCTTGTTGTTTTGTTTTATACAACGAATATGCCCGTTCTTGTTTTGGTGCACACCCAAAGAAAAATAGAAGACTTGCTACAAATAGTTTTATTTTCATCTTTCCTCCAGTTGTTTGTATCTTAAATAATATTTTATGATTAGACATCGTCTTTTTATTTTTGCAAGAAAAAATCTTTTAAAATATTAATATTTTCTGTAGTTTCTTACGTATTGGTTTATATTAATCCTTTGATGATACGGTATTTGATTGACGAGGTTATTGCGAAGAAGGATTTGGGGATGTTGGGGAAGTTTATTATTTTGGTTGTGGGGTTGAACGTAGCGCTTATTGCGTTTCGGTTTATGTCGCAGCGGCTGAACATAAAGATTGGGCTTACGGTGACGAATGATAAGCGGAAGCAGTTATATAAGAAAGTGTTGAGGTTGAATTATAAAGAAATAAGCGGGACGGATGCGGGGGATTTATTATACCGGATAAACCAGGACGCGCACAGCATAATGGCGATTATTTCACGGATTGCGTACTCGATTTTGAATTCGGTTCTATCGGTGGTTATTATGCTGGGGTTTATATTTTATTTAAACGTGAAGATTGGGATATTCATCGCTTGTATGATTCCGTTTTATGTATGGATTTCGTTTCATTATAACCGGGAAATCGGCTTGAAGACACAGAAACTTTTGAAACAATGGTCGAAGATTACGGAGTTTCTGAGGGAGACTTTGTCGGCGCTGTTGCCGATAAAGAAGATAAGCTGCGAAGAGGTTGTCGACGGACAGCACGTTGTTTTGTGTAACGAGTTAACGGAGACGTCGAGGGATTTGAGGAATACGGGCGTGAACGCGTCGAGTTTTTCGTCGGTTTTTTCGTTCCTTGGGAATGTGTTTGCGTTGGGCGTGGGAGGAGTGCTGGTGATACGGGGGAACTTTACGATGGGGTCGTTCGTGGCGATTTTTTCGTATGTGAACCAGTTTTTTGCGCCGCTGCAGAGCCTTGTGGAGAGCATTGTCGAGTTAAGCGAAAACGTTGCGTCGTGTGTGAGGGTGAAGGAAATTATGGAGAAGGAAGAAGAAGATTACAGCAAAGAGGGGTGTCAAATACGGGGAGAGAGCATAGAGTTGAGGGGAGTGGATTTCAGTTATGGGAAGCATAGAGTATTGGAGGGGGCGAATCTGGCGTTGGGGAAGGGGAAGATTAACGTGATTGCGGGGAAGTCGGGCGCGGGAAAGAGTACGGTTTTTAATATGGTGTTGAGGTTTTTGGAGGCGGGGCGTGGGAGTGTTTATGTGGATGGGAAGAAGATAGGAGAATACAATCCGAAGTCCATACGGCAACAGATAGGAGTGGTGGAGCAGGAGCCGTTTCTTTTTAATAATACGATAAGGTTTAATATTAGTTTGGGGAAGAATTATAAGGAAGAGGAAATAGAAAACGTGTGCCGGAAAGTGAATTTGTGGGGCACGATAGAGAAGAAAGAAAAGAAGTTGGAGTACGTCGTCGGGGCGGGCGGGGATTTTTTGTCGGTCGGGGAAAAGCAACGGTTGGCGATAGCGCGGGCGCTCGTAAGGGGGGCGAAGGTGTTGCTGTTGGATGAGCCGACGTCGAACCTGGATGAGGAGTCGCGGAAGATATTATATAAAACGTTGACGGAGTTGAAGGAAGAGTTGCTGGTGGTTTTGATAACTCATAATTTTAATGAGCTGGCGGAAGGAGATGTGAATTTTTATACGCTGGAAGAAGGGAGGATAAATATTAAAAATTAAAAATTAAATATCAAAATTAACAGATGAAATAGGGGGAGATTGGGAATAGTTAATAGTATAATAGGATAATAGTTATTAGGGAAGGGGGAAAAGAAAGAATAGGACATATAGGTCATATAAGTCATATAAGACATATAAAAGAGAGATTCTTCGGCTTCGCCTCAGAATGACAGAAAAGAAAACAGATGGACATAGCCGCGCTATGTCCCTACAAAAAAAAGAGAGGCAGATCCAACCTACAAAGAGATTCTTCTCTACGCTCAGAATGACAGACAAGAAAGTGAAGACGCTGCTTTTGTTTCCTCCGCAGTGGAGTCCGTTTATACCTTATTTATCACTACCCACATTGACCAGTTTTTTAAGGCATCACGGGAAGGAATGTAAACAGGATGATTTGAACGTTCGGTTTTATCATTACGTTCTGAGGGATGAAATTTTGGATGAGTTGAGACCGCAAATTAATAAATTAATCAAAGAATACGAAACAAAAAATTATCTGACGTATGAGGAGCAACTTAGGTATGTTGATTTGGTGGGAGCGGATGTTTCCATTGAGAAAATTTATGGGCAGGTGGAAAAGGCAAAAGAGGGATTACTGGATAAGAAATTGTTTTTTGATGCGGATGAATATTATAAAAATTACCTGATACTGGATACTTTTTTTTGTATACTGTCATCGGTTTATACGAACTGCAGAATGAATTTTGTGAGTTTCCCGACGTACGGAATTAAGTCGATTGCGGAGTTGAAACGTATGGTGGAGGACGATGCTTTTTTTACGATTTTGAAAAGATTTTATAGGGAGTATGCGGGCGAGATTGTTAAGTATGAACCGAATATCGTCGGAATATCAGTGGTTTGCAGGGAACAGTTTTTGCCTGCGATGATATTGTGCCGGGAGATAAAAAAACATTTACCGGGAAGTCATATTATATTGGGGGGAAAACACATCGCGGATATAAGTGAGGATTTTGTAAAGCAGGCGGAGGTGTTTTGTTTTTTTGATTCCGTTTGTATAAGCGAAGGGGAGAATACGATTTTGGGGGTTGTTGAGGCGTGGGAAGAACATAAACAAATACAAATTAACAACCACGCCCACCGCCACAGCGGGATCTTCGCCTTCTTCGGGGTAAACTCCGGGCACAGAGGAAAAAACAGAGAACATAAAAATTTGGAGTTAAAAAAACAACAGACAAAAAAGAGTTTAAGAGGAGAGGGCACAGAGAAAATAATCTACCCAGTGGAAGGATGTGAATTGGTTGGGGAAAAAGTTGGGGCGGATTATCTAAAAAATGAAAAAGGAACGCATATATGTGTTCCCCACAGGATGCAAACGAATAGCGCAACAACATCGTTGTTGCACTCCAAAGACAGATACTCCCAAATACAGAAGATTGAAGGGGAATTCCCGGGGCATAAAAGCCCCGGCTACCCGATAGATTTGAGAAATGTTGAAGGGGTTATGTTTCGCGATGAGATGGGAAATGTTGTGAGGAATGAGGTGAAGAAATTTCCGGACATTGATAAGAGTCCTGCGCCGGATTTCAGCGGGCTGCCGATGGAATTATATTTTATGGCGAAGAGCGTGATTCCGATTTCGGCGAGCCGTGCGTGCTACTGGAGGAAGTGTTCGTTTTGCGATGAGTGCAGTATTTATGGGCCATACAGGGGAAGGGACGCGGAATTAATTGTAGAAGACATAAAGAAATTAAAAGAAAATTTTGGGACAAATCTTTTTAGTTTTTGTGACGAGAGCATACCCGTTAACATTATTCCGGCGATAGCGGATTTGGGGATTGAGTGGTATTCATGCGCCAGAACGGATAAGAATCTGGCAAGAGTGAGGGTGCCCGACAACTGCAAGATGCTTATGTTTGGATTGGAAACGGGGTCGCCGAGGGTTGCGCGTCTTATAAATAAGGGAACGAATATTGAAGATACGGAAAATATTTTGAGAGAAGTTTACGGGCGGGGAGTGTGGACGCACGGGTTCTTTTTTATGGGATTCCCGGGGGAGAGAGAAAAGGACAGGGAGATGACATTTGATTTTATAAAGAGGAACCAGAACGTAATTGACAGCGTCGGGATTGCGCAATTTGTATTGGGAAGGTGGTCAAGGGTAGATAAAAATCCGGAGAAGTATAAAATAAAAATTAAAAAGAGTGAAGACATATTTCCATATATTGTTGATTATGATGGTGCAGGAAAAGCGCCTAAAAAAGAAATAGAAAAAGAGCGGATTAGTTTTACCAAAAAGATGCCGAAGTATGCGAGGGTGATAAATCGGGAGCATCTTTTTTTATGGTTGTGCGAGTATAAAGATAAGCGATACGTAAAAAAATTAATACGCAAAATCCAAGAGCCAAAGAGTTATTCCGAGGCGCGGGAGTGGAAGTTTAATCCGGATGAAATTATGCAAAACGTTGCGATGGGTAATAATACGGCGGTTTTTGCGAGCGGGATAAAAAAGAAAATAAAGGTAGAGGTGAGATATAATGTAGCGAGGTTTTATTTTGTGGGGTAGAAATACGACGTTGACAAAAAAAATATTTTGTGATAGAGAAGGGAAACAGAGAAGGGTAAGAGGGAAGAAACAAAAAAGAGATAAGACATATAAGTCATATAGGACATATCCCAGCTGAGCTGGATACGAAGACCTAATCGCTCTTAAGGACTTCGTATAGTCAGTGGACAGAAAAACAGGAAACTAAAACAAGGGAGAGAAAAATGACACTATTACTTTTTTTAAGTTTGAGTTTGGGGAGTGTTAGTATACCGAAAGTTGGTGTGGCGCCGGTGATTGATGGGAAGATTGATTCGGTTTGGGGGTATGCGGATTCGGTGAGTGAGTTTGTCCAGATAGACCCGGACGAGGGAGAAGCGGCTTCGGAATTGACGAAAGTTTTTATATGTCGGGATGACAAAAACATATATATTGCTTTTAAGTGTTTTGACGTGGAGCCGTTAAGTTTGAACGTCAAAAAAGTGCCGAGAGATTATTTTGATAACGAGGATAACGTCGCGATTCTGTTTGACACTTTCGGAGATAAAACTACTGCTTACGAATTTATGCTCAACGCGGCAGGCGTGCAATATGACGAGAAGCTTTCCGAAGATGGAAGAGCTGGAGATGTCAGCTGGGACGGGGTATGGTACTCGTCAGTAAAAGTTACGGATTACGGGTATGTTGCGGAAATAAAAATCCCGTTCAAAACGCTGAGATTCAAGAAGGGCATGGACGAATGGGGAGTCAACTTTTTCAGGTATATTTCAAGAAATAACGAGTCCGTTACGTGGGCGCCTCTTAAACAGGTAGAAGGGATACGCGTTTCAAGGTGTGGGGTTCTCAAAGGGATACCGAATACGAGACAAGGGTTGAACCTTGAAGTTTATCCTGTCGGGCTCGTAAGATACGAGTCATGGAAAACCCTTGAGGATAGAGATGTTTTAACCTGTCATCCGCAGGCCGGATTGGATGTCGGATGGGGGTTTACTTCGTCGCAACTTTCGTTGACGGTTTTGCCGGATTTTGCTCAAATAGAAGCAGACCCCGGTACGATTAACCTTTCCGAGTACGAACCTTATCTTGACGAAAGGCGGCCGTTTTTTATTGAATCACGGGAAGTCTTTGCCGCGCCCATAACACTTTTCTATTCCCGTAGGATAGGGAAAAAATTGCCCGAAGGAGAAGTCCCGATTTTGGGCGGGGCAAAATACACGGGGGCACTGGGAAGAGTAAAATTCGGGATGTTATCGGCGTACACGGACAGCATTTCGCCGGGGGAAGATTGGTTTGAACCGAGAAATTTATACTCCGTGGGAAGAGTGAAAATGGGTGTCCTGAAGAATTCGGACATAGGGTTTACTTATTCAGGAGTCAGTGGAGACAGTAGCTTTAACAATCAGAAAGCAATAGGTATAGACGGGATGTTCCGGACCCGGGAACTGCAACTTGCTACGCAGGTGGCGAAATCGGACAGTGGGTATGCGGAGGAGATAGCGCTGAATTGGTATGCGCGGAAATTCCTGGTGTTGGCAGGTTACGAGAACTATGATACAAGTTTCGACGTCGGGGAAATTGGGTTTGCACCTTATGTCGGATACAAGATATATTCTCTTATGGCAGGGCCGCAATTTTTTAACAAGGGACCTTTTCGTAAATTTGTAGCTTGCGCGGGAGCGGGTGGAACAAAAAAAGCCGGCAATCCGAGCGGGAATTGGATTAGCGTGCGCGCTTCTCCATTTTTCAAAAACAACTATGGGGGAACGGTAAACGTTTACAAAGGTAAAGGATATGAAATGAATAGGGAGTATGATTACTCCCGTCTGCACGTTTCCTTATATACCGATTCCAGAAAGGCGTTTGTTTTATACGAAGATATGTGGTATAAGAGTTTTGGTTTTAACTACAGGAGAAAGTATTTTGCATCAACCGCAACGAATGACCTTATCGCAGATTTAAAAGTCAATCCGTCTTTAAGTTTTTTACTTGACCTGTCAAACACTTTCGAATGGAGACCAAGCGGGGATATGGAACAAATATCCTGGATTTTACGCCCGACTATGCAGTATGCGCTTACAAAGGATATGCAATTGAGGATATACGCAGAGCCTAATACGGATACGCATATCCATCAATTCAACGCTCTTCTTTCTTATAACTTCAGACCAAAGTCGTGGGTGTTTCTAGCGTTCAACCAAACCATAGACAACGTTGAAGATGATATGGATATGACGGACAGGGTAGTGGTTACGAAGGTGAGGTATTTGTTTTTTTGGTGAGTTTAAATTCAGCTTGACTTTTATTATTTTTGTTGGAGATTAGGGTTATGAAATGGTCGCGGGTTTTGATTGTTACTGGAAGTATTTTTATGATACTCGGAATCGTGGACCCGCTGGAAGGCTCTCTGCTTATCCTACCCGCTTGCGGGATGATTTTGCTCGGCACGTTTCTTGATAAAACCAACCGCGGTTTATTCCTTTACTGGAGACTGATTTTTATTATGATAGCCGTCGGAGTTGGAGCGTTATTCGGATGGAGCGCCGTCGGAGGATTTGGACCCGGCGCACATTCAATGTGGTGGGGGCTGACGGTTTTGCCTTATCCCGTTGGATGGATTCTGGGGTTCGCGAACATCGTTTCGAGGGGAGTCGGGGTCATCAAGAAAAGCGTAAAGAATAGGAGAGGTTGAGTTGGTTTAGATAGTGCCCAGCTGAGCCCAGAGGGCTGGATACGAATCCCTCCGGCAAAAGATTCCGGACAACGCCCCCTAATTAACATAAGGGGGTGTAAGTAAGAAGTAAAACTCCTAAGGGCTTCGTACTGGATAAGTTAGAGTAACGTTCCTGCGTCACGAACTCTAACTAATAGATAGTATAGACAGCAACAGAAAAACAGAGAAGGGAAAATCAAACCACAGAGACCACAGAGAACAAATAGAATTTAGAGTTAAAAATAACAAATAGAAAAGAGTTTAAAAAAGAGTACACAGAGAACAGAAAATTGAAACCGCAGATTAACCCTCCTATCAAGTAACTCCAATAAATACTCTGAACGGCGGGCAGGCACAGGGGAAACAAAACGGGCGAACGGCCCACCGCCACAGCGGGGTCTTCGACGTTCGCCCCTACAAATATTATTTTACTAGAATAAGTTTTTTTTCTTTAATTATATTAGATTCTTCGTCTTCGCCTCAGAATGACAGAAAAGAAAACAGATGGACAGAAACAGAGAGATTCTTCGTCTTCGCCTCAGAATGACAGAAAAGAAAACAGATGGACAGAAACAGAGAGATTCTTCGTCTTCGACTCAGAATGACAACACTACAAAAAAACAGAGAACCCAGCTGAGCGGGGTACTATAGTTGAGTAGGTTAAGTTAGGTAAGTGAGTTTAGTAGGTAACAGAAAAACAACAGAGAGATTCTTCGTCTTCGACTCAGAATGACAGAAAAGAAAACAGATGGACAGAAACAGAGAGATTCTTCGTCTTCGCCTCAGAATGACAGAAAAGAAAACAGATGGACAGAAACAGAGAGATTCTTCGTCTTCGCCTCAGAATGACAGAAAAGAAAACAGATGGACAGAAACAGAGAGATTCTTCGTCTTCGACTCAGAATGACAACACTACAAAAAAACAGAGAACGGAATATCTCACGCAAAGTCCAGCATAGCTGGATACTATAGTTGAGTAGGTTAAGTTAGGTAAGTGAGTTTAGTAGGTAACAAAAAAACGGAAAAGTTTTGGATTAAAATAAACTACTCCTATAATTTCGGCGACTTTGGGCGTATAATATCTCCACCTACACCTATATTTAAATAATAACTATGAACGCCGTCTACTCTTGTAGTACCTCCAATTTTTAAACTATAAAAAACAACAAGATTTTCTTGTTGAAAATATTTTTCCTTATTTTTATCTTTCTCTGAATTATCAACATATCCTACTCTGTATTCCAAGAAATAATTATGAGTCCCGGTATTAAGCTCGTTACGTTCCGGGTAATCCCAGAGATTAAAGTTTTCATAATTATAAGAAAGAGTAACAAAAAAAGAACCAAAGCCATCTCCTTTTGAATAGACAAAAGCATGGGATTTCCATCTTACAGAAGCGCCGAACATAATTCCATCGTCATAATAACGTCTTTCATAGAGAGGATTAAATGTCGTGTCTTTATTAGTAGTGATTCGTTCCTTGCTGAAGATGCTTGCGTCAATATAAGATATCCCCATTGACGGGAGCATTTGAATTTCCGAATTATCAGAAAGAATACGGTATTTGGTTTCTAATACAAAATGTTTCACATATATATTTGATATTAAATCAACCCCTTTAGATGCCTCAGATATTACTAAAAGATGATTTGCCCAAAAGTCAGAAAAACTTGTTTCAACGGAAAGATGCCGGAAGGAGGAACTCAATCCGCCACCCAACATATAACCGCCTAACCCTTTAAATTTAAACGAATCATCGGAATGTTCTTTTCGTTTTGTTATGTCATCGTAATGTCCGATTCCTCCATTAATATTATAAAACAGAGAGATGTTTTTTTCTTCTCCTATGGCTTTTCCCCCGCTAAAGAATAAAAAGAAAAATATTGTTAAAGCAATCCTGTTGTATTTTCTCATTTTATTTGTCTTGTTGCTCATCTCCTGTTCCATCAGAATCAGATTATTTACAAGTGTTCCAGTATAGTCCGGAAGCGAGTCCTACAATCGCTCCGACAGGCGCTCCCAAAAATACTATCGGGAAAGCATCATCGTCAGGCGATATGGGTTCGGAGCCGTTTATTACATCAAAAGCAAGAAATCCTGCGAATCCAACAAGGGGACCTGCTAAGACCCCGCATAACATAGACGTAGCTATTCTGCCAAAAGTATCTTTCTTCCCTTTTACAAGTTTCCATTTTCCATAAAAATCGGGCACACCTACTCCTAATGAGGTATAAATATTACTGGAATGAAGATTGTATGGGCCTTCGGAATTGTAATACCCAAGACATAATCGCATACTGTGATAAAAAGTAGCGCCTATGCCAAGCGAAAAAGAATGCACTGCACTCGAAATGGGAACATAGGAAAGATAATAGTAACAATCCCCGGCATCGCCGAAAGGACTGTAATTTAAGTATGTGTAGAGTTTCATTTTTTTAGAATCGGACAGAATAATATACGCTTTTAATGGGAACATTTCTACATTATAATGATGTCCGCCCGGGACTACTTTGTATCCGATAAAATCAGTTCCCACGACTACAGGACCTACACCGAAGCCGAGTTCCATAAAATCCATACTTGTGTATGAAGGAAATCCTTTATCAAGGGAAAGAGGACAGACGTGAAAATAACTTTTAAACCCGTGCGCAAAAGAAGGCGCTAAAATAATTATTAAAGAAAAGATTAAAGGTGTTTTGTTTTTCATAATTTATCTTCTCCTAAACAATATCTATT
>JAQTXJ010000122.1 GCA_028688815.1 bacterium | reverse complement strand
CGTTCAATAAATGATTTCCCTGCGATACTTGGTTCAAAGAAGAATAATACAATAGCTCCTGACATTATTAATATAAACGTAGACCATAATATTATTTTTGATGTTAAAGATATTCGTTTTTTTGATTTTATACGGTTATTCCATATATCATATACTATTACAAACCCAATAGCCCCTAAAATACATAATGTTGCAATTGTAATATTTACGCCAATATTCCGTGAAAATGATTCAAAACTGTTGTTATACAGGCTAAACCCTGAAGTGCAAAAAGCCGATACGCTGTGAAAAACTGCATTCCAGAGAGAATTCGGCAGATGTTCTATCTTGAAAAATATATACAATAATAATGCGCCAATAAGTTCAACGGCAAATGAATAATAAACAAGTATGCGAATAAACTTGGTTATAGTTATATGGTCAGGCAAACAAAAAACATGTTTTTGTATTTTCTCTCTTGAAAAACTTAACCTTCCGCCCAATGACAGGATAATGAACGAACCTAACGTCATATATCCTAACCCGCCAAGCTGGATTAATATAATTAGTATCATCTGTCCCCAGAAATTATAATTGTCGGCTATGCTTATTGTAGTTAATCCTGTGGTAGAAACAGCAGAAGTAGCAATAAAAAAGTTATCTAACAAGTCAATTGAAGGCACTTTTTTAAAAAAAGGTAAAGACAGAAGGAATGCGCCTATTAATATATATGAAAGGTATCCTAATACAATAATCCGATTATGGTTTTTGCTTTTAAGAAATTTTTCAACAACGTTAACGCTTTTCATTTCCTATTCTCCTTTTTTACAATTTTATCCGTATCGGCAAAATAACATTTGATATTCCTTTCCACTGCAATCTTCTCTGGATTGAAAAGGCAGTCTCGTTATGTAACATTTTATGATAAAAATTTTCTGTTTCAAATACAAGCTGTCCTGTAAATACCGTAGACCGCCTGAACTCACTTGAAACTTCTTCACACAGTTTTGATGCAATATCCACTACATCTGTCCCTACTCCTATTCTGTATTCTGCGGGGAACCCAAATTTTCTTGCAAGTTCAACATATTTTTCAAGCGATTGCGTTACTTTATTTTTTAAGTCTTCTATTTTTTCTTCGTGCTTAAATAAATCCTGGTCAACTATCGCAATGGAAATGAATACAAAATTCTTATACAATCCCGGGAACGAACGGGCTATAGATAAAAAGCTATGTACTCCAAAACCGTTATATCCGCTGACAAGCTGTATTGCAGTCATATCTCTTTTATCGGTGGGTGCATTATTAATATTAATTTCACTGGGCATATCTGCTATACCTGAAAGAAGAACATCCAATTTCTTTGTTCCCCGAGATACTTTTGAATAATGATTTTTAATTAAATAACATAAAACTATAAGAAATAATGTTATTACTAAAGTCAACCATCCACCTTCACGGAACTTTTCAAAAACCGTTATTGTAAGAATGGTAATACATAGTATAAATGCAATAACACATATACTGAGATGTCGTTTCCAGTTTGCTTCTTTCTTACGGTTTTTGATAAAAAACCACGACATTGCAAACTGCGAGATGGAAAAAGTTAAAAATACATTTATAGAATACATAACTACAAGTGCCGATATTGAGCCGTGAGTATATATAAGCAGGGCAAGTGCTGCCCCTCCTATGATTAAAACTCCGTTTTGCATTGTAAGCCGCTCCGAAAAAGATGCAAATCTGTGTGGGAACCATGAATCTACGGACATATTCGCCATAACGCGCGGGGCATCTATAAATCCTGCCTGTGCGCCTACTATAAGCAATGCTCCTTCGGAAAAAATAGTTATCAATGCAAGCCAGTATCCCCAGCGCCATTGTCCGAAAAGACTATCCGCCAGAATTGCGTTCAAAGTTTTCCCCTCGCAGGGTATCACTTTTAACAAAAGATAGCAGATAAATATTCCTCCTGCGGTTATTGCAAGAGAACTTGCCATATATAACATAGTTTTCTTGCCCGTCTCTGCTTTTGGCTCACGCATAATCTGTAAACCGTTGGAAACTGCCTCAATCCCGGTATACGTTCCTCCTCCTAAAGAATAAGCTCTTATAAAAATCAGGAAAACGCCCAACCCGCCTATTGCGGAAAGGTCTCCCCGAAAACCGGAATTTACTTGTTGGACAATAGGTTTTATTGCCCATATATTGCTGAATACTCCATATCCTATAAGAATAATATGGGTTACTACAAATACTATAAATATAGGCGCAAGAAAGGTTACTGATTCCTTGACTCCCCTGATATTTAAAATAATAAGCATAATAATCAAACACCCCGAAAACAATAACTTGAATTTATGGAATTCCATCGGTAAATAACTAAAAAGCGCATCCGAACAAGAAGCTATGGATACGGAGATTGTCAGTATGTAATCAATAATTAAAGCGCATCCCGAAACGACTCCCGTCTTTTTCCCGAGTATTTGGGTTGCAACAACATACCCACCGCCGCCGTTAGGAAAATGCTCAATAATTCTCATATATGCAAATGAGATTATGAAAACGGTTATTGCGGTGGCAAGCGCAAGGAAAAGCGCTAAATATGTATGACTTCCGATTGCCCTGAAGGCTGCTTCAGGTCCGTATGATGAAGAGGAAAGACCGTCCGCGCCGAGTCCAATCCATGCAAGCAAAGGAATAAGCGCTAATTTGTGGAATATACCGGGGTCACGGATATCGCGGGGCGCGCCGATTATTTTTCTGCGAAGTTTTGTAAAAAAAGTTAGTTCACTTTCCGAACCGTCGTTATCCAATTTACATTTTTTCTAAAGGCATAGTGGATTTTGTTGCTGAAGAAAAAATGATTAACGTTCTTAACATTTCTTCCATATGCCTACGAGGTTAGCTGACGGGCTCGGAGTTGGAAGTCTCCTATCTCTTTAGAGAATACGCCCCTACAACCTGCATCCCCCGTATCTATATTATTTTATATAGATTTAGACCTCTCCTGAGTGGTACCCTATATCAATGTTAAAAAAAGTCAATAAAATAATGATATTATCTGATGTGTATCTATTAGAATTTTATTCTTATCGGCAGGATAACATTTGATATCCCTTTCCACTGCAATCTCCGTTGAATTGCAAACGCAGTTTCGTTATGTAATATCTTATGATAGAACTTTTCAGTTTCAAATACAAGCTGTCCTGTAAATACCGTAGAACGCCTGAACTCGCTTGAAACTTCTTCACACAGTTTTGATGCAATATCCACCACGTCTGTTCCTACTCCTATCCTGTATTCTGCGGGAAAGCCAAACTTCCTTGCAAGCTCAACATATTTCTCAAGTGAGTGTACTACCTTATTTTTTAAGTCTTCTATTTTTTCCTCGTGTTTAAATAAATCCTGGTCAACTACCGCAATGGAAACGAATACAAAATTCTTATACAATCCTGGGAATGAACGGGCTATGGATAGAAAACTATGCACTCCAAAACCGTTATATCCACTTACAAGCTGTATTGCGGTCATATCTCTTTTATCTGTTGGTGCTTTATTGATATTAATTTCACTGGGCATATCAATTATGCCGGGAAGAAGAACATCCAATTTTGTCATTCCACGAGATACTCTGGAATAGTGATATTTGATTAAATAACACAATATTATAAGGCATAATGTTATAAGAAGAGTTATCCATCCCCCCTCATGGAATTTTTCAAAAACGGTTATTGTAAGGATGGTCAGACATAACGTGAGACCTGTAAGATGAACAGAAAGGTGTTGTTTCCATTTTATCTCTTTTTTACGATTTTTGATAAAAAAACGCGACATTCCAAACTCTGAAAGAGAAAAAGTAAGAAATACGTTGATAGAATACATAACTACAAGTGTTGCTATTGAACCGTGAGTGTATATAAGCAAGGCAAGTGCTGCTCCGCCTATAATTAAAACTCCATTTTGCATTGTAAGCCGCTCTGAAAATGCCGCAAATCTATGCGGGAACCATGAATCCACTGCCATATTTGCCATAACACGTGGCGCATCTATAAATCCTGCTTGAGAGGCAACCATAAGCAATGCTCCTTCAGACAGGATAGTTATCAATGCAAGCCAATGACCAAACTTCCAGTGACCGAAAAGCATATCGGCAAGGACAGTGTTCAAAGTTTTCCCTTCAACGGGAATCACTTTTACTAGCAAATAACACACAAGGATTCCTCCTGCGGTTATGGCAAGCGAGATTGCCATATATAACATAGTTTTTTTGCCTGTATTTACTTTTGGTTCGCGCATAATTTGCAACCCATTGGAAACCGCCTCAATCCCGGTATACGTTCCTCCACCTAAAGAATAAGCTCTTATAAAAATCAGGAAAATACCTAACCCTCCTATAGTAGAAAGGTCTTTTGTGAAACCTGAATGAACATCCTGAACAATAGGCGCTAACTTTCCAATATGGCTGAATATACCATAGCCAATCAGGATAGCGTGTGTTATTAAAAAGATAATAAAAACGGGTGCGAGGAATGTAATTGATTCTTTAACGCCTCTGATATTTAAGATAATAAGCAGGACAATCAAAAAACCTGCAAAAAGAAACTTAAAATGCTGAAATTCTAAAGGTAAATAGCTAAAAATAGCATCAGCACAAGAAGAAATAGAAACAGTAATTGTTAATATATAATCGACAACTAATGCACACCCGGAAACAACACCTGCTCTCTCACCCAGAGTATGAGTCGCGACAATGTAACCACCACCGCCATTCGGGAAATGTTCTATAATTCTTGAATATGCATACGATATGATACCTACTGTTAGTGCGGTAGCAAGTACAAGAGCAAGAGCTAAATATGTATGACTTCCTAATGTTTTAAATGCCTCTTCCGGTCCGTATGAGGAGGAAGAAAGACCGTCTGCACCGAGACCAATCCATGCCAATAAAGGTATAAGCGCTAATTTATGAAATATGCTTGGGTCACGAATATCGCGGGGCACACCGATTATTTTCCTGCGAAGTTTTGTAAAAAAAGTTAGTTCACTTTCCGAACCGTCTTTATTCAATTTACATTTTTTCTAAAGACATAGTTGGGTGTACCGCTGAAGAACCCTTCTCTTGTTTTTGGATTGCCTGATAGTTAGGCACTGCCGGCAATAGAATATCACCGGTATTTAATAGGGGTAGGGCAATTGCCCCGGTTACAAAAATTAGTTCTTCTCCCATATGTCTACGAAGTTAGCTGACGGGCTCGGAGTTGGAAGTCTCCTATCTCTTTAAAGAATACGCCCCTACAACCTGCATCCCCCGCATCTATATTATTTTATATAGATTTAGACCTCTCCTGAGTGGCACCTTATATC
>JAQTXJ010000036.1 GCA_028688815.1 bacterium | reverse complement strand
AATCAAAAAAACGAATATCTTTAACATCAAAAATAATATTATGGTCTACGTTTATATTAATAATGTCAGGAGCTATTGTATTATTCTTCTTTGAACCAAGTATCGCAGGGAAATCATTTATTGAACGCTTGTTAGCATCTTTTTTCCAGAGTATGACGGCATTAACGACTTCGGGATTTAACACAATACCCATATCTACGCTCTCAGTATTGTCATATTTTATAATAACCATATTGATGATTGTAGGGGCATCTCCTTCGGGGACCGGTGGTGGAATCAAAACAACGACTTTTACTGCTCTATTAGGAGTAATGAAAAGTTCACTGGCAGGAGAAAAAAACGTTAAATTTTTAAACCGCACAATACCTAATGAACGTTTATTGTTAGCCGTTTCCACTTTGTGTTTTTATTTGTTAACACTGTTTCTAAGTACATTCTTCATTTTATTACAAACGAATAGATTCAATATTCAACAAGTCATTTTTGAAGTAGCATCCGCATTAGGGACAGTAGGACTAAGTACGGGAATAACCCCGGAACTGAATCACATAGAGAAAATAATAATCATAATTACAATGTTTATCGGCAGAATAGGACCTTTAAGTTTTGGTATGGCTTTATTTTTGGGAAATGAAAACGCCGGAAGAATAAAATATCCGGAAGAAGATTTGGCATAAAAGAATATCTAATGCTGCCGATACGGATAAAGTTGTAAAAATTTATAACAAACAAAAAAGGGGGAAAAATGAAAAGGAGAAAAGCCGGAATTGAGAGAAGATTGAAACTGCTTTTGGGCATAAGTTCAGTTTTAGTCTTTATTTGCATTACCTTTTTATTGAACAGCAATATAGACAAAGAAAAATGGAGAATTAATTTCTACGGACAATCTTCTTTTACAGAATTAAGTATATTCCCCGGTTTGAGTTTTTTAAGAGAAGGACATCCATTAAAAGAGCTAAATAACACTGCCACAATAAATCAGAAAAAAGAAACTTGTTTCCCGGAGATTACAAAGGAAAATGTTATTGCACCGCTTTTTATAAAAAAACAATCTCGCAGTAAAAAATTAAAAAGTTTCTGTAACACTTCAAACAAAAGATTATTTCTCTGTTTGATAATTTCAATTTTACTTCATTCTTTACTCCTTACTTCATTATTTGTTAGTCAGAAGATAAAAGAAAACGCCAAAAACAAATTAATATCCGTAGAATACGATAGCGGGGGCAGCGGTGGTGCGCCTAAAAAACCGGAAATTTCAGATGATATTTTAGACCACACGAAAAGTGACACAAGAAGTATTTTATTAGAAAAAGTTGTTAATGTAGCAATGACTAATCAACAGCAAAATGAAAATGTTGGGTTTGGAACTGGCACGGGAACAGGCACAGGAGGTTTAGGTTCCGGATTAGAAGTAGAAGCGATTCCTTTTGCGGCAGTAGAAGTAAAACCTATAGCCCTAAGCACACCTCCGCCAGAATATCCCCAATTAGCCAGAGATGCCGAAGTGGAAGGCATTGTAGGTGTATCTATTATAATTGATGAGATTGGAAATGTCGCAAGAGTAAGAGTTGTCAAGTCTTTACACGAATTATTGGACTCTACAGCTGTGCAGCAGGTAAGAAAATGGAAATTCACACCTGCTATGCAACGGGATAAACCGATTAAAGTTTGTATGGAAATTCCTATTAGGTTTACACTTAAATAAAAAAAACGAAGTCGCAACGAAGATTACAGTGAGAAGAAGTTATTCTGCCGATACGGATAAAGTTATAAACATTGACAACCAAATAAATATATAATTAAAGTTAATATAGATTATGAAAAAGAGAAGCTTCTTAATAATTTTCTTAATAAGTTTATATGCAGGGTACGTTCTGGCATTGGGAGTAAATTTCAAGGGGCAGGCATCGGGATGGGTTACTTTTGCTGATAATCGGGAATTCGGAATCAGGTATATGCCCGAATTAAGGATTAGTCAATCATTTGGAACAAGTAAAATTATTGACGCAGAAGTTTCTCTTAATATTTATTCGCATACCACTTTTGAATCCCCACTGGAGTTCCTTGACAATGGAGAGTGCAGGTTATATCGTTCTTCGCTTCGTTATTCAATGGAACAATCCGAGTTCAGGGTAGGACTCCAGAAAATAAATTTTGGTCCTGCCAAGATATTGCGTTCATTAACGTGGTTTGACCGTCTTGATGCACGTGACCCGCTTGAACTTACTGATGGCGTTTATGCTGCACTGGCACGATATTATTTTCTAAACAATGCTAATATCTGGTTGTGGGGACTTTGGGAAAATGACAAAACAAAAGGTCTTGAAATTGTAAAGACTGCCAAGCAAACCCCGGAATTAGGCGGCAGGTGGCAGTCTCCTTTATTCAAAGGGGAAGGAGCTTTTAGTTTTAATCACAGAAGCGTTGATACTACGGACTGGCGTATAAAACTGGGAACTCCTATCGAAGACGGAATAGAAAACCGTTTTGCCATTGACGGGGATTGGGATATAGGACCCGGAATATGGTTCGAAAATTCAGTAAGCGAAACAAAAATAAACAGTGCAAGCTCTTTGTGGCAGAAGTTTTTAACCATTGGCACAGATTATACTTTTGGTATTGGCCCCGGGATACATATTTTATGCGAGCATTTCATAGGGACTTCCGGGACAAAGATAAACGAATCTTTGAACAGAAAGGACTTGTCAGCTGTTGAAATTGATTTCAATCTTGGATTTCTTGACAGAATTAATGCGATAGGTTATTATGATTGGATGAATAAAAAGTTGTATAGTTACCTTGGTTTACAACGCACGTATGACAACTGGAAGATAAACATACTTGCTTTTTCAAATAAAAAAGATAGTACTCAATCTTTAAGCGGTAACGGAGTCCAATTTATAATTACTTACAATCATTAAATAATAAGAGGAGATAATTATGAACCTTGTAACAATAAAAAATATGACGAAACGTTATCCTATTGGAAACAGCGAATTTACGGCATTAAGTAACATTAACCTTGAGTTTGAAAAGGGAGAGTTTTGTGGGATTATTGGCCCGAGTGGTTCAGGCAAGACGACGCTTTTAAATATTATCGGTTCTCTTGACACTCCTTCAGCCGGCAGCACAGTAGTTCTTGGGAAAGATATAGGAAACTTATCTGAGAAAGAAGCCGCAAAATTAAGAAGCCGGCATATGGGTTTTATTTTCCAGACCTATAATTTGCTTCCGGTATGTACGGTATACGAGAATGTAGAGTTCCCGTTGCTTCTTATAAATATGACACCCAACGAGCGGAAAAAGAAAGTAATATCTGCACTTGAGTGGGTACATCTGACCGATAAAATAAATTCCCGCCCGAACCAGCTTTCAGGCGGTCAAGCACAACGCGTATCAATAGCAAGAGCTATGGTAAAACAACCGGAACTTGTTTTAGCTGATGAGCCGACAGCGAATCTTGATGCCGAAAACTCACGAAATATCCTTGATGCAATGGTGAATTTAAATAAGGAATTGCAAACCACATTTATTTTCGCTACCCACGACGAAAAAGTCATCACTTATCTTAAACGTAAAATATTTTTAGTAGATGGGAAAGTAACGTCTGATGGGAAATAATAGATAATATGTTAGAATTAAAGTTAGCGTACAGAAATCTTGTCAGTGCGGGTTTAAGGACATGGCTTAACGTAGTTGTGCTTTCGATTACTTATGTTCTTATTATCTGGCATCAGGGATTTTTTAGCGGAATATTAAGGCAATCGGAACACGATATGATTAAAGATGAAGTAGGCGGAGGACAATACTGGTACAAATCTTATGACCCCTATGACCCTATTTCTCTTGATGAAAGTCACGGAATAATATCACCCAAATTACAGTCAATGATAAACAAAAATGAAGCGACTCCTATTTTAATACGACAGGCTTCAATATATCCCAACGGAAGGGCTCAGTCAATACTTTTAAAAGGAATTGACCCGAGTCAAAAAATACTTAGCATACCATCCGGCAAATTAAAAACTGACGGGGAAGCTTTACCGATACTTGTAGGTCGTCGTATGGCAATCAACAACTCTTTAAAAATCGGTGATTTTCTGACGATAAGGTTGCGGGATTCAAAAGATGCCTTTGACGCAGTAGAAGGACAGATAGTAGAGATTATGAATACGCGGGTATCTACGATTGACAACGGTCAGTTATGGATTCCCCTCAAAAAGATGCAGGAGATTGTCGAAATGAACGGCGAAGCGACTCTTGTAGTATTAGGACAGAATGTTACGGGGTTGAGTGATTCCCCTGACTGGAAATTCAGGGAACAGAAACTTTTATTAAAAGATATCATTGACGTAATAAAATCAAAGCGAATCGCTTCTGTTATTTTATATATTATTTTATTATTCCTTGCAATGCTGGCTATTTTTGACACTCAGGTATTATCCGTTTTCAGACGCCGCAAGGAAATAGGAACTTTAATAGCTTTGGGTATGACAAGATTAAGAGTAGTACGGCTTTTTACTTTTGAGGGCGCGATGAACGGCGTCCTTGCAGCTTTAGTGGGTGCGGTTTACGGGATACCGATACTTGTGTTAACTGCAATCAATGGAATTCCGATGCCTGATGTGGTAGATTCACTGGGATTCGCTCTTTCAGGGAATCTTTATCCTTTATATTCTGCAGGACTTGTCATTGGAACGATAATTATAGTTATGATAACCGTAACAATAGTCAGTTATTTACCAAGCAGCAAAATTGCAAACTTGAAACCAACAGAAGCATTAAAAGGAAAAATAGGGTAATGATAAAGTTTTTAATTAAAGGATTATCCAGAGACCGTTCAAGAAGTTTATTCCCAATCCTGATGGTAAGTACGGGCGCTTTTTTGACCGTAGTTCTATATGGCTGGATAAAAGGCGCAATGAATGATATAATAGATTCCAGCGCTCGTTTTGATACCGGTCATATAAAAGTTATGACACAGGCATATAAAGAATTATCCGACCAGGTTCCGAATGACCTTGCCATACTCGGAGTTAGCAATCTTCTCGGAGAATTACGCAGCGAAGAAAACAATATTTTATGGACACCCCGAATACGCTTTGGCGGGCTGCTTGACATCCCCGATTCTCTTGGAGAAACCCGCTCTCAGGGACCGGTTATGGGACTTGGAGTGGACTTTTCTTCCGAATCCAATGATAAAAATATACTTAATATTGAAAAAGCTTTAGTAACAGGACATTTGCCACAGAAAAAAAACGAATTATTAATCAGTGAAGATTTCAGCAATAAGCTTGGCGTAAAGATTGGAGAGTCTGCAACTTTAGTAAGTTCCACAATGAACGGCAGTATGGCTATGTATAATTTTAAGATTTGCGGAATTGTTCGTTTTGGTGTAACGGCTATGGATAGAGGAGCTGTTATCGGGGACATAAACGGAATCCGCGATGCCCTCGATATGCCTGATGGCGCGAGTGAAATTCTCGGGTATTCAAAGGATATGTTATATAATGAAGCGGAAATGACAAAACTGGCTCAAAAATTTAATAAAAAATATTTTAAGAAAACCGACGAATTTTCTCCCGTTATGCTGACTCTTAGTGAACAGAACGGTCTTAAGGAATACATTGTGATTATAGATTTCTTTGGAACCATTCTGGTAATGATTTTTGTCGTTGCAATGTCCATAGTTTTATGGAACGCAGGGCTAATGAACGCTTTACGTAGATACGGCGAAATAGGGCTTCGCCTTGCAATGGGAGAATCTAAAGGAATTCTGTATGGCAGAATGATTCTGGAGTCCGTTTTTATAGGTTTAGCCGGCTCTTTACTGGGAACGTTTTTTGGACTGATTCTTTCCTATTATCTGCAGTATCATGGTTTTGATATTACAAGTATGATGCAGAAATCAACTATGGTAATGTCTAATATTATACGTGCACGTGTAAGTTTAACAAGCTATTATATCGGTTTTTTACCCGGTTTATTTGCATCCGTAATCGGAACAATGTTTGCGGGCATCGGAATTTATAAAAGAAAAACTTCACAATTATTTAAGGAGCTCGAGATATGAAAAATTTAATACTGCTTTTATTCATTGTATCAAGTAGCATAGGTTATGGAAGCCCCCCTTCCGGCGAGGAAGTTTTAACAAAAATTGACCGGAATTTTACTTCCAAAAATCATATTTCAACTATTACGATGGTTATAAAAGGACGCAGGGATACCCGTACTTTGAAATCAAAAAGCTGGGTCGAAGGGAATGATAAAGCATTTACGGAATACCTCGCGCCTGCAAGAGAAGAAGGAACTAAAATGCTGAAATTAAAAGATGAATTATGGACATGGTCGCCTTCTGCGGACCGAATAATTAAAATAGCCGGACATATGTTAAGACAATCAATGATGGGTTCTGATATTTCCTATGAAGATTTTATGGAAGACCCGGAATTGAGAAATGTATATGATTCAAAGGTAACAGGCGAAGAAGAAATGAACGGCCGCTCTTGTTATGTTCTGGATTTAATCGCAAAACAAGACAATGTAGCTTACCATTCCCGTAAAATTTGGGTTGACAAAGAACGGTATTTACCCTTAAAAGAAGAACGTTTCGCTAAAAGCGGGAAGCTTTTAAAAAGCGTTGAAATTCGAAAAGTTTTTGAAACAAAAGGACGCTGGTATCCGAAAGAAATGGTTTTAAAAGATGCCTTAAGCAGTGGTGAAGGGACACAGATTATAATTGATTCGATTGACTTTGACGTTACAATACCCGAACACATTTTTTCCAAAGCATCCTTAAGAAGATAGAAAGAATTTATACTCACTTCCATTGGGTAGATGAGATGACGTCGGTGGATATATTTATCTTTCTGTTACTAACTTAATTCACTAACTAACTCAACATCCTGTTTCTTTTTGAACTCTCAAATGTTTCTACACGAATAGCTCTGCGAAAATCCCCCAGCCGTATCGTAGAAAAAGATATACGTAACTAAGTTCTTCGGGTTTAGTCCTTTTTCCGTCTGTAAAACCGTATTTCCATCCTTTCTGGTGACGACAGGACTGTTATCCTTAGGCATACCGGCAATTGGTCTGGATGCAACATTATTCGCCCATACTTTAAATTGCCATGGTTTTGATTGTTTTGTCCAATTATACAAACTATCCAGTTTGAAATATACTATCACCAGATAAACGGTATCTTTGGGAGTTCCTCTTACATACGAGGGATTATCCCATTTGACTGCTATTTGCCCGTCATCGGGATTATACTCGGAAGAAAGGTTTGGGCCCGGAGCGCCGTAACGCTTGGTAAATTGAAGTTTTGTAATATCCGGCAGGTTGTTTATCCCGTATAAAGTTTCGACTTTTTCTCCGAGGGAGTTCAGTATTTTAGTATTGACTTTTGAAAATTCCGTTCTTTCTTTCCATATTGTGCTTATTACAATAGTTTTTTCTTGAACTGTTTTTGCAAGGGTTGCCATACTGCTAAATATAAGATTTGAGTTAATTCTTCGGATTAATTTTGGAGTTGATTTTTGGGTGCCGTTTTTCAGTTCAGCAAGGCAAACTATGGGACTGATGCCTTCGGTTTTAATATATCCCCTTAGCACAGGTATACCGTGATATACAGACCCGACGCCTTCGCCGACCTTCCCGATAATCGTTCCCCAAGAGGAACCTCTGTATTTCGCCATAATAACTCTATTTCAATGAAGAAATATGATAATATGCTTCTATAAGAAATTCTATTGTTTTTAAAGTTCTATCATTTATTTTGTTTTCTATATTGAATTTATCATTTGTAATCGTAAAAAGTTGCATTCCTACCCATAGCAAATATGAAAATGACCTATACAAGAACTTTTCTGTTAAATCAATGGTTTCATCTGTATGAAGTAGCTTATTTCTTTTTTCATTGATTTCTTCTATTAAAAATCCTTCTTTTTTAAAACACCAGTCAAAATTCGTATCAAGTAACTTGTTAAAATATTCTCGTTTATTTTTATATGGGGAATAGTCGTACTCACTAATTTCTTTTCGAATAATGTGTTCTAATATGGAATTATAATCCCTATAATTTATAATACATTCGTATTCCATTTTCTTATTTTTCGTTTTCAGGATTCTTGGCTCTTTCTTATAAATTTCATACAATAATCGTTGAACATGCACTTCAAATTTAGAAAATAAAAGAATAAATGTCTGTTCCCGTAATTTATTTTCAGTACTCATAACTTTCAACATTACTGCGAAATTGTTCTCAGACATATCTACAAGGTTATTAGACTCATTTTTTAACAGTTCTTTTTGTTGTTTTTGTAATTTGCCAATAAGATTTTCATCTTTTATAGCAATTCTTGTAATCTCTTCAAATTCTATAACTTCCATAAGAGAATTAAAATATTTTATTATCATAGACATTTCTATTTTGTTTTTACTATTTTCTAAAGAAAAAAATTTGATCCTTTTCCTATACGTCTACCGCCCGAATGTTTCCATTGAGTCATATTTGTTTCATTATATCTATCCTTCCAAATTTGCAAGAAAAATCTTTTCTCCCTCTGTCCCCTCTTTTATTAATCTTTCTTTGATTCTATTTCAATCTTGTGTTAATCGTGTGAAATCTAGTGGTTTCAATTCCTTCCTATTTGTCTGCCCCCTCAACAATAACCTTCCTCACCTTTTTCGTTAACTTACAATCTTTCCCGAACCTTTTACACATATTACATTTCGTTGTCCACGATTGGCATTTTTTAGGTATTATGCTTACAGAAGGCGAAAATTCTTTATTATCCATAGTATACGCAAAAAATATAAAATCCGGTTTCTCTAAACGCTTTGGTTGATTTGAATGATGGATATATTTATGCTTGAATGGAAGTTTGATGGTAGTTGTCTTCTCAGTACAATGAAATGGATGATACAATTTCTTTTCTCTGATATCAAACAACGCAAGAACAAGACTAGAATTACGTTTTCTCTTTACGATTAACGCGTTCTTCGGCTGGCAATATATATACCTGAAATCAGGTTTTTCCAGCTCTCCCATAGAAATGACAAGTTTTTCCCAGTGCGGCGGCATATCCCTTTTCCCAAAATTGACCGCGCCAAATAAAACATTTCCCGTATAGTATTTCGTGCCTTTTGCAAGAGGATACCATATCGGACAGATTAAATCATTGAAGTGCTCTTTTATAAGCTTCGTAACAACACTCACTCTCGTATGCACAACCTTTGATTTTGGAGTTACGACATTGAATGTATGTTTAGTGTAATTAGAAATTACGGTCTTCCCTTTTACCTGCCTGAATATTACCCCCTTAGCATCCGGTCTCATATCAAAATCAAGCATCTTTTTTGCCTGCTCCGGCGTAAGAGTTAGTTTCCCGGATATCTGCCCCCATGGTAAAGATTTTTTTAATATCATTCTTACTCTTAACTCTTAACTCTTAATTCTCTACTTCCTACTACCTACTAACCTCTTTCCCCTTATTTTAAGCTCTCTCGAATTAGTTGTCAATCGCATTCTTAAAAATAAAGAAAAAAGAAAACAAAAATAATAAAAAGAGGAAGGAAATTTCCACAGACTTTTATCCACTAAAGGCTGAAGCATAAAAACATAAAACGTCATATTTATCAACTACTTGCAGGCGAAAGAAATATTTCTAAAATTAGTATAAAAAAATAATTAAAAAAGCACTTGACAGATGTCCCAAATGAACACACCTAATTTATTGAATAAATAAATTTTAAATTATTGAAAGGGGGTAAGAGTTGAGAAGAAAAGTTTTTGAAGTTGATTTTCAAAAGAGACATAATAGAAAGGGGGGGGACAATGAAAAACTTAAAATTGTCGACTTTCCTTCTGATTATATCCTGTGTGTTTGGATTCTATTCACAAGCTAACGGGCAGCAAGTTGTAAAAGCGTGGGGACATAACGATGTTGGACAGGTTGGTGATGGGACAACAGGAAATAATAAATTACTCGCAATTACGGTAGCATTGCCCGGAACACCTATAGCAGTGGCCGGTGGAGGAGCACATCAATGGGCAACGGATTTTAGTATGGCTTTACTTTCGGACGGAACAGTCTGGGCATGGGGAAACAACTCTTTCGGACAATTAGGCGACGGAACGATAATCAGCAAACCCCTTCCAGTACAGGTATCGGGAATAACAAACGCCATAGCAATAGCCGCAGGCGGGACAGGAGGAAAAAATAGTTCGGTCTTTGGTATGGCTTTATTGGCTGACGGAACGGTAAAAACCTGGGGTGGAAACACTTACGGACAATTAGGGAATGGAACAATAGTTAATAGTTCCGTACCTGTGAGTGTATCAGGGTTAACGGGTGTTACGGCAATAGCCTGTGGTGGAGATTTTGCATACGCATTATTATCCAATGGAACAATAAAATCGTGGGGACGGAATAATTTTTCATACTCATACGGACAGGGAATGTTAGGAGATGGAACTATTATTAACAGATATACTCCTGTAACAGTATACGGAATAACAAATGCAACGGCGATAGCGGCTTGCGCTTATTATGGCCTTGCTCTTTTAGCTGATGGAACAATAAGAGCATGGGGAAACAACTCTAAAGGACAATTAGGAGACGGTACGAAAACTACAAGACTTAAACCCGTAAAGGTATGCGGAATAACAAATGCAACGGCAATAGCCGGGAGTTATTTTGATTCCGGCAATCCAAGCAGTATAGCATTATTAGCGGACGGGACATTAAGAACATGGGGATGTAACAATCACGGACAATTAGGAGACGGAACAATCATTGCTAAAGTGACACCCGTAAAAGTATCCGGGATAACAAATGCAATAGCAATAGCTCGCGGCGGAGTAGACTGGCATGCGGCAATTTTAGCAGATAGAACGGTTAAAATCTGGGGATATGGAGATTATGGACAATTAGGAGACGGGACAATAAAAACAAAGTATACTCCCGTAACGGTACCCGGGGTAACCAACGTGCAATCCATTTGCGGCGGGCAGTATCATTGTCTTGTTATCACGAACACAGAAGTGTTAAAATCCAAAGCTGCCGAAGAAAAATCAAGCATTAACAAACCTTTATCCTTACAAACATATCCAATGCCATTCAACTCTGTATCCGAAATTTCCTATTATATTCCGAATCAAACTAACGTAACGCTTACGGTATATAGTGCCGATGGGCGCAAAGTAAAGACACTTGTCAATGCAATGCAAACTTCGGGACAATATAACTTAAAATGGGATGGCTTATCCGACAACGGCAAAAACCTTCCAACAGGCATATACTATTTGAATTTAAATGCAGGGACAAAGATAAACAAAAAGTTAATTAAACTTTAGAACGAAAGAAAGAGGAGAAAGGGCAGAAGACATTAAGTTTTCTGCCCTTTCTTTTATAAATACATACGATAATTTAACATCTCCCCTATTCTGAGAATCCTTTTAATTATTGACAGTTAATTTTTAAAGTATTACATTTAAAACATACTAGGAGGTAGTATGAAACAACTTTTTATTCTTTCTTTATTTTTTGCAGTATCTGCAACCGCTCAAACAGGTTTTTGGGCAAAACAACTAGGCGGAACAGGAGAAGAATTTGCTGGTTCAATGGCCGTAGATAACATAGGCAATATATATGTTACGGGATATTTTGACGGCACAATTGATTTAAACCCGGGGATCGGTATTGATAGCCATACTTCTAATGGCGAAAGAGATGCCTTTCTTTGTAAACTTGATGCAAACGGAAATTTTATTTGGGGAAAAACATGGGGCGGACACAAGGGTGATACCGGAAATGGCATTGCCGTGGATAGTTTCGGTAATATAGTCGTAATAGGACGATTCCAGGATACCGTCAACTTCAATCCGGCAGGCGCAGACACTCACATTTCAAACGGTCTTAGCCACCAGAACAATCCGTATATAAGCAAGTTTGACTCAAACGGAAACTTCCTATGGGCAAAGACCTGGGGCGGAGTTTGGGGTGCCGAAGGATATAGCGTTACCGTAGACCCGGCAGGAAATATTTATGGAGGGGGAGATTTCTCCAACCCGGCAGGAACTCCGGTTGATTTTAATCCGGATACCGGTGTTGACAACCATTATTGCAATGGTTTCTTTGATGCATGGATGGTCAAGTATAATGCGAATGGGAACTTCGTATGGGCAAAAACATGGGGCGGGGCAGACTATGATGATGGATGCGCGATTAATGTAAACAGGTTCGGGACTTTATATTGGGCAGGAATGTTTGAGTCAGTAGGCGTTAACCTGAATCCGGATAGTACGGGACCTGCCGACATACATTCGTGTAATGGCGGTCAAATTGACGTATTCCTCAGTAAGTTTGATACGAGCGGACATTTCTATTGGGCAAGAACATGGGGCGGGCATGGGAATGACTGTGGAGGACACGTTACCGTAGATGATGCCGGAAATGCCTTTGTAGGAGGATATTATCAGGACACGGTTGATTTCAATCAGTGGTCCACACCCAAAGATACCATCATT
The DNA here is from genome assembly GCA_028688815.1 of bacterium. Classification (GTDB taxonomy): domain Bacteria; phylum Hydrothermota; class UBA3073; order JACQXS01; family JAQTXJ01; genus JAQTXJ01. Next base: position 11,044 of record JAQTXJ010000036.1, on the reverse strand, counting down.
TCGGCAGGCAGTTACGATACTTTTTTAAGTAAAATAGATGCTTCCGGGAATCTTATCTGGGCAACACCAATAGGTGGAACCGGCGATGAAAGAGGTGGGTTTACTGTGCTTGATAAAAACGGGAATATTTATATGGTAGGTTGCTTTTCCGGAAATGCAACTTTTGACCGAAAAAATGGAGATGATACTCTTACCTCAAGAGGCAGCAATGATATTTTTATAGCTAAATTAGATGCTTCGGGGAATTTTCTCTGGGTAAAACGAATGGGTGGAACGGGAAATGATGGCGGTTATTCCATTGGGATTGATGACAGCGGAAACATTTATAGTTCCGGGTGTTTTACAGGTACATCCAATTTTGACCCCGGTGTCGGAACATTTACTCTTAATGCAGTGGCCGGTGATGATATTTTCTTAAGCAAGTTTTATACCTCAATAGGGACGGAAGAAAATGCGGATTTTGGATTGCGGAATGCGGAATTAAAAATAAGTCAAAATCCGTTTATTAAATCAACGGTTATTAGTTATTCCATTCCTCCAAATTCCTATTCCAATTTGAGCGAAGCGAAATCCGCCTCAGGCGGAAATATACTATTAACTATTAACGATATTTCCGGCAGGGAAGTCCGAACGCTTATAAATGGAGTGCAAAAAGCCGGAAGTTATGAAGTCAATTTGGATAGTAGAGGATTACCCACCGGAGCGTATTTTCTGGTCTTAAATGCAGGTAAGAATAAATTAACAAAGAAAATTATTCTTATAAAATAATTTAACTTAATTAAACGTAAAAAATTAAAACAAGGGGGAAAGATGAAGATATTTCTTAGTTTGATTGTAGGGACACAATTTATTGTGTCCTCACTCGTAAATGCCACTAATGTAAGCGGAGTTGTCAGCACAAATACAGTGTGGAACACGGCAGGCAGTCCGTACATTGTTACGGGAAACATATTAGTAGATACTTTAGTTACATTAACTATTGAACCCGGCGTAGAGGTAAGGCTTGATTCTGCAAAATGCATAATGGTAAAGGGAATTTTGAATGCGATTGGAACGGCAAGCGATTCAATTATAATAACAAAAAATGGAACTGAAGCGTGGAGCAGGATATGGCTTAAACCGGCAGTAATATGTAGTCTTAAATATTGCAGGATTGAATATGCGAATAATTTTGCCCTCTATAGTGACATTGGAGATTCCATTTATATGGACCACTGCACTATTTCTAATAATATATGCGGAGCTATTCATATTAATGGTGGGATATCCGTTATAACCAATAACACTATAACTGATAATAGCTTTCCTATAAGTGGTTTAGCCGCAGGACTTACTATTGGCGGAGGCATTTCGGCAGTAATAACACAGAACATTATATCTAACAATTCGAACGGTGGTTATGGCGGAGGTATCTCTATTTATGGGCTTGCTTCTGATGGTTTAATTACTATAACTAACAACACTATAACTAATAACTCGGCGATGCTTGGCGGAGGGATGTGTATATGGACATCCAGCAACGGCAGCTCCGTAAAAATAGATAGCAATACGATAACTTATAACTCTACAACTTTTGGTGGAGGCGGAATCCTTATCAATGGGTCGAATGTTACAGTAACTAACAACATCTTATCTAATAATTTTGCTCTTACTCAGGGAGGTGCTATTTTTAGTGGAGCAGCTATGATTCGTCATAACACAATAACTTATAATATGGCTGATTCCGGAGGAGGCGCTATCTATACTTGTAGTGGCGCACCAAGCCCAATTTATTATAACACAATAATAGATACCAGCCCTTCTGCTATATATAATCAAGGAGAGGGTTTTATACGAACAAATAACATTTCTGCTACGGGTTATGTTGTATATAATAATGGGGGTTCTGATTTAGATGCACGGTATAACTATTGGAATATTACTAACACCGACACAATCAATGCGAAGATTTTTGATTATTTTGACGATTTTAGTAAAGGGATCGTTCATTATCAGATGTTTTTTAATGCTCCGTTTAGCGATACAATTGCGCCTTCGGCTCCGATTAACCTGACTGCTACAAAGATTGTTGATTCAACGTTTGAAATTAGTTGGACGAACCCTGTTGATGCGAGCGGAATTTCGGAATATTATTATCGCTTCCCCTGGTCACCAAGGTCGGATTTTGATACAACCGGCGTATTTTATTCTTTACCGGATACGATTACTATTGTTCCTGACGAATCTTTGTTTGTCTGGTTAGTAGACAGCAGCGGGAACGTAGATTATAATAACAGGGCATTTGTTTATATTGTAGGGATAGAAGAGAAATCAAAAATTAAAACCCCTTCGACTACGCTCAGGGCAAGTCAAAACCCGTTTATTAAATCAACGATTATTTGTTACGCATTGCCTGAAAAAGCAGATGTTTTGTTGAAGATTTGTGATATTTCGGGAAGAATAGTAAAAACTCTTGTGAATGGCAAAAAAGATGCAGGAAGTTATGAAGCAAACTTTGATACAAAAGGTTTAGTATCAGGCGTTTATTTTGCTACGCTAAATGCAGGAAACATTAGTATACGCAAAAAGTTAATTTTAATAAAATAAAAGATTTTGGGAAGAAAATGGGGACTAAAAAATTTTTAATTCTATTAGTTTTATTTTTCTTTAGCGAGATTATTTTTTCTGCTCCGGTATCTATTGAGACAGCAAAAAACGTTGCAAATAACTGGTATTTTGAAAAAGGGGAAGTAGCCCAGAAAGACATTTCCATAGAAAATTATCTCGTAGAAGTTAAAAACAACGATACTCTTTTTTATGTATTCAATATAAATACTGACGGTTTTGTAATTGTCAGCGCAGAAGATATTGTAGTCCCTGTTTTAGGTTATACTTTTAACGGACATTATACAAAAAATAATCATCCCGTTCAATTTGATAATTTTTTGGCAAATTTTAAGGAACAGATTATTTATGCCAAGAAAAAGAAATTGATGTCTTCACTAGAAAATACACAGGAATGGAATAGGTTAAGTGTTGCACCGACACAACTTATAAAACAAAAATATGAGAAAGCGGTTCCACCATTAATAACTACTACATGGGATCAAATTTTTCCATACAATAACAAATGCCCGCTTATCGGTGGACAACGCTGTCTTGTTGGCTGTGTAGCGGTGGCAATGGCACAGGTAATGAAATATCACAACTACCCTCTACAGGGAATAGGCTCATACTCCTATTATGATTCCGGTTGTGCACAAACCATTTCGGCTAATTTCGGAAACACAATTTATAACTGGGCGAATATGCCTAACTCCCTTATTGGAGCCGATTCAACGAAAATTGGTCCCACATCTAAATTATTAGCCCAGTGTGGCGTTTCCATAAATACAAACTATAGTTTGAGTGGTTCCGGCTCATGTGTCGCTGATTGTCCGGAGGCGCTTGAAAAGTATTTTCATTATGATACAAGCGCTAATTGCATTATAAAAAGCAGTTCTCCCGACTCCGACACTGTGTGGGCAAGAATAATGAGAACGGAATTGGATAGCAGCCGTCCGATTATTTATTGTGGTGCAAATGCTGCAGGAGATACAATACACGCTTTTGTTATGGATGGATACCAGGGAACAAATTACTTTCATTTCAATTGGGGTTGGGAAGGAAGTTGTAATAATTATTTCTACTTAAACAATCTAAATCCGGGAAGTTTTAATTTGACCTTCGACCAGGGAGCTGTGGTTGGAATTAAGCCTCTGCTGAGGAAACCCGGGTGGGTAGTTTATGACACAAGTAACTCGGGATTGCCTAATAATGACGTTAATACCATTGCGATAGCAGGAGTAACAAAATGGATTGGGACCTGGGGAAGCGGTGTCGCAAAATTTGACGATTCTACATGGACTGTGTATGATACGAGTAATTCAGAATTGCCTTTTGATTATATTAATACTATTGGAATAACCGGACCAATAAAATGGATTGGAACTAATGGTGAGGGACTGGCAAAATTCGATGACACTCACTGGACTATATATAATTGGACTAATTCGGATTTTCCAAATGATTATGTTTATGCTTTTGCATTAGGAACAACAGTAGTTTGGTTTGCAACCAGCTACGGAGTAGCAAAGTTTGACGGAACTAACTGGACTTCATATAACACAAACAATTCGGGATTACCTTTTGATTGGGTTATCTCCCTCGCAGCAGAAGGAACAACGGTATGGATTGGAACTAATGGTGGAGGATTGGCAAAGTTTGATGGAACAAACTGGACTACTTATAATATTAGTAATTCAGAATTGCCTAATAATTATGTTCATGCTCTTGCCATACAAGGAACGGCATTATGGATCGGGACTAATGGTGGATTAGCAAAATATGACAGCACTAAATGGACGGTCTATAATCCGGGCAATTCGGGACTGCTTGATAATCGTATACGGGCTCTTGCAATAAAAGGTACAACAGTATGGGTTGGGACTGATGTTGGTGGATTGACAAAGTTTGATGGGACGAATTGGACTACTTATCATACAAATAATTCGGGTTTGCCCGAGAACGATGTTCAAGCTCTTGCGATAGAAGGAACGACGGTATGGATTGGGACCGGTGGTGCAGGGGTAGCAAGTTATACGGAGCAAGGGATAGAAGAAAAATCAAATATCAAAAATCAAATATTAAAATTAGAAATACGTAAAAACCCTTTTGTAAAGTCAACGATTATTAGGTATACTGTTCCCGAATATGGGACAGCTGGAACATCCCGTTCAGGCGGAAATACCCGACTAACAATTTACGATTTAAGCGGAAGAATGTTAAGAATCCTTGTGAATGGAGAACAAAAAGCCGGAAGTTATGAAATTAATTTGGAAAGCAAAGAATTACCCACCGGAGCGTATTTTCTGATGTTGAACACAGATAATACCAAATTGACAAAAAAAATTATTATAATAAAGTAAATTAGCTCCTTATCACGCAAAGTTGGATAATCCCGCCAAGATAATAACTATCTCCCCTATCTTGAGCAAGCAAGAAATTCATACAACTACTAATCAGCAATAAACATTGACAAATCTAGGTTTTAAGAATATCATCAATTAGAGGGATACTTGTTGTTAAAATAAAAAGGAGGAAAGATGAAAAAGTTTTTTGGTTTGATTGTAGGGACACAATTTATTGTTTCTTCTCTCGTAAACGCCACCAACGTAAGCGGGGTTATTAGTACGAATACGGTATGGAACACAGCAGGCAGTCCGTATATTGTCACGGGAAATGTTTTAGTAGATACTTTCGCAACACTTACCATTGAGCCGGGAGTTGAAGTAAGACTTGAATCAGCAAAATATATAATGGTAAAAGGAATTTTAAATGCAATTGGGACGGCAAGTGATTCAATTATAATAACAAAGAATGGGGGTTCGGGGTGGAAAAGGTTATGGCTAAAACCAACATCAATATGCAGTCTTAAATATTGCAGAATTGAATATGCAGAGACCTCAGCTATTTACAATGACAGTGGTACGGTTTATATAGGCTACAATACAATAAAAAACAACTCTACTTCTTATAGTGTCGGTGGCGGTATTCGTAACTCCGGTTCAGCTATGATAACTAACAATACAATTTCAAACAATTCTGCTACAAATGTTTATTATGGCGGCGGTGGAGGCATCTTTAATGATAGTTTCGCTATTATAACTAACAATATAATCTCAAACAATTCCGGAGCTAATGGTGGCGCTATAACTAATACTGGTTCAGGCATTATAACCAACAATACAATAATAAACAACTCTGCTAGTGGTACCGGTGGCGGCATCTCGAATTCTGGTCCCGCAATTATAAGCAACAATACAATCTCAAACAACTCTGTCGGTAGCGGTTTTAATGGTGGGGGCATCTGCAATTCCGGTGGTTTTGCCACTACTCCCACTACTATAACAAACAATACAATAACAAACAATTCTGCGGATAATGGCGGAGCTATCTGCGATTATGGCATATCCACTATATATAAATATAACACCATAACCGACATTACTGCTTCTGCCATTTATATCACCCATAATGTTCTTATTCGCACAAATAACATTTCTGCCATCGGTTATGCCGTATATAATACCACAACATATAATATTGATGGGAGATATAATTGGTGGAATACTGCGAATACGGATACAATTAACCAGAAAATTTCTGATTATTATGACGATTTTACTCTTGGAAAAGTCTTTTATCAACCGTTTCTTAACGCATCGTTTAGCGATACGGTTGCCCCGTCAGTACCTATTAATCTAACTTCCGTAAGAATTACGGACTCCACATTTAATGTTAATTGGACAGACCCCGTTGATGTTAGCGGCATTTCAGAGTATTATTATAAGTTAGGTTCGGAACCGATTTCTGACTTCGATACAACCGGAATATTTCATTTTTCCACGAACACAATTAACATCACTCAAAACGAGTCTTTGTTTGTCTGGTTAGTAGACAGCAGCGGAAATGTAAATTATAATAACAGGACATCCATTTACATTGTAGGGATAGAAGAAAAATCAAAAATTAAAACCCCTTCGACTACGCTCAGGGCAAGTCAAAACCCGTTTATTAAATCAACGATTATTCTTTACGCATTGCCTGAAAAAGCAGATGTTTTGTTGAAGATTTATGATATTTCGGGAAGAACAGTAAAAACTCTTGTGAATGGCAAGAAAGATGCAGGAAGTTATGAAGCGAACTTTGATACAAAAGGGTTGGCATCGGGAATTTATTTTGCTGAATTAAGCGCAGGAAACATTAGCATAAATAAAAAATTGATTTTGATAAAATAAAATACTTCTAATAGAGTTCTGTAAAAAACAGGGGAGTCCGCCTAAGGCGGCTTTTATGCCTTGCTAAATATAGTACGAATTGATTCTGATAGAGCATAAAAGCTCTGAGAAAAAGATGAAAAGACCAAGAGTAATAATATTTTTGTTCTTCGTTTTTGTTACGACAACTGCAAATGCGAAATACCCGGGATGGACAAATTATACAAGCGGGATGGATATTAATGCCGTTGCCTGCGAAGGGAATACAATATGGGTTGGAACTTCCAGCGGGTTAGTATCTATAGATGCATCCACGGAAAATATGGAATTTTATAACCACGCAAATTCGGGTATGCCGGATAATCAAGTTTTTGCAATAGGAATCGAAGGAAGTATAAAATGGATTGGAACTCCATCCGGATTAGTTAAATTTGACGGAACAAACTGGACTGTGTATACTACAGCAAATTCAGGTATACCACAGGATTATGTTTTTTCCATAGCTATAGAAGGAAACGTAAAATGGCTTGGAACCTGGGGTAAGGGGTTAGTAAAGTTTGACGGGACAAACTGGACTGTGTACAATAAGACCAACTCAGGTTTGCCGGATAATCTTATCCAGGCGATAGCAATAGAAGGCAGTGTAAAGTGGATTGGAACGGATGCCGGTGGATTGGTAAAATTTGACGGAACAAACTGGACTGTATATAATTCAAGTAACTCAGGTTTACCTTATGATGATATTAATGCAATAGCGATAGAAGGGAGCACTAAATGGATAGGGACATATTATGAAGGATTAGCGTCGTTTGATGGAACAAACTGGACAACGTATTTTACCGGAAATTCCGGAATGCCGCACAATAACGTTACTTCAATAGCAATAGACGGAAATGTAAAATGGATTGGAACAAACTACGCATTAGCTGCGTTTAACGGTGTAAGTTGGACTATCTATGACTATGACAATATTCCATGTTTACCTAATAATCAGGCCGTTGACCCGGAATTTTTTGTAGTTGCGGTAAATGGAACTACAAAATGGATTGGAACTCTCCTTTATGACCAGCGTAATATGGCTAATTATGCGATGGGAGTTGTTTTCAAGTATGACGGCGCAAGCTGGACTATGTATAAGACAGGGAATTCAGGATTGCCAAATGATTTTGTTTATGCAATAGCAATAGAAGGAACTACAAAATGGATTGGAACAGGTTCCGGATTAACAAGTTATGACGGGACAAGCTGGACATTATATGACGAAAGTAATTCTGGATTACCTTATTTTGCAATAACTATTCCCGCTATAGCGATAGATGAAACCGGCACAAAATGGATTGGAACGGATATGTATGGAATAGCAAAGTATGATGGAACAAGTTGGACTATGTATGACACGGAAAATTCCGGATTGCCTGATAACCGGATTATATCTCTCGCAACAGAAGGGACAACGATATGGATCGGAACTTATAGCGGATTAATAAAATATGACGGTAGTAACTGGACCATATATGATACAAGTAATTCAGGATTGCCGGACAATAACATTATTGAAATAGTAATAGAAAGCACAACTGGCATAAAATGGATCGGAACGTCATCGGGATTAGCGAAATTTGACGGGACGACTTGGACTACTTATAATACGAGTAATTCAGGATTGCCGGGAAATTCTATTTTCTCAATCGCAATCGAAGGAACAACCAAATGGATTGGAACAGCTTATGGATTGGCCAAATTTAATGGAACAAACTGGACTACTTACAACACGAGTAATTCAGGAATACCTAATAATGGGGTTACTTCGATAGCAATCGAAGGAACAACCAAATGGATTGCGACGGGTAATGGGTTGGCAAAATTTACCGGAACAAACTGGACAGTTTATAATAAAAGTAATTCGGGATTACCTAATAATGAGTATATTTCGGTTATTGCAATAGAAGGAAATACCAAATGGATTGGAACGTTAAATGGTGGTGGGTTGACAAGTTATACGGGACAAGGGATAGAAGAAAAGTCAATTTCGGATTTCGGTTTTCGGATTTTGGATTTGAAAATAAATAAGAACCCTTTTATTAAATCAACAACCATCACTTATTCCATCCATCCGAATTCCTCTTCTCCCAATAACTATTACACTAGTACACTATTAAATAATGTCCAATTAACTATTTACGATTTAAGCGGAAGAATGGTAAGAACCATTGTGGATGGGATACAAAAAGCAGGGAGTTATGAAGTCAATTTTGAGAGCAGAGGATTTACCACCGGAGCGTATTTTCTGGTCTTAAATGCAGGTAAAAATAAATTAACAAAGAAAATTATTCTTATAAAATAATTTAACTTAATTAAACGTAAAAAATTAAAACAGGAGGATAAAGATGAAGATATTTCTTAGTTTGATTGTAGGGACACAATTTATTGTGTCCTCACTCGTAAATGCCACTAATGTAAGCGGGCTTATCAGTGCGAATACTGTATGGAACACGGCAGGCAGTCCATATATCGTTACGGGAAACATATTGGTAGATACTTTAGTAAGGCTTGATATTCAGCCCGGCGTAGAAGTAAGGCTTGATTCGGCAAAATACATAATGGTAAAGGGATTTTTGAATGCGATTGGAACAGCAAGCGATTCAATTATAATAACAAAGAATGGAACTGCAAAGTGGAGCAGAATATGGCTTAAACTGGCAGTGATATGCAGTCTTAAATATTGCAGAATTGAATATGCAGATAGTTCAGCTATATATAACGAAGGAAAGTCTACCTTTATAGGATACTGTACGATTTCTAATAACTCAGCTGTTGATGGCGGTGGTATTTATAATTACAATTATAGTTCAGCCACAATAACTAACAATACTATTTCTAATAATTCAGCTCTTCGTGGTGGTGGCATCTGTAATGAGGGTTCAGCAACCAGAATAACTAACAATACTATTACTAATAACTCAGCTTCTTATACTGCCGGTGGTGGCATCTATAATTCTTACACAGCTACAATAACCGGCAACACTATTTCTAATAACTTGACTTGTAGTGTAGGAGGAGGTATATGTAATGAAGGTACAGTTACAATAACTAACAATACTATTTTCAATAATTCCGGTGGACAATATGGTGGTGGTGGTATCTGTAATTATGCTTTAGCCACAATAACTAACAATACCATTTCTAACAACTCCGGTGGGCAATATGGTGGTGGTAGTATCTTTAATATTGCTGATGGTTCAGCTACAATTCGTTATAATACAATAATAGATACTACTTCTTCTGCGATATATCTCAATTCCGATTTTAATACCTTTTTTATCCGCACAAATAACATTTCTGCCACCGGTTATGCCGTGTATAATAATACCGACGATAATATAGATGCAAGATATAACTATTGGAATACAACAGATTCTACTGTAATTAGTAATAAAATAAGGGATTTTTATGATACTCCCACTAAAGGCAAAGTCTTTTATCCGCCATTTCTCAGTACTCTATTTAGCGATACGGTTGCTCCTCCCGCACCGCTTAACCTTACTGACATAGGTTTTATTGATTCCACATTTGAAGTCGAGTGGACAAATCCGGTTGATGTAAGTGGTATTTCTGAATATTATTATAAATTAGGTTCCGCGCCAAATTCTAATTTTGATACAACCGGCACATTTCATTTTTCACCGGACACAATTGATATCGCATCAAGCGAGTCTTTATTCGTCTGGTTAGTAGACAGCAGTGGAAATGTAAATTATAATAATAGAGCATGGGTTATGTTTGTAGGAATGGAAGAACAGACAATTTCGGATTTTGGTCCGACTCAGGCGGATCGGATTTTGGATTTGAAAATAAATAAGAACCCTTTTATCAAATCAACGGTTATTAGTTATACCGTTCCACCAAATTCTTCTTCCACTTTGAGCAAAACGAAATCCGCCTCAGGCGGAAATACACTATTAACGAATGTCCAATTAACTATTCACGATATTTCAGGCAGAGAAGTACGAAAACTTGTGAATGGAGAACAAAAAGTCGGGAGTTACGAAGTGAGTTTTAATGCAAAAGGGTTGGTATCAGGGGTTTACTTTGCAACACTCTCAGCAGGCAACATTAGCGTAAGTAAGAAATTAATATTAATGAAATAAAAACTTCCCGGGCAAGACTTACTTACTTCCCGTACATAGTTTTTCTTGCTCTTACACCGGTTCTTTTTGCTACACCATCAAATATTGTATAAACAATAG
>JAQTXJ010000035.1 GCA_028688815.1 bacterium | reverse complement strand
GTACAAGTCTTTCTTTCTCTCTTATATCTCCTATGAAAAAACGAATAGGATATTTATTCTCCGGAAAGATTTTTGCCATCTCGTATTGTTTAAATTCATCCCTGCTGAAAATAATTACTTTTTTAGGTTTATACTTCTTGAAGACTACCTCTGTAAACTTTTTCCCAAAAGAACCTGTACCGCCGGTAATTAAAATTGTTTTGTCAGAAAAATTCATCATTCCTCCAGTGAAGGTATAGATACCACATTAAATCTATACATCTCCCAATGTTTTTTACTTAACGTTTTATTTTTCAATTTATATTATATTCTTAATTTGTATTCAAGTTACTTTCTTAAAAGTTTTTGTCAATTCTTTTATACCCTATATATTATCATTATTTTTTATTTACTAAATTATTTTATTTTCTATTTTAATACACTTATTATGTGTAATTAAGCTTCTTATTAAATTTAATTCAACATCCATTCTTTCTTCCCAACTTTTAAAATGTTTCTCTGCATAAAATCTAGCATTGTCTCCCAACTTTTTTCTTAAATCTTCATCCTTTAAAATATTTATAATTGTTTTAGATAAATCCATAATAATATTTTTCTGATTTTTTGCTACTATCAATTTCCCCGTTTCATTATCCCTTATCAATTTTTTCGTATCCCCGGCATCTAAAGTAACAATACATTTTCCACACACCATAGCTTCAAGCAAACCATTACTAACATTTGAAACATCATTTACCGATACAAATATATCTGCTAAATTCATATAATTTGAAGTTTCTTTTATATTAACGGAACCAGTAAATTTAACATATTTTTCTATATCTAAAATTTGACTTATTTTTTCTAATTTTTTTCTCTCTGGCCCATCGCCTACTATCAACAAAATAACATTTTTAAATTCCGATACAATATATGGCATAGCATTTATAATCCTTTCTAAATGTTTCCAGTTAACAAGACGACTAAGTGTTAAAATAATTCTAACAGAATTATCTAAACCCAGTTCTTTCTTATATTCATCACTATTAAAATTTGGATTATATATTTGTTTGTCAACGCCATCGTACCAGAACTTCAGTCTTTCATCAGGAACTCCCACCATCTTAGCAATCTTATCTCCCTGGGTTCCATCATTCAAAACAATTAAATATCTGCATGGCATCTTAAACGCTATTATTTCCTGCCATTTTGTTAACAATCGTAATTTGAAATCGCGAGGAGTAATATATGTCCCAAATAATCTGGTAATATTGGGAACAGAATAATGTCTACTTAATATATATGCCGGCAAGACATCATAAGCACTATATGCATAAATAAGAGAAGGGCCTTTCTTGCTGAAATTCAATATTCTTTTTATTACTGAAATAGCATATAACAAAACAAATAAAAATTGTAAAATTTGATTTCCAATAAATCCAAAAATCTTTAAGCGCATACTTTTTATCTGTAACTGCCTGATTACTCTTTGTAATGGCACTCTAAACCGATGGATATATATGCCTTCACGAAGTTCATCGTTTTTAAAATCGCTATCATTCAAACAAAATAAATGGGTCTCGTATCCGGCGTTGGCAAAAGCTTTTAAAATATAATAATATCCTCTGTAGCCTTTTTTTTCACCCATACTCCACATAGTAGACCAGGGACTAATCCCCCAAATAATTTTTTTATTTTGTATTTTTAATACCATTTTATTCTTCTTTTTTTATAATTCCACGTTGCCAATCAATAGTTTTTAATAAACCTTCTCTTAGAGACATTTTGGGGGCAAACTTTAATAAATTTCCAGCTTTTGTTATATCAGGGGTACGTTTTTTAATATCTTCATATTTTTTATTTGAAAAACTGGAATACGGAACAAATTTTATCTTAGGCATATCAACGCTTCCTGATAAATCTTTAATCAAATAAACAAGATCCAATATACTTATCTCTTCCTTAGTTCCAAGATTAAAAATTTCACCAGATAGTTTATCTTTTTCTATAATACTTATTATCCCATCAACCAAATCACTAATATAAATAAAACATCTTGTTTGTTTACCGTCATTATGAATTTCCACTTCCTTATTGCTTAGTATTGCAGAAATAAAAACAGGTATTGGACCACCCCACCATGAAAGGTGATAGCGTGGCCCATAACACTCAAAAATCCTTATTATATTTACCGGTATATTATACGCATCCTGATAAGCATACGCTAAATGCTCTTCAAATAACTTTGATACAGCATAACTCCATCTTGGAATATAACTTGGTCCCATTATTAAATTCCCATCTTCCTGGAAAAATGATTCTTCGCTTTTCCCATACACATCTGATGTAGAAGCTAACACAACTTTACAATTAAATTCTTTTGCAACTTTAAAAACATTAACGCCGCCTTCTCCATTTACCAATAAAGTCTCTACAGCATTACCATATCTCGGAATTTTATAAGCAGCTAAATGAACTATTATATTTGCGTCTTTGCACACTTTTTTTAATGACTCAATATCTCTGATGTCAACTTTTTCAAAACGGAAATCAGGATTTACCAAATTGTGTTTGATATTTTCTATTTTCCCCATTGACAAATTATCCACTGCAACAACTTCATATCTGTTACTAAGTAACGCATCCCCTAAATGAGAACCAATAAATCCGGCACCACCGGTTATTACGATTTTGTTTTTCATAGTTTTTTAATTAAAATTTTTACTATCCTATCTGCTGTCTTCCCATCCCATAATCTTGGAGACTTTACCCCTTTTTTATTAACATATTCTTTATTGACCATTTTCATCGCCTGTTTTATTAATTCTTTGCCATATTCCTTAACTAAAATATTCGTTCCCTCTTTATGAGTAACACCCCAAAGAGGTTTATCAAGAATGGTAAGACAAGGAATCCCTAAAATAGTTGTTTCTACTTGTATTCCCCCTGAATCCGTAATAATAAATTTTGCGTTCATTTCTAAATTTAAACAATCAATATAACTCAAAGGCTCTATAAGCTTTATACCAGTATTTTTCCCAAGCTTTCCCGCTTTAAACTCTGTGAAAAATTTATTTAGCCCAAAATTATTTATATTTTTTCTGGTTCTTGGATGAACAGGGCATATAATAGGAATACTTTTTGATATTTCCGATAAAGCACGGATAATATTCTTAAATTTGTCTTTATCGTCTACATTTTCCACTCTATGAAGTGTACATAGAACATATTTTTTTCTTTCTAAAAGTAACTTTTCAGTAATCTGTCTTTTAATCGCTACTTCTTTGTATTTCAATAGACTGTCTATCATTATATTACCTACACAGAATATTTTATTTACAGATATTCCTTCTTTCCATAGATTTTCATCTTCATATTTAGAAGTAGTAAAAAGATAATCGGAAATATGATCTGTAAGAAGGCGATTGGTTTCTTCCGGCATATTATTATAACTACGAACACCAGCTTCAATATGAGCAACTGGAATATTCAATTTAGAAGCCACAAGTGCACCAGCCAGAGTAGAATTTACATCTCCGAACACTACGACTAAATTAGGTTTTTCTTTTAAATAAATTTTTTCTAATCCAATCATTATCCTACCGGTTTGTTCAGCGTGTCCACAAGATCCAATTCCAAGATTTACATCCGGCGCAGGAATATTTAAATCCTCAAAAAACACTTTAGACATAGCGTAATCATAATGTTGACCAGTATGTATTAAAACAGATTTAATATCGGGACACTTTTTTAATTTTTCTAAAATAGGAGCTGCTTTCATAAAATTAGGTCTTGCCCCTACAATAAGAAAAATTTTCTTCATTATTTATTTTACTCCTAATTTTACAATCTTTTCAATCGTTTTTATCTTATTTCCGGACTGGTTAATAATATTTTGCAAAACACGTTGTTCCTCTTTATCAAGGAATTCCATACCTCCTTTTAATAGAAATTTAATTTTTTTCCTTAAATCGTTAAATTCCCTGTTGCCTTTTTCAGTTATCTCGTCTACAACCTCTCGAGCTGATAGTTGACTTCTATAACTTTTTACAAACCCCATAGACACCAGGTTTCTAATTCTTCTTGAAATTATTTTCTTCTCTACATTAAGTTCTTTCAAAAGCTCTTTTCTCACAAGCTTACCATCGGCCATTCTTAAAATATGCAGAATAGCAATTTCATCAGGATGATAATTTTCGAAAATCTGCCGAAACAGGGGATACACCTTCGCCCCCAAAATCATTATCTTATCTGAAATATCATCAAGATTTCCCATGACTTTTCTCTCTATAGTCTACATTTTGCGACAATCACAAAAACAGGATAATATATAAAAATGGATTGTCAAGAAAAATATCAAGTCATCTTTATCGAGTCATTTTTTATTAATTAAAGCTTGCATTTTTATTTAATAAATATTATGCTATGAACATGGTTAATATAGGAATTTTGGGAGGCGCTTTTGACCCACCTCATATTGGGCATCTTATCATTGCCGAGCAAGCAAGACAAAAATTCAAGCTAAATAAAATAGTATGGATACCACTAAATACCCCCGTTCATAAATCTCCTACTTATGCTTCCGCAACACATAGATTTAATTTGGTTAGGCTTGCGATATCCGATAGTCCGTATTTTGAAATCTCTGATATTGAAATAAAAAGAAAGGGATTGTCTTTTATGATAGATACACTCAAGGAATTCAGTAAAAAAAACTATCCTTCAAACATATTCTTAATCATAGGTATAGACGAGGCAAAAAACTTTCATAAATGGAAAGATTATAAAAAAATCTCTGAATTCGTTAATATTATAGCAGTTGGAAGACCCGGGATAAAGCATGAAGTTTCCAAAAATATGAAGTTTTTGCCATTAATGCTTGATGTTTCATCTACAAAAATAAGAAAAATGCTAAAACAAAAAATATCAATTAAACATCTTGTCCCTGATAATGTTGAAAAATACATAAAAGATAAAAAACTTTATATAAATTAAATGTTACTCATCTATTTATTAAGTTTTATAATTAATGTCCCCCTTCAAACAAATAAGCATAACGTAATTTCCCCATATAGAGAATACTTAAGCAAAGGAGAGCTTGAAAAAATAGATATTAATACAATTAAAGATACTTTTTTATTGGCAGAGCTTATGTATTTTAATTATGATTTTGAAAATGCTTTAAAATTCTATAAAAATATTCCGTCTTTTTCTCCCGATTGTAACGATGCTCTTTATAGAATAGAACTCTTAAATGGAAATACAAAAGAAGATTTAACAAATTTTGCTAACGCCGAACTTCTATATAGAAATGGAACATCCCGCCCCGGCGGTGAAGATAAATTTGACAAATCTATTGAAATCCTAAAAAAGCTTAAATTACGACACTCTTCAATTAATTTATTTTCCTATATCCTTTTGATAGATATCCTTGAATCCAAGAAAAACCACAAAGAAGCGATTAATGAATGCAAAGAATTTTTAATCAAATTCGAAGATGCCCCTAAAACTCCTGAAATTCTAATGAAAGAGGGGACTCTGTATGAAAAAATAGGCAATAAAAAAGAAGCTATAAAGATATATAATCAGATTCTTGTAAAGTACCCGAAATCTCCCGTTTCTGCCCTGGCAAGATTAGCATTAGAGGAATAATGAAAAAAATATCGTTATCTGTTTCCTTTTTTCTGATTTTATTTATATGTGAAAACACATTATTCTCACAAACAAAATGGACAAAATATCCAAATAACCCTGTTATGGTAAAAACAAATTTTATCTGGGAATTTTTTGCAATAGGACAACCCACCTGTATTATGGAAAACGATACTTTTAAAATGTGGTATTGTGCGGCAGGTCTCGACCATAAAGGAAGGGTGTTTTATGCATATTCCATAGATGCTATCAATTGGGTAAAACACAATAACGGAGTACCCGTGCTGGATGTCGGGAAACAGGGAGAATGGGATATGCACTGGCTCGATACCCCTGAAATTGTAAAAGATTCTACCGGGTATAAACTTTATTATTTTGGTGCGCCAGTAGATAGTTCGCCCCCTATAAGCTCTGCAATTGGTTTAGCAACATCATCCGATGGCATAAACTGGCAGAGAGATTCCAACAACCCGGTTCTGGAAAAAGGAGATTCTACTCAATGGGACGGTTTTTGGATTGAATCACCTGCAGTATTATATGATGAAAATATCTATAAAATGTGGTATACAGGTGTTGCAAAAGATTGGAAAATTAGAATTGGATACGCAACATCCCCGGATGGTAAAATATGGACAAAACATCCATCTAATCCTGTATTGGAAATTGGGACAACAGTTTCATGGGAAGACTTCTGGGTAGCAGTCCCCTCTGTAATAAAAACTGACACCCTTTATGAAATGTGGTATAGCGGGATTTCAATCGCCGATAAAATTGACGACGTAATAGACACCGTTTGTACAGGATACGCTACATCTACAGATGGAATACACTGGAACAAGTACCTTAACAATCCGATTTTATCCAGTTTTGATTTGCCTTGCGATACTTCGGGGCCATGGGCACCAGATGTAGTGCGAGACAAGAATGAATATAAAATGTGGTATGAAACCCAAAATGGGTTCTGTCTTGCAACCGCACCAATACAAACAATCGAAGAAAATTCTAGTTCCACCCCTATTATCGAGTATCCACAATTAAGAATTTATCCTAACCCGGCTATTACAAATATTGTCTTTTCTTTACAACTAAACAAATCTGCAAACAAGCTTAATGGGGTAACTATTAAAATCTACGATATAAGTGGGAAATTAGTTAAAACTTTTCCCACATTACAAAAAAATAAAATTCTATGGGATAGAAAAAACAACTCAAATCAAAAATTAATATCTGGAGTTTACTTTTGTAATCTAGAAATAGAAAATAAAGTTATCCAAACTCAAAAATTATTACTGCTAAATTAATACATAATCTTTAGAAGATATTCGGCCCGTTTTATAGATTCTTATCCCTTCAGTGGGAAAGTTTTACTACTTTGTTAAATAATAAAGGGGTTTCTGATAATTGAACAAAATATATTCCACCAGGCAACTTTTTCCCATTATTATCGTCTCCATACCATACTTTGCTGTGATTTATAATTTTTACAATTTTCCCACTTTTATCAAATATTTTAATTTTCTCCCCCATTCCCTTGAATACAACATGCTCTAAAAAAGGGTTGGGAATAATTTCTACATAATTGTTTTTTGATAAAATACTTTCCTCTGCAAACATAAATTGAGGAATATATCCATAGATATCTTCGTTTAAAGTCCCTTGTCTCCAATCTTCCCACACAATAAGGAAACAATTTGTAGAAGAAGCAATGCTTGTTTTCCTTTTTTCAAAATTATTATTATTCGTAATTTGAGTTTCTGAAGGAGTCCCGTTTAGGCTAACTTTTGCAATATATATATTAGCTTTGTTTATTATCGGAATTCTATAATCATTCCATCCTACAATAAATTTTCCGTCTTTCGCTGACCAACAAACAGAAGGGGCTCTTTGATCCCATGCGGCGTCACAAATAACGCTATCCTTATAAAGATAGTTCATAGAAGTATCCATAATGGAAGCATGAATGTCCCACCCAATAAAAAGACCATAATCTTCTTCCCAGACAATCATAATAATTGTATCGTTACTTGCAAGCTTAGCTCTTTGCTCTGGAACTGATTTTTGACAAATAGGAAAGTTATTCCCTATAAGCATTCCATCATAAGCTATTTTTTGACCAAATATATCCCAATCGCCATTTCTTTTATCTGACCATACAACAAAATAATTAGAATCAAAAGAAGTTACTTCGGGAAACAATTGAGTATCTGGAGCGTTAGAAATAAAAAAAGAAGATGATAATGGAACACCAGTTTTAGATATAATCGAACCACAAATATTCATATCGGAAGGAATAGAATCATTGACCCAAGCAATTAAATAATTATTTCCATTACTCCACAATGAGGCTTGTAATATCGGTCCATTTACAATTAAAAGATTAGTATCAATAAAAGCACCATCTTTATCTAAAAACTGACCGTATATTCCACCACCCTCATTCACCCATATCACAAGATAGTTGCTACCATCATAAGCAGCTTTTGGCAAAAACTGATTTTGACTCAAATTACATATAGGGAAACTATCATTTTTAGTTCCATTTTCAAGAATAATGCGTCCCCATATATCAACTCCTGTAATTGAAGAATTTATTTCATCCTGCCATACAACAAGATAATTTTGTTTGTTTGAAACAACACAAGGAGCCGTTTGACTAAAAGAAGATGTAGAAATTGAAATTTCATTTCCCCTTACTTTTCCGGGAAAAATGCCCACAAAAACAAACAAATAAAACACAATGCTATATTTCTTCATAAAATATTTTCCGTAATATACTAGTTGTTACTTAAAATGTAATTTGTCAAGCTGAAAAAGGGATTTCTTTTCAGATACGCTAGATGCTTTGCAAAATATTGTTATGTTTTGTTGTTAGAAATGCATTTTTGACTTTATAGTTGACATTTTATAAAATTAATAATAAAATCTTTTCCTATTTTGGGTAGAAGTTTTTTAATGGAGAGGTGTCTGAGCGGCTTAAAGAGCATGACTGGAAATCATGTGCCTCGAGCGATCGGGGTCGCGGGTTCAAATCCCGCCCTCTCCGCCAGTTAAAATAGTATCACAAAAAAGACCTCTTGAAAAAATATTTTTATAACGCAGCTCAAACCAATATCTTTTATCTTATTTTTCCTCTTGCAAGTGATGCAAATATACCACAAAAACAAATAGCCGAAAAAATTATAAATGCTGTTTTCATACTGCTTAAAAAAAGCGAATGACATTCAGGTGTAATTTGAATTTTTCCCATATTGACAGCAAACAATAACATTGCCACCCCCATACTTAGCATCTGTCCTACAATCCGCATAGTTCCAAGCGTTGCAGAAGCCACTCCATAGCATTTTTTTTTAACGGAACTCATAACTGCATTAGTATTAGGAGATGAAAAAAAAGCAAACCCTAAACCAAGAATACTCAAACTAAATATAATAAATCCCATCGACGTTTCTCTGCTCAAAGAAACAAACAATAACAATCCTAAGCTTGTTAATCCCATACCTATCGAAGCAAGAATCCTTGGCTCAATTTTATCTGACAATTTACCGGCAAACGGTGAAAGAGCAGTCATAATAATTGGTTGCGCAATTAAAACGAGACCGGTACTTTGAGGACCTAAACCTTTTATATATTGTAAATAAAGACTCAATAAAAAGCCGGAAGCAGAAGTAGCGCTATAATTAATTAAAGCCGCTAAATTAGAAAAAGTAAAAACCGGATTCCCCTTAAAAAGACTCATATTTAGAATAGGGACTCTATTTCTTATTTCCCATTTTATAAAACCCCATCCGCTCAATACACTACACAAAATTAATATAAAACCTACTTTTGATGGCAATTGTGAAAACCCATACATAAGCATAACAAGAGAAACCCCGTAAACTATAGCCCCTGTAAAATCAAAACTTTCACCTTTTGCTTCTGCCCATTCACCTTTTAATTTCCAGCTAATAAAAACAAACGCTATCAGTCCAAGCAATACATTAACCCCAAAAAGACTTCTCCAACCAAAATTTTCCACTAAAAATCCTCCAACAAATGGGCCAATAGATAACCCCAAATAAACAGAAGCCGTATTTATTCCTAACGCCTTTCCTCTTTCTCCAACAGCGAATACGGAAGTTAAAATTGCTACTCCCGTTCCAAAAATCATTGCTCCCCCCACTCCCTGTAGTACTCTACAATAAATAAGCAAGTATCCTGTTTTACAAATTGCAGAAAGAAAAGATGCTATGGTATAAACCAGCACCCCATAACCAAAAATCCTTTTTCTCCCATATATATCAGCAATTCTACCAAATGGCACAAGAAATATCGCTGCAGACAAAAGATAAGCCGTCGTAACCCAACTTAACAGTATTGCATCCATTCCAAATTCCTTTCCAATTGAAGGGAGCGCAACATTTATGGAAGATCCCATAAAAGGCGTAATAAAAGAACACAGTGTAGAAACAAATAAAGCAATTCTCTTATTTAAATTATTTTCCATATATCCAACAAATAATTATCATTTATATAACTACCTATTTTGATAATAGAGTCAATTAAAATTTTACCTTTCTTGTTTTATTCTTGTTATAAATTAACTTTATAATCTTCATAGAAAAAAACCCTTAAAATAAATACAATCTTCAATTTGAAATTATTTCAATTTTTTAGTTGACTTTAACACTTATTTATATCATATATAGAATTAAAGCGATAAAATGTTATTAAATTGTAGGAGGGAATAATGCATAATTTATTATTTGTCTTGTTTTTAGCATTTAATAATAATTTCAATTCAGGGAATCAATTTCAAACATTATGGAATAAAGGGTCTGATGTTTCAAACACTTCAAATATAGAACTTGTTGGTTCTATGTTTGAAACAAGTGTTTTCAAAGATATATTTTTAAAAAACAATTTGCTTTATTGTGCTACGGGAAGAGGTATTGAAATTATCGATTTTTCAGATTATAATAATCCCATTTCTATCGGGTCTTGCCCCACACCAGGTCAAGCCGAGGCTATTAAAATCATGGATAATTATGCTTATATAGCTGATGGAGAACGTGGATTAAGGATAATAGATATCTCTAACCCGCATAATCCTGCTGAAACAGGAAACATTGATACAAAAGGATATGCTATAGACCTTACGATTAACAATAATTATCTCTATGTAGCAGATTGTAAATCAGGTATAATAATAATAGATATATCCCACCCCGAATTTCCATTAAAAATTGCAGAATACTCTACGCCAGGTTCAGTATATGATATAGCAATTTCCGGGAAATATGCATATCTTACTGATTATACTCAAGGGCTTTTGATACTTGATATATCTAATCCCTATAAGCCACTAAAAATAGGGCATTGTCCCGTAGCAGGCGTATGTTTAAAAATTGCACTTTATGATTCTTTTGCCATTATAGCTTCCGGTACGGGTGGACTTAATATAATAAATGTTTCCAATCCATCTAAGCCCACTCTCACTTCTTATTTTTCTGAATTAACCCCTAACTATGGTCCTACAATAAATGTTGATATTTCTGGCAAGTATGCATATCTTACTAACCCTGATTATGGGGTAATAGTTATAGATATAACAAATCCTATAAAACCAATAATGGTTGGGGATATAAAAATTCCTTCTCACATATATTCTGTTTCCCTGAATCATTTTTTAGCTTTTGTAGGAAAATTACGCTACGGATTGGATATTCTTGATATCACAAACCCATCTAAACCAGAATTAATTAGCAGGTATGAATCGCCAGGACAAACTTATGCGCTAAATATAAAAGGCACTACTCTTTTCTCAACCAATTATAGAGATGGTGTAAAAATCTTAGATATAAGCAATATAGAGGAACCAGAAACTATAGGTATTTATGATACTCCAGGCGCTGCATGGGCATTAGATGTGATACCAATAAATGCCGTAGAATTTTATGTCTGTATTGCGGATGATGTAGCTGGAGTATGGGTTATAGATGTCAAAAAAAATTCTTCTCCTCTATCTAATAATAAAATAGACACAAAATCTAATCTTCTCGGAGGTATTAAACCGGATGGATATTCCAGAGGTGTTAAAATTGTAGGAAATTATGCTTATATAGCCGCACATATTGGAGGACTTGCAATCCTTGATATTTCTAATCCCTCTAGTCCTATAAAAATATCTCAATATGTAACCAATACACCCGTCTGGGATGTATGCGTATCCGGCAACTATTGTTATCTTGCCACAGGTAAGGGTGGCATAAGAGTTATAAACATAACCAATCCAAACGATCCAAAAGAAGTCGGAAATTTTATCACTGATGGATATGCATGGGGACTTGATATTTTTGGTGATTATTGTTATGTAGCAGATGGAGAAAATGGTATAAGAGTATTGAATATATCCAACACACCAAACATTACAGAGATAGGCAACTTACTTGTTTCGGGCTGTATTATGAACGTATCGGTAGGTGACCCCTATTTATATATTGCCTGCGGGAATCAAGGAGTAAGAGTAGCAGATATAACAAAACCGGCTAATCCGGTTGAAATAGGATGGTACGATACTCCAGGTTATGCAAGAGATATTGTTGTTAAAAATAATTATATGTTATGTGCAGATAGTGAAGGTGGATTAGTTATACTAAAATTATTAAAAGAATTAACAGCCAAATAATAATGATTAAACGTTTACCGACGAGACGAGATATTCTATTTTTATTTCTTTTATTACTTAATTCTTCTTATTTACTCTATGCTAATGAATTTATTATTTCAAACGCACAGAACAAACAATCTACACCAGATATATCGCAAGGGGACAATAATATTCTTATCGTTTGGCAAGATTACCGTAATTCTAATGCAGATATCTGGGCACAATTTGTAGATTTTTCAGGAAACCTTATAGGTAGTAACTTTTCTATATGCAATAAATCTTATGACCAACGTTTACCGGTAGTTCAATGGGGAAATACTTCATATCTTGTAGTATGGGAACAGGGTATAGGAAATGGGAATTTTCATATTTATGGGCAATTAATAGATAGCAATGGTAACCTGATAGGCGCTGAAATACCTATATCTACAGTAAATAATAAAAGTCAACAACCTGCCATAAGTTTTGGGAACAGTAAATGGCTTGTAGTATGGGCTGATTCTAGAAATAACAATGATCTTAACATCTATGGGCAAATGATAGATTTAAATGGAGTACTTATAGATACTGCTATTCCCATAGCTACAACGCTAAAAGAACAGTTGGCACCTGCCTTAACATGGGCAGAAAATAAAAAAAGTTGGTTGGTTATATGGGAAGATAAACGTTCAGACACCTCGGATATTTGGGGACAAATTATAGATACGCTGGGAATCCTTGTGAATAGTAATTTTCCAATCTGTCGAGCAAATAATAACCAGCTTTTCCCCGATGTTGCTTCAAACGGCACAGAATGGTTAACTATATGGTCTGATTATCGAAACGGTAGTTCTTACAACAGTATTTACGCTCAATTCGTTGATACATCAGGCTTTATTGTAGGAACTAATTTTTTATTTGCAGAAACATTAGATTATAATTTATATTCCCCAAAAGTAGTTTGGAATGGAAATAGATGGGTCGTTATATATGTAGAAAACAATAAAATAATTCATGATAATATTTTAATTTCTAATTCCCCCCAGGATGCATTCTTCCCTGAATTGATTTCAATTGGAAACAACTGTCTTTCTGTATGGCAAGACAACAGAAATAATACTTGGGATGATTACGATATTTATGCAAACCTATTTACACCGGCAGGAATAGAAGAAAAATGGAGCGAAGCGACATCCTGCCATGATAGACTCAAATTAACTATTTCGCCAAATCCATTCTATAATAAAACCATTATTCAATATTCAGGGATAGTTAATCGAAAAAACATATCGGATAACGAATATACGAATCAAAAAATAGCAATTTACAATATAAGTGGAAAATTGGTTAAGTCGTTTCCTTTAATTACTTTTGAATCGGAATTTAACCCGATAATCTGGGATGGAAAAGACAACTTTGGACAACCAGTGCTACCGGGTATATATTTTTGTAGATTTGACTTATTTTCTATAAACAACCTTAATATCACTAAAAAAATAATCCGTCTAGCTTTTGACAAGGCACACAAATAATATAATAACAGGAGAAATATGAAAAAATATTTAATATCTGGAATAGCAATTGTTTTTGTTTTATTTGCCACTTTTTTAGCCAAAGCTATAATTTCAGAACAAATGATATTCTCACATCTTAATGTTGTTCCTCAGGAAAAGACTAGCCAATTATCGAATATTAAGAATGATTTTCTCGTTAATAATGATACAAGTGGCGGTTGCAAACAATCCAGCCCAACAATCGCAATATCCTATTCTGGCAACATACTAGTAGCATGGGAAGACATGAGGAATGGAAACGACTATGATATATATGCTTGTAAATATACCGCGTACGGGATCCCACTAACTTCTATATTTCGAGTAAATGATGATTCCGGCGGATCAGCACAAAATACTCCATCCATATCGGCAGACAGCATAGGCAATTTTGTAATCGTATGGAATGATACTAGAGATGGTGAACCAAATATTTATGGTCAATTATACAACAACCAGGCTATACCACAAGGGAATAATTTTATCATAAACGATGATAACAGCGGTGAAACACAGGATGAGCCGGCTGTAGCATTCCTACCAGACAATAAATTTGCAGCAGTATGGACAGACCAACGAAATAGAACTACCAGAGATAGAGATATTTATTGTCAAATATATAACTTAAACGGAACTAAAGTTGGCAGTAACTTCTTCGTTAACAATGATGGTTCAAGAGTAGGACAAAGAACTCCTCATATATCTCCCGATGGACCAAATACTTTTTCTGTAGTATGGGGCGATTCCAGACAAAATGAATTAGATATATTTTGCCAAAGATATACATCATCAGGAACTCCAATTAATACTAATTTTAAAATTAATGATGATACAACAAATAATTTTTTCGGATGGTACCCTTTTATAAACAGCAATCTTAATAACCAAAATGTAATAGTATGGAGAGATAACCGTATAAAACTTTCCGATCCAAGAATATGGGGACAAAGATATCAGCCAACTAAGAGTTTAGTAGGAACAAATTTCTGTGTTAATCCGACAGGTAAATGTTGCTGGCATTCATTAACAAAACTTACCTCTGTAGGAGTGGACAGTGCAGGCAATTTTAACATAGTATGGACAGACAATAGAAGAATACAAAACGCAACTGATACTTATATCCAAAAATATGACTCCAATGGAAATCCCGTTGGCAATAATACACTCGTTAACAATACTCCATCAGATGACCCAAATACTGAACTATTATCGTCCGCGCCTATGATTGTTACTCAAAAACATAGCACTCAAATTCAATCGGTAGTTGTATGGCAGGATAAACCGGACAGCGAAGATATTAATATTATGTTACAAACTTATGATAACGCAAATAATCCGATTGGGAATAATATAAATATAGTCCCGGAAGCTGGTACGCGCCCGCAAATACAGCCTCAAATTGCAATGAATGAAAATGGTAATTTTGTAATTGTATGGGAAGATAGACGAGAATGGTATCATTGTGATATATTTGCTCAAAGATATGATAAAACCGGAAACCCCATCGGCACTAATATAAAAGTAAATGATAGTACACATTACGACAATAACGCAATGCCTGCAGTAGCAATAGATACAAATGGTGCTTTTATAGTAGTATGGAGAGAATCAGATACGTTTATATCCGCTAGAAAATATGATGCAAATGGAAATCCAATAAGTGTCCCGTTTCAGGTAATTTGTTTAACCGCAGGCTTTGCAATGGCATCCAGTGAACCTAAAATTGCAATGGACGTAAAAGGTAATTTCGTAGTAGTATGGGAAGATCTCCGTTTAGATAACAAATTCCCGGATATATTTGGTCAAAAATATTCTGCAGATTGCACGCCTATAGATACTTTGTTTAAAGTTAATGAAGTAACGGGAACTCAAAGTATATTACCAAATATAAGTATGAAAAAGAATGGAGAATTCATAGTTGTATGGCAAGAAGAAGAATACTTACAAGATAAAGTCCATTTTGATGTAGAAGGACAAAGATTTGATTCGCTCGGACAAAAAATAGGAACAAATTTCATAATAAATGATGACGCAGCATTCGCCGTTCAGCAATATAATCCATCTGTAGTTTTAAAAGAAAATGGTGAATTTATAGTCGTGTGGGAAGATTATAGAAACGGTAATGCAGATATTTATTGCCAGAGACTTGATTCAAGTGCATTACCAATAGGTTCTAATTTTAGAATAAATCAGGATTTCGATTCTTCTCTACAAAGGTTTCCTGCCATAACGGTAATTCCGGAATCCGGAAATTTCATAGTTAGTTGGACAAGTTCAAAAAATGTAAATATGCAAATAATGGCACAAATACTGGATAGCACAGGTAATTTTATAGATAACAACTTCGTAGTCAATGAAACTCCTTTTCACGCTTCTAATCAACGTTGGGGGAAAAGCGGAAGAAATATTGCTGCTAACAATGAACTTATAGCTTTTACTTGGATGGACAACAGAAGACTTCAAGGATGGGATATTTACGCAAAACTTATTGGGAAAAAATCAGCTATTGAAGAAATTTCTCAAACTAAAATTATCATATCGCCTAATCCTGTGCATAAAAAACTTACCGTACGGTATATCGTCTCCAAAACAGGAAATTATTCAATATCTTTATATGATATAACAGGAAGGCAAATAATTAAACAATCTCAAGGTAAAAAAATAAAAGGAGCTTATACTGCAGAGTTTGATGTATCAAAATATAACTCCGGCATTTATTTTACTAAAGTTGACGGAGACTTAACTCCACAAAGCAATGTAAATAAAGTCATCATTTTCAGAGATTCAAAATAAAAACAATAATGGGACACCCTACTTCAACAATGAAAGTAATTAGCAAAATTTCTGAAATGCAAGAAATATCTAAAGAGATTCACAAGAAAAATATCTCTATAGGATTCGTCCCTACTATGGGAGCTTTACATAAAGGGCATATTTCACTCATAGATATTGCTAAAAAACATAGTCGATTTGTAGTAGTAAGTATATTCGTTAATCCAACACAATTTGGACCCAAAGAAGATTTCAATAAATACCCAAGAACTCTTACTAAGGATTTAGAACTCCTATCCGAAAAAAAAATAGACATACTATTTGCACCAACGGACAAGGAAATGTATCCCAAAGGATATGGAACATACATAGATGTCCCTGATTTTTCAAATAAACTATGCGGCAAATCAAGACCTACCCATTTCAAAGGCGTTTGTACAATTGTAGCTAAATTATTTAATATTGTTAGTCCGGATATTGCAGTATTTGGCGAAAAGGATGCTCAACAAGTAGTTATTCTAAAAAAAATGATAAAAGATCTTAATTTTCCAACAAAAATTATAACAGGACAGATAATAAGAGAACCAAATGGACTCGCTATGAGTTCCAGAAATAAGTATCTCACTGACAAGCAAAAACAAAATGCCTCAATTATCTATAAGACTCTTAGAGAAACAGCAAATAAAATTAATAAAGGAGAACGCAATATTCCAAAACTAAAAAAATTTATAAAAGATGGAATATTAACAAAAATGACACATTCCTCCCCGTCAGAGAATAGTTTAAAAATAGATTACATAGAAATTATAAACAAAAACAATCTACAACAACCCAAAACACTTAAAGGCGAATGTTTAATTGCAGTAGCTGTATGGTATGGGAAAACAAGGCTTATAGATAATATAACCGTTAACTGTTGAAAAGATTTATAATCTATCCATAGTCAAAATAGCTTTTAAATGTTTTTATAATTTTATTTTAGAAATTGACAAAAATCATTTGTAGGTTATAAGTATTGCATTAATTTTAATTAGGAGGTAAAAAAATGGGTGCACCAAGACGGAGAGTCACTAAAACAAGAGGCAGAGATAGAAGAACAAACTGGAAAAGTAAACCAACTCAACTTATCGCTTGCCCAAAATGCGGGACTCTAGTATTGCCACATAGAAGATGCCAGAAATGCGGCAACTATAAAGATAAAGAAGTACTTATATAATAACCTTTTTTCTTTATTTGGCACTAAGAATTAAATACATAGTTCAGAATATCTAAAAATAGGTTTAATGACCGGCAAACCAATTAATACTTTCAACAAAGAACGCAAAGAACTTAATAACACTGTACTAGAATACAGCGGATTAAGTATGAAAAGGTTTTTCAGCCTTGATTCTCAAGTATATCGTAAAGGTAAACTTTCCGAGAAAACTAAAGAACTTATTGGGCTTGTTTCTTCACTTGTATTGAGATGCGATGATTGTATTAAATATCATACAATTCAATGCTACGAAAAAGGTATCACCGATAATGAACTTGAAGAAGCCATTTCTATAGGACTAATAGTCGGCGGATCAATCACTATCCCACACATAAGAAAAATATTCAAACTCTGGAAAGAATTAAAAAGAAATGCAAAACTTTAGTCACCTTGTTGATAAAATAACAGTAATTGTTGACAACAATTTAGAAAGAGACGGAAAACTTAAAGATATTTGTAAATTACTTAAAGATAATATTCCTCATTATAATTGGGTCGGATTTTATATTGCGGAAAACTCAAAACCGGAACTCATTCTTGGTCCTTATATAGGAGCCCCAACCGAACATACAAAAATACCATTTGGTAAAGGTATATGCGGACAAGCAGCAGAAAGAAAAGAAACTTTTGTCGTTCAGGATGTCTCGAAAGAAACTAATTATCTCTCTTGTAGCATAAATGTAAAGTCCGAAATAGTCGTTCCCATTTTCAAGGATAATAAAATAGTAGGCGAACTTGATATTGACTCACACACCACTTCCTCTTTTACAAAGGAAGATAAAGATTTTTTAGAAAATATATGCAAAATAATCTCTAAAGTCTTTTAATCTCCCCATTAACCCCTATAAAAATTTGACACAATGTTTGTATCACTTTTGATACGGAATAACTTAAAAAAACCTCTTTAGTAATATTTGTTTTCTCGTCAATCCCCTTTATTCTAGGCCATTAACAGACACCCCTCAATTATTGACACAATGTTTGCTATATACCCTCTTTGAAAGGAGAAAATATAAAATGAAAAAGATTATAATG
This sequence comes from bacterium, assembly GCA_028688815.1. Lineage (GTDB taxonomy): Bacteria > Hydrothermota > UBA3073 > JACQXS01 > JAQTXJ01 > JAQTXJ01. The sequence goes on along the minus strand of JAQTXJ010000035.1, from coordinate 5,342 downwards.
ATTGTAGTAATAAACTTCTTTTTAACAAATCTCCTTCTGGGAGATAATCCTACATTAACAAATATACCGCTAAAACAGGAAGATTTGATTAAAATTGCAACAAATTCCACCGATAACAAAGTCCACACATCTTCAAAAGAGCCTTTAACTGCAGGATTACTATCTTTGAACTGCCCGGGACTCGGACAAATTTATTGCAGACAATATAAAAGAGGTATCCTTTATCTTTCTTCGGAAATAGGATGCCTTATGTTAGCTGTTTCACTATCTGGGATAGAATTACAAAAATATAGCTGGATAATAAATAGCGAATTCAGTAGTAAAAAACTACAATTTATTCAAGATAAAGCATCAAACACATCCGTTATAAAAACAACAGGAACAATAGCTTTATTTGCAACCGCAATAGGATTGCATATCTGGAATATGGCAGATGCGTATTCTATTGCGCAAGAAAATAATAAAAAACTATCCTGGATAAAGGATGTAGACATACAAATAGGTTTTAAAAATGATAACCCGTTTTTAAAACTTACCGCTCTTAAAAAATTCTAATTAAAACTATTTTTAACTCAAACCTTTATCCCATAAAAACATTTGACATTGAATTTTTTGTAACCTATAGTCACTATAATACACTATAATAAATTATACTTTAAAAAAGGAACAAAGGAGCAAACTATGAATATTAAATCCAAATTTATGACTAGTTTATTTCTACTCTTATTTTCAGTCATTCTCTTTTCTGAACCATTCTCATTGGTCACAGAACAGTCTGGAACAACTTTATATTTTCCACAACCCCTGCTAAAAGAACCAATTGGATGTATCTACCTGAATAATGAATTTTTAACTGCTTTATCAGAAAAGAATATCTCTGATGGCAATATTACCCTAAATCCTTCACTGTTAGAAAAGATAAATCAATCCGATAAATTTACGATTTCCATACTAATACAAGGTGCGTTCAATAAAAATATTATAGAAATAACGAACTCCGCCATTTTTTCTTATAAAAACTCTAAAACACAATATGTAAGCGAAACAACTACCGATAATGAACTAAAACTTTTGGCATTTAAAAGATTTGATGAACTTAGAAACATTCGTAAAGCCATAATAGATAACAACGCTCACTGGACCGCAGGTTTAAACAAAATATTTATGCTTTCTGATGAAAAACGCAATAACCTATTTCAGGGAATGCACCAACCAACCGATTCTACAATCCAAAAACCTTTCGTCTCCCCTCTCGCGTTATCCGATTCCTTCGATTGGCACACTAAAGGCGGGAAAGATTGGATGTCTCCCGTCAAAGACCAGGGAAGTGTTTGTGGAAGTTGCTGGGCTTTTGGAGCTGTCGGAGTAGCGGAAGCAGCTACAAATATCGGGGAAAATAATCCGGATATTGACCTTGACCTTGCGGAACAAACTCTTGTTACCGACTGTTGCACTAGCTGCGGAGATTGCGCCGGCGGTAATGATGAGACTTCTCTTCTTTTTATAAAATCCACCGGGATTCCTCTTGAATCCTGTGACCCATACACTGCCTGTAACGGTATCTGCGACAGATGCACGGATTGGTTATCTCAAACAAGAAAAATTACAACATATTCTAAAGGACAGGCGGGAAGCGGAGCAAGTAATATAAACATATCCAAACTTCAAACTGCCCTCTCATCCGGTCCAATAAGTTCTTATATGAACATTTATCAAGATTTTATTTCTTACACATCAGGAATTTATAACCATTTAACAGGGACAGTACTAGGGGCACACATTGTCGTCCTGACCGGATGGAACAATAAAGATTCTTGCTTTAATGTAAAAAACTCATGGAGTCCTACATGGGGTGAAAATGGGTATTTTAGAATAAAATACGGACAGTGCAGTCTCGGATATTTTTACTGCCAGGCTACTTATACCGGTCTATTAGTAAATGCCGGGAAAGATACTTCAATATTGTCGGGAGATTCTATCACTCTTAGCCCAACAATTACAGGCGGCGCCCCCGATTACTCAAAAACGGCTCCTAATAATTATACATATAACTGGACACCCTCAACAGGGTTATCCAATCCAACAATAAAAACTCCAAAAGCGTCCCCTTCAGTAAATACTAATTACATATTAACGGTAACCGACCTTAATGTATCAAAATCTGACACTGTTAAAATAACCGTATCCCCGGAAATGCCCACTTTAATAGCCCCAGATTCAGGCAACACAACAAATGATTCAACACCATCTTTTATATGGCACAAATCAACAGGAGCAACAAAATACAGGATTAAAATAGATTCTGACAGCACAGAAATTTCTGATACAGCCTTTACTTCCACTGCTCTATCAAAAACTACTCATCTTTGGCAGGTAAAAGCAGGTAATAATACGGGAAGATGGTCACCCTACTCGACAATATGGCAAATTACTATCAATTCTGTAGAGATTCAGGATACTTCTATTGCTACACCAAAAACGTTTTTCATTTCCAATAATTACCCAAACCCGTTTATAAATTCAACAACAATAGAATACGGACTACCTATTAATGCTAATGTAACTATCAATATCTACAACTCATCCGGCCAAAAAATAATAACTCTCCTGAATAAATCACAGAATGCAGGTTATTATACTATTGTATGGGATGGAAAAGATAATTCAGGTAAAAAAGCATCTGCAGGAATTTATTTCTATATATTAAAAACTATGGAATTTACATCTACGAAAAAAATAATGTACCTAATAAAATGAGTATCGTATACAATGAAATCATTCTCAGCGAATCGGCTTTTTTCCATATGGTCACTTCCGCTATGGAAGTATATAGAAAAGAAGTAATCGGAATATTAATAAGCACAAGTAGCGCAGAAGGAAATATTTGCCACGTAAAATATGCAATTCCCCAGCAAGAAGCTGTCCGTAAGTTTACATGGGCAATAATTACAAATACCGAACAGAAATTAAAAGATACTATAGAAAATATGAATGATGCTCTTTCAACAAAAAATAAAATAGTAGGCTACTTCCATTCCCATACTGATTTTGCAGATGTAAGAGCAATTCCGGAACCAAGTAAATTAGACTTAAAATCCTTTTCTGAACCTAATATACATATAATTATTGCAATAAATCACGCCTCTAAAACCTATCAATGGTTAGAAAATACTGACGGAACACTCTCCGGCACAGTAGGAAAATACCACATAAAATTACAGGGGTATCTGTTTTCTAATAAAAAATCCAGACACTTACCCATAAAATTATCTTGATTCAATGTATTTCTTAAAAAAATTTCAACTCTCCCTGTTCGGCATTTTTATCACCGCCACGGCGGGATGTTTCATTTTTACTTCTCCCCTGTTTTGCAGGACTAATTGGGAAACCATTAAAACCAGAAATTTTACAATCCTATATAAAAATGGTTATAAAGACTACACTTTCGAGATTCTAAAGACTCTTGAATTTTATCGTCCTAAAATACAACGCCTCACCGGGAATTATGGAACTAACATACCAATAGTAATCGAAGATGTCGGAACATTAACAAACGGGATAACAAATCCCGTATTTATTAATATTCATTTATTTACTTATCCCCCATCCATCAGCTCTCTTGGATATACGGAAAACTGGTGGGCTGATGTCGGAGTTCACGAATACACTCATATGCTTCACCTTACTAACACCTCAGGAATTCCGAATTTCTTAACTTCTTTTTATGGAACTTTTTTGGCGCCAAATATTTTCTCCCCGGAATGGATAGATGAAGGAATTGCCGTATACAGCGAATCCCAATTTTCCGAACACAACGGACGCCTTAACGATGGGTTCTTTGATGCTTACATCGGGGCAACTATAAAAGATAATAACTTTCCATCCATAATCAAAGCAACATACTCCCCCTCGGAATTCCCGAGCAGCGAAGCCCCTTACCTTTATGGAAGCGAATTCTTTAATTACTTATCCAAAACCTATGGAGAAGATAAATTTGCTAAATTCTTTAATTCCTACGGGTCTTCTTTGCTCTCTTATGTCTCCCCCGTCTTACCGTCATTAGGGTTAGACTTGACATCTAAAAGAATATACGGGAAATCACTAACAACTTTATGGAATAATTGGTACGAGCATGAAAAAGAAAAGTCAAAAAACTTCTCAATGGAAGGGGAAAAACTAACCAACTTCGGGTGGTATATTAATTACCCTGTAATATATAATAATAAACTCTTTTATCAAAAAAAATATGCCACAAAAACTGCACCCTTTAACGAACACTGGTCAAATAAAATTATAGAAATAGATTTAAACACTGGCAAAGAAAAAACGATTATTTCCTCGGTTCCACCCTTCTCAATGCCAATAAGAATTCATAACGGAAATTTGTTTTATGCGCTTAATGAAATCAAAAAAGGATACGCTAACTCAAGCTATTCAACTTATGGACTTTATTCCATCATTTATAAAAAAAATATTTCTACGGGAAAAACTACAACCATTATCGGCGATGAAATAAGAGCTTTTGATGTCCTTGCAGATAATAATATTCTATATTCCAAAGATATAAAAGGAAAATTCGGTTCAGAAATATACCTTTATAACACACGTACCAAAACAAAAAAACTACTTTTCAATACGGAATTTTTAGTTGATGAAATACTTGCGCCAAATAGACACCCCCCCGACAGTAGTCGAATATTTGTATCCGCCCGTAAAGACTGGCAGAACTTTAATATTTATACCTTAAATATAAAAACTCAGGAGTTTACTCCTTTAATTCATACTCCTTATTGTCAGGGCTCACTTTCCATCTATGACAATAAACTTTTTTTTACTTCAAATTATAAAAAAACATACTCTATCTATTGTTATGACTTGTCTAATAAGAAAACATACAGGCTTACTCAAAATGGATTCGCTTCTTCTTCAGCATATAACAAAAAAGATAGTTCTCTTTTCTTTGTTGGGTTAAATTCTTATGGAAATGATATTTATCGCAAAAAAATAGAACTCAAAGAATTTGCAATGTCGGACTCACAATTTACAGTTCCTCCCGTATTTACCTTAAATGATAATGAAATCTATAGAGGCAACTACTCCGACAATCTAAAAACTTTATTTCCTAAAATACACATACCTCTGGTCTTTTCAGATACCCAGACAACTGAATTAGGAATGATGTTATACGGGAATGATGCGGTTGGAGACTTTTCCTATTTTACAAAAATATTTTATGACCTCGGGAAAGAAAAAACTACTTGCTATTTTAATTTTACAAATAATTTCTCTGTTCCGCTCGTTTCCTACATTAATTTTGATAATTTTAACGCCGCTAAATTGCA
>JAQTXJ010000121.1 GCA_028688815.1 bacterium | reverse complement strand
ATTACGATATATGAGGATAAGGAATTGATTTCTATGTTGATGAAACTCGACATCGGGGATTACATCCCGGAAGAGTTATACCCGGTAGTAGCACAGATACTGGCGTTTATATATTCGTTGGATAGGGCGGCAGGGAACAAAGAACGTTTGCCCAGCAATGCCGGATAAGTGGTATAAATCGGGACAAGAGTCTGCGATAATCCTGCTTACATCGGAAACTCCAACTAAAAGGTTTAAACGTTTGATGTTAAAACATAAGTTCAAAATTTAAAATTCAAACCTAATAACATCTGGATACTTAATAAAAAAGTTCTATGGAATTTTCCTTCTTCGCTAAAAAAAGAAGGAATTAATTGAACTTTTAATTCGGGGCTGAGGAAAACTTTATTTTTAGGATTAATGTCTGCTCCTACGGACACATCTCCGCCAATACCCACAAGAAATAGCTCTTCGTATGTTCTAAGTTCTTCTATGTTTACAAAACAATCTCCCACCCACACAGGTAAACCTGCAGACACCCAGAAAGGCATTCTCATCCCTTTCCATTTATAATAAGTATTTGCCTTCATACCGTAATATCCATATTCAGCATTAACATACCCGAGTATTTTTTCTGTGGCAGAATCATAAACAGCTACTATTACACTATTTGATGTTAAATAATATCCTACCTCGGAACCCCATCCCATTCTACGTTCATTTAGTTTTTCAAAACTAATACTTCCACCAAATCCATAAGTCCATGGCAAAGGATTTCCATATTGCATAAAAACTTCTTTTTCCATAGGGGCATATATTTTAAATCCAATATATTTTTCCCCTTTCTTGTAAACCGTATCATTTTTAAGTATATTTTGAGCAGATAAAATACTTTTTGAGGAATCTTTTTTCTCTTCCGAGTTTAGTAATATCCCACATACCTGACAATAAATATTTTTACTGTTATTTTTATAACTGCAGACAGGACATTTTATTAATGCCTCACCCGTAGAATCCTGCAAAATCGTTGTAGAATCTTTTTGAGAAAACGCATTTATCGGGACAACTAAAAAAATAAAGAGCGAGGGAATTATTAAAAAGTTTTTCATTTATTTCACACCTAAAAATTTTTCAAGTAATTGATGAGCAGCAATATTAGCTGTCTCTACCAACGCTTTTCGTAATTCAACGCCTCCATCTGCTATTAATTTATCGTATTCGCAAGAATTATCCAATATCGTATAAACGTTTGTCGTCCATAAAATTTTACTATCCTTAATACGAACCAACCGGGCAGTAACTGTAAGTTTAAATTTTATGTTCGGAGTTACTTTTATTTTATCTATTTCATAACGGACTGTTCTTTCTAATTCATATGAAGTAATAATAGTCTCCAATACGCAATCAAATTTTTCTTTTAGAAAAGGAGTATAAACATTTCCTTTTTGGAACGGGTAATTATAAATAGTTTCCTCCGCTGGAGCTGACTTAATTTTTTTTATCCATGATAGGGTATCCGTACTATCGGGAGAAACCAATGGCAAATGAGCTTCCGTAAAAAACAATTCATACATTTTAAAGGAAAATAATTTATCCATATTAAAATTATCCAGTAATTTAGTTATTTCTTTTTTAGTATCATTGGTACCTGCAAAAGTTGACGGAGCGTTTATTAAATCACTTCCTAATACACTAACGGGAGTGTTAACAGTGCAGGAGATTTTTGGGTCTTTAAGTATGTTAACGCAGGCGCATTTCTTGATGGAATCAAAATTTTTTTGTTTCAATGAGTTATATGAAGAGACACATCCGGAAAAGGAAAGAATAAAAACCACATATATGAGGTTTCTCATTTTTAGTTATTAACCCTATTTATAATTCCGAGATTTTGCAAGAAAAAACTTTAAATACAGACTAAACACAAAAAACAGAAATTTTTTGGACGCAGATTTCACAGATAAACAGAAAGATTAAACGGATAACAGAAAGAGAAAAGAGTAACCACGAGATTTTCACACGATTTACACGAGATTAAAACAAATAACAACATAATATTTTTTGCCACGGATTTTCACGGATAACAGAAAACACAAAAATAGGATACAGAAATTTTAACCGCAGATTAACCCTCCTCCGGCGAGCAGGCGCAGATTAGCAGGACAAGAGACCCAAGTTTTTTGGTTAAAAGAAATAAACTGTAAAAAGATAACAAGACAGGATTAACAGGATACACAAAAAAATACAAAGGGAAGAAAGATTTGAAGATTACTTGTAGGAGCAGATGCTCCTACCTACTCAACAAATAGATTCTTCGTTACACTCAGAATGACAGAAAGAAACAGATTAAAAGATTATTTTATGTGAGTGAATTCTTTGAATTGTTTATACCGGGCTTGAATTTCTTTATCGGTGAGTTTTTTCAGTCTTTCAAGAGAAAAACTCTCGACGTTGAAAGATGCCATTACGCTTCCGTAAACTACGGCTTTTCTCAAATCGTGTTCGGTGTGTGTTTTATTAAGTTTGGCAAGATACCCGATAAACCCGCCTGCAAAGGTATCACCTGCACCTGTCGGGTCAAAAATGTTTTCAAGCGGATACGCAGGAGCAGAAAAGAAACCGTTCTTAGAAAAGAGAAGGCATCCGTGTTCGCCTTTTTTTACAACAACGTGTTTGGGACCGTAACCGAGAATCATTCTTCCTGCTTTAATCAGACTGGGTTGTCCCGTGAATAACCGCGCTTCTCCCTCATTGATAATAAATATGTCTATTTTTTTCAGCAGTTTCATTAAGGAAGATTTTTTTGTATTTATCCAGAGATTCATTGAATCTGCGGCAATGAGTTTGGGTTTCTTTACCTGCGATAAAACGTTCAACTGGAGGTCGGGATCAATGTTTGCAAGAAGAACATATTCGCTGTTTTTGTAGCTTTCGGGAATTTGAGGTTTGAAAGTTTCAAAAACATTAAGGTCGGTAGAATGAGTTGTAGCTTCGTTCATATCATACTTATAAGAACCGCTCCAACGAAAAGTTTTGCCATTTTTTATTACTTTTAGCCCGTCGAGGTTGATTCCGCGTGATTTAAGGAGACTGATATGTTTTTTGGGGAAATCGTCACCGACAACGGCAACAAGTTTTACTCCGGTAAAAAAGCTTGCGCTGTAAGAGAAATAAGTAGCAGACCCGCCGAGTATGTCTTTACGTTTTCCGAAAGGTGTTTCGATTGTATCAAGGGCTACCGAACCGACGACTAAAATAGACATTTTGACTCCTTTTTTTGATAGGGTAGTATAGCATAGGGCAGTTGTCAATAAAAAGAGAACTAAAAGAAAAAATATTCACCGCAGAGTCGCAGAGGACGCAGAGAACGGATAGTAAAAGAAAAACAGAGCCTTTCTCTTCGCTCCAGATACGAATCTCTAATCCACCAAAGGCGGAAAGAGCTTCGTAAAAAGATAAACTCGTGTAGAGAACGCAAAGCAAAAAGAGAGAACGCTGAGAAGAAAGAACAGATAATAAATTATTGCAACAGAATACAAAAACAGAAAGAATTTTTAACCGCAGATAAACCCTCCTACGGCGGGCAGGGATTGAACGCTGATAAACAGGATTATAAAACTAACAAAAGAAAAGAGATAATATAGATCAACGGATAAGGATTATCGCAGAGAAGAAATAACAAAATAATTTTGGGTTGACTTTTGTTATTTTCGAGATAAATATATCATAGAGTTTTATGATTTAGATTGAATAATTAAATTATGATTAAAGAAGATTACATATTGAGAATGATAGAAAGGTTAGCAATTGCAATTGCCAAAGTTTTAAAATTAAAAGAGACAAACCAACACCGGGAAGCTTTAGTCATAATTGACGAGACATTTCAAGAATTATTCGGATTAAATTCCAAAACAATTAGTTCTTTACCTGCCGAATCCATAATAGAGTTGTTGGGATTAAACACTCCGGAAGAAGCGCAGAAATGTTTTTGGATTGCAGACCTTATTAAGGAAGAGGCTGATATTTATGAACTTCAGAAAGACTTTAAAACTAGCGAGTTAAAATATTTGGATTCTTTAGAGTTATACTTAAACGGCATTGCCTGCAGAGATTATGCAATTATTTCCAATTACTTACCTAAAATTAAAGAAGTTGTCGAAAAAGTTAAGAAATATACGCTTCAGGATAAAGACAGGGAAAGACTTTTAGGGTATTATAAAGAAATTGAGAATTATCCGGAACTTAAAGATTTGCTTTTGAGTATGTTGAATTAAAAAATGGCTATATATTTAATTTTATGGTTTATAGCTATTCCCGACAGGTATCATACTTATAATGAAGTAGACAGCGAGCTTCAAGTTATAACTCAAACTTATCCTGCAATAACTCATCTGGATACGATTGGATTTTCTGCAACTGACAGTTTGCCAATATTTGCGCTCAAGATTTCCGATAATCCGAATTCGGAAGAAGATGAACCTGCCGTCCTTTACAATGGCGTTCATCATGCAGGAGAACTTCTTGGCGTAGAGATTTGTATGTATATGATAAATGATTTAGTCTCAAAGTATGCAATAGATTCTACAATAAAGAAATGGATAGACAGCACTAAAATCTGGGTTGTCCCTATTGTTAATCCCGACGGACATAACATTGTAACTTCGGGGATTGACACTATCTGGAGAAGGAACACGAGAGACAACAATAATAATGGACAATTCGATATGGTTGACGGGGTTGACTTGAACCGAAATTATGATTTTCTATGGGAGACGGCAGGCAGTTCGGATTCTTCTTCAAAAAACTATCGCGGACCGTCACCATTTTCCGAGAACGAGACAAGAGCAATAAAAAAACTTACGGACAAAGAGAATTTCGTATTCGACATTTGTTATCACTCTGCAAACATCAGTGCTTCTGAAGTAGTTTACTATCCCTGGAAATGGGGCAGCAATTTTTCGCCTGACCATTTTGTCATAAGCGGGATAGCGAAAAACATAGCTCAATCAATAGTAAATGAAGCAGGAAACGGGACTTATGTATTTGGTTGGGGAAATGCAGAATCCGGGGGAATGGCAAGAAACTGGTTTTACGGGAAAAAGGGAACTATTTCGTTCACAACAGAGGTTGGAGAAAGTTCTACTCCACCCGCTGAAAAAGTAGATACTATAGCAGCAAGGAATTTACCGGGCGCATATTATTTATTGGATAGAGTGCACGGCAGTGGTATAACGGGCTGTATTACCGACTCTATCACGGATGAGCCTCTTATTGCGGAAGTGCGGATTCTTGAAGCATATAGCGAAAGTCTCGCTCCAAGAATGAGTGACTCGCTTTATGGAAGATACAGGCGGATATTAACACCAGATAAATACACGGTTCAGGCAATAAAAACAGGCTATGATACGACAAGGATTGACAGTGTAGAAGTCGTTGATAACCTACCTACAATCTTAAATATAAAACTACATAAATTAAGTATTGAGGAAACGAGCATAACGGATTTAGGTGTGTTTAAAATCTATCCCAATCCTGTAATTGGAAAGGCGGAAATTAAATTCTTTTTTCCC
>JAQTXJ010000034.1 GCA_028688815.1 bacterium | reverse complement strand
TGGGAAGTTGCTTCATCAAATATAAGAATCGGTGGGTTTTTATAAAGTACACGAGCAATTGCCAGTCTTTGCCTTTCTCCTCCTGATAATTTTATTCCCCTCTCCCCTATTACAGTATCATATTTTAGCGGCATCTTATTAATGAATTCATCTGCATTTGCAAGTTTAGCGGAAGAAATAACCCTATCATAGTCTATTGAAGAAAAACCATAAGCAATATTATTTGCCACCGTATCATTAAATAGGATAGGATCCTGGGTAACAAGCCCAATAAGACTTCGCAATTCTTTAATATATACCTTTTTAATATCTATATCGTCAATTGTAATAATACCCTCTGTCGGGTCATAAAATCTAAGTAATAATTCCGTAAGTGTCGATTTCCCTGCCCCGGATGGGCCTACGAGAGCGATATTTTCGCCTTTGTCTATTTTTAGCGATATATCACTTAATACAATCTGGGATGCTTCATAGCTAAATTGCACGTTATGAAACTTAATTTGTTTGTTAAAATCAAGATGTATAGGATTGGATATTTCCGTAATACTGGGTTTAATATCTAAAATTTTATTTATTCTTATTATGGCCTGAGTTCCTTCCTGCAACTTAACATTTGCCATAGGTAATTGCCTTAATGATTCCATAATTGATAAAGCACAAGCAAGAAAAACAAGAAATCTGTCCGGAGTAAGACTTTTAACAACAAGGATTTCATAACTCCCATAACCTATTATTATACAGGAACCAATAGCCGTTATCATTTCTGCCAAAGGAATTCCAATCAAACCTACTCTTTCAAATTTTAGAGCGGATTTGAGATAACTTTGAGTAGATTTGAAAAACTTAGCTTTCTCAATGGGTTCCGATAAAAAAGCTTTTACTATTTTGATTCCGCCTACAATTTCGCCAAGCAAACTTATAATTTTCCCCATATCTTCCTGAACGTTATTGCTTTTTTCTCTTAATTTTTTGGCAAGTTTATTCAAAACATACCCAAATAAAGGGAAAATTATGATACTTATCAACATAAGATGCCATGATATATAGGCAGCAAAACATAGAAAAACAAAAATAAGCAATAATTGTCTAAAATACGCAAGCATTCCGTCTTTGATTGAATCGCGAATCTTGGATATATCGTTGGTTAACCTTGAAATTATTACACCTGTTTTTGTACCATGAAAATAATCAAGAGATAGTTTTTCTAAATGAGAATATGTTTTATTTCTTATATCTTTAGTTATATTTTCTTCTACTGATACCCCTAAATATCTATTAATATAGCTAAAAATCCCTTTTGAGAAGAAAACTAAAACCAACATTACCTGTATTTTTATAAGTGCAGAGAGTTTAGATTCTCCTAAAACCCAGGCGTTAAACTTAACTAATAAATCATAATGAGCATCCGGTAGTACAGGTTTATTATAAAAAATTGCATTTAAAAATGGAGACAATAAGGAGATAGAAAACCCTGATACAAGTGCAAAAAGCATCATAAACGTAAAACAAATAAAAAGTTTGGTTTTATAATTAGCCAGATAAGGAGCAAATAGTTTCATTTTATATATAAGTTTCCCGCGCCTGGAGGGATTTGAACCCCCAACCTTTGGATTCGAAGTCCACCACTCTATCCAGTTGAGCTACAGGCGCACAAAATAGGATTATGTCTCAAAAATTGTTACTTTGCAAGTAAAAAATTTATTCCATTATAAATTGGGATTATAAAAACAAAAACTTCTATTTCAAATATTTATATATGCTTCTAGAGTTTTATTCGCTGAAAATAAAAACCAGATTCAGACTGATACAAACTAGGTACAATCTGAACCTGATTTTTGAATTTTTATAAAATCAATTCTTTTGCCGTTCTAAAGCCTTTTGTTTCAAGCCTATAGAGATAAACTCCTTGAGGCAACACATTACCCGCATCATCTTTTCTATTCCAATTTACTTCATAGTATCCCATCGTTTTTTCTTCATTTATAAGCGTCTTTACCAGTCTACCACTTCTATCATAGATTTTTAAACTTACATTAGTCTTTACAGGCACCTGATAACTAATTAAAACCTGTCCTTTAGCGGGATTCGGAGAAGATTGATAAAGCTTGTATTCACTTATAACTTTTGGCATATTTGCTTTTGCCGCTGCAACAATACTGAAGTTATTATTGCTCTGATCGGAAACAGTAGTATTGGAAGAACTTGTTATCTTTATCTTGTAATCTGCCCCTACTACTTGAGCTGTAGGTATAGTCCAGTTATATGTCCCGGTGTTAGAAACACTATTAATTATAGTGTTTTTAAAGACTCCTGCTTTGTATAAATCTATCTTTACATAACCACTTAAACCAACGGTTGTCCACTTTACAGCATTAACCGTTCCTCTTGTCCAACTTTCTCCACCATTAGGCGTAACAACTGTTATTGTCGGAGCTGAAATTGAAAAATTGTTATTGCTTTGGTCTGAGATAGCTGTATTGGACACGCTTGTTATTTTTATCTTATAGTCTGTTCCTATTGCTTGAGCTGTAGGTATAGTCCAATTGTATGTTCCGGTATTTCCGGTACTGCCCGTTATCGAAAGTTTAAATACCCCGGCTTTATACAACTCTATCTTTATATTGCCGGTCACCCCAGCTGTTGACCATTTAATGGCATTAACAGATCCCTGCGTCCAGTTTTCTCCACCATTTGGTGTAACAACAGTAATATTTGGAACGCTAATAATAAAATTACTATTACTTTCATCCCAGATAGAAGTATTAGAAACACTTGTTACTCGTACTTTATAATCCGTTCCCAGTGTCTGTGTCGTAGGTATAGCCCAGCTATATGTCCCGGAATTAGAAGTACTGCTTATTATGGTTTTATTCAGAACTCCCGCTTTATATAGATCTATTTTTACATTACCACTTACTCCGGAAGTTGACCATTTTATAGCACAAGTACTGCCCGTTGCCCAATTTTCTCCACCATTTGGAGCAGTAACCGTAAGAGCCGGTCCGGTAATCGAAAAGTAGCTATTGCTTTCATCTAAAATAGAAGAATTAGTAGTACTTGTTATTCTTATTTTGTAATCCGTACCCAAAGCCTGAGATGCAGGGATATTCCAATAGTATGAACCGGTACTTCCAACATTACTTGCTATAGTACTATTCAAAACTCCACCCTTGTATAGGCCTATATTCACACTACTAACTCCAACGCTTGTCCATTTTATGGTATACGGACTTCCTGCTACCCAGCTTTCGCCACCATTAGGAGTAGTAACCACAACATTTGGAACAGTAATAGTAAAGTAATTGTCGCTCTCATCATAAACAGAAGCGTTAGATACACGACTTACTCTTATTTTATAATCCGCTCCCGTGCCTAAACTTGTAGGAACAACCCAACTATAAACTCCGGTATTTGACACACTGTTTACTATTGTGCTGTTAAATACACCACCCTTATATAGGTCTATTTTTACATCCCCGGTTACATTAAACCATCTTATAGTATATGTATCACCTTTTATGATAGTTTCTCCGCCATTAGGTGCGGTAAGAGCAATAAGGGCATAATCTGCATCAATAGGTGACCCCGGAAACGCTGCGTCATTAGCATATGCTATCCTAAAATAACCACCCTCTCCCCAACCTGTGCCCCATGAATTTTTTGCTATCCAGCAAGAATTGGCATCATCCCATCCAATAAGCACAACAGCATGCTGACCTGCAGCACCACCATATTGGTATGAATATATTCCACCTGAATAATACCAAAAATCTTCATAAACTTGCATAGTAACAGAAAGCGGGTTTTCTAATAAAACAGTCTTAATATTAGCACCCGAAACGCTTTTGTAACCACTAATTTTCTTAACCTGAGATGCCCAGTCAGCACATCTGCTACATCCATCATCAGCAGCCGAATAAGGGTCACAACTCTCCAGAGGAAGACCTGTGCTCTGGATAAAACTAAGTGCCTTATCAACATAGCCTCCGCCACAACTCCCGGCGCCTGAGCATGTAACTAATGTTTGTTCTGATAAATCATAATTGAGCATAGGGTTATTTTCCCCTATATTTATTAATGCTTCTACTACACCAACAGCGGAAAATGCCCAGCAACTTCCGCATTGCCCCTGGTCTTTTACAGGGCTTACCCAGTTAACGCCATCCTTATTTTTCCAGTTAAAATAAGTAGGTAATGTTTTGACCTGTTTTACTTCTTTTTCGGGAATTTGTTCATTAGATGTTAATGCACCAAGGTAATATTTTCTTTCTTCTTGAGTCATTTTGGAAAATTTATTTTCTCCTGCAACCCATCCTGCACCTTTCTGCTTAAGAAAAGTATTTAATTTACCTATATCCGTACTTCCATCTGGTCTTGTAATATCATTAGCAAAAAGCCTGCCAATGAAAAACAAACTTACAAATCCTACTAATGTAGCTTTTGCTACATTAAATCTCCCTTTTCTCATATCTACCTCCTTTTCCTGCATCTCCACATAATATGGTCGTAATTTAAATTTTTTAATTAATACTTGGGGTTTTATTTTTGTCAATTAATAACTTCTATAGATATTTAAAGCTTTTACTTCTTAATTTATATTTAAGGAATTTTTGCTACTACTACAAAAATCAAAGAAATATATAATAACAAGCTTAATAATCCAATATATACGAAGTATTTATATATTTCTTTATAGAGGGTATATCTTTTCATTTTTATATCTATTTTTTCTAATTTATCTATAGTTTTATAAATACCTTTTAGCGCGTCCGGAGAATCCGCCCGGAAATATAATCCACCTGTAATGTCGGCAATTTTTTGCAATTGTTCTTCATCTAACTGATCTGTTACCTGAGCATACTGCATGCCAAAGTTTGTTTCACGCAATCCTACGCTTATTCCCTTGTTTCCCGCACCTATAGTATATATTTTAACTCCCATTGTTTTAGCGAGTAGGGCTGCGGTTATAGGGTCTATTTTACCGGTGTTATTTATTCCATCAGTTAGAAGAATAATAATTTTACTTTTCCCATCAGAATCTTTTAGCCTGTTAACTGCAGTTGCAATACCCATACCGATAGCAGTCCCATCTTCAATCATTCCGAATTTTGCTTCATCAAGGAGTTTTAAAAGTATGTTATAATCAAGAGTTAAAGGACATTGTGTAAGTGCCTGTTGAGAAAATAAAACCAACCCGATTCTATCTCCTTTTCTACCGTTAATAAAATCTTTAGCAGCATCTTTTGCGATTTGAAGCCGAACAAATTTTTCCGGATGTCCACTATTTAATATTCCTCTAATTTTATCCACGCTATAATCAAGAGGGAAATCAATAAATGTCATAGTAGAAGAAATATCCATAACCAACATTATATCTATACCTTTTGTCGCAACTTCTTCATAAGTTTTTCCGATTTGAGGGCGCGCAAGTCCTATTAATAATACGCCGATTGTAAAGGCCTCAATAAATGGCAAGATTTTATAAAGTTTTATTCTAAAAGATTCTTTTAGACCTGCAAAAGAGTCAACGGAAGTAAATCTCATAGCTGAATGCTTTTTCTTAAGGTGCCACCAGAATATCAAAGGAAGCGCGAGTACCCCTAACAACCAATATGGAGAAGCAAAATGAAACATTTATCGACCTCCATTTTTACCTGCATTCTCTGATATAACAATCTTTTCCTCAGGTTTAGTCCTGCTTAAAATTTCCTTTGCATCCAGATAATTTTTTTCTATTATTTCCATAGAAGGCACATATTTAGCAAATTTTACCATATCACAGTTATCTAAAAAACTTTTTATATATTCAATAATTTCATATTTTATTTTTATTTTTCTTAATTCTCTGTAAAGCTCAAAGGTAGTTTCGGTAGGCGCAGAAATATTATATATCCCTTCAATATACTGTCTTATGATATCCGAAAGTTCGATATAATACTTTTTTATATTATTTTTGTCTAATTTCAAGGAGTTAAGACGCTCTACTGCTAAATCATAAGGCGGTCTTGATGATATTTCAGCCGTTTCTGTTTCCCTACGTCTTTTTTTATATAATATCCATCCTGCAGTCCCCAAAATACCTATAATCAATAAGATTAAAAGTATCATTCCCCAATTTCTTGGTATTGATTCCGGGGGTTTAATGTCTTTTATATCCTGAATATTCGCAGGCAATATACTTTTAACGTTAACAGGTATTACTTTAGTAACAAATTCGGATTTATTCCCTGTATTATCTTTATATTTTATCGTTAATTCAGGTATAGTATCATTCCCTGCTTTAAAGCTCGTAAGAGTAAAAATAATTTTAACCGATTTTTTATCTTCAGATATTTTTCTGTCTATTATTTCAAAATTGCTACTTATTATCTTTGTAGAGAAAGTATCTGTATCAACAGGACAGATTGTAACTTTAATAGGATATCCTATTTTAGGTAATCCCGTAGTATCAAGTTTTATTGACTGTTTTTTCTGTATATCTATCTGGTATTTAATACGATCTCCGACGAATATTTCATTCTTATCTACAGTTGTATTAACATTAACCGAAGAAATTAGTATAAAAAGAAGTGTTATCATAATTTTTTAACCTTATCTGCAAGTAGCCATCCTTCAAGTCCGCCAGGCAAAGTTATTTTTAACCAGCTTTCCTGTCCACCTGTTGTTGGTCGGATTTGCTCATCTAATATTTTCATTTCCATTCCTTCATGAATCGTAAATATTAGTGTATAATCTTCCGATGGTCCGCTTCTTACTTCTGCAACGCTATCTATAAGTACACCTTCCCGTAAATTTACCATTTTAAAATTTATAATAAAAACAACCAGAACAACAAATAAAGCTGCAAATAACCCCAATATATAATTTTTAACCGGGAATCGAGTCTTAAACAAAGACATAATAATCATAATTGCAAGCAGGAAATATAATATAGAAGTAAGTAGTACAAGAAAATTAACATTCAAAGATGTAAAAAAATCTACAAAAGAAGTAATAAATTTAGGATATTGGGATGTTTTTATGTTATCCGCACGCCTTGAACGTGCAAAATCAAGATTAAAATTAATATCCCGGTCGTCTGGAGCAAGTCTTTTCGCCTTTTTATAAAAATAGATAGCATTTCCATACTTGCCAAGCTTAAAATAACAATTTCCAAGATTATAATATATCGTATGATTTATTATGCCCTTATTAATTAAGGTCTCATATTTTTCTATAGAAGCTTCATATTGTCCTGCATTATAAAAATTATTAGCTTCTGTAAGAACTCCGGTATTTGAATTGACAGACAACCAAAGTAAAAATAATATCTTCATGATTATAATTTTTTTGAAAATTCTGTTAATAGTTCGGTTAGTTCCTTATAATTCTTATTCATCTCTTCATTTTTCAATTCTCCAAGTCCGAATTTTGCAAGTTCACAGGTAGAAAGTAGATTATGGAATCTTTTCAGTAGGTCTTCGTCAATATTTTTCTCTTTCAATCTATTCATAGCTACATCTGTTGTAAGAGCAGGTGCCGGCATATTTAACTTACCGCTTATGTACCCGATTAAAATTTTATGAACTTCATCGTAGAATTCTTTAGATATTCCTTTTGTTAGAGTCTTCTGACACTTAGCAAGCCCTTTTTTTCTTGTTTTATCTGCATCTACCGCACGAGCATAAGCTTTGTCCGTCAAAAGCCTTTCTTTTTGTTTAGCAGACATAAAAGCAATTAAAAGAGCAAGCAATGGCAAAATCTGAATAAAAAGAAATATTTTATTCTTATAAAAATAATTATCTTCTTTATTAAGATTCAATTCTGTTTTTATATATTGAATATCTTGCCCTACTACTTCAACGGGTTGTCCATCCGGTGATGCAACATAAGTCTGTGACTTTGTCCCGGCACTTACACTAAGGAATAGATTACCTGTAGTCAGTGTTTTATATTCGCCAACAGAAGGGTCAAAATAAGAGAAAATTACAGGAGGTATTTCAAATTTACCTTCTTTTTGAGGCACAAGGATAATTTTAAAAACTTTTTGTCCTGCAATTTTGTCTTTATTAGTATTTGATTTTACATCCGAACCGGAACAATAAACCTTAAAATCAGGTAATTCCGGCAATTTAGGCGTTTCTATGGATTTTATATTCCCTTCTCCACTAATCGTAATAGATAAAGTAGCAGGTTCCCATTGTTTTATCTGCATATTATCTAATTTACATGACATCTGAAACTTTCCAATGGCACCTGAGTAATCATCCGGTTTACCTTTTGATGGAAGATTTAAAACTGTAACTTCTAAAGGATTAGTTTTAGCAACTCTTGTCTCACTTCCAAATGGGAAACTAAAGAAATCACCTATCTCGTATCTTAGAGAAGCCGGTTCTATCTTATAAGTTCCCGCTGACATCGGAAATAATGCATATTTTATCTCCGTTACAAGGTAGCGTTTTCCATCGACAGTCTCGTAATTACGTGATTGCCCCAAAAGATCCATTCCTAAAGTTGTAGAAGGTGGAGTATATGCAGGAGAAGAAAACTCTATGTATTGATAAATCTTAACGCTTAAAATCAACTGCTCGTTTACATAAGCTTTATTCTTATTAATTGTAAGCGTAGCAAAAACATCTTTTTGCCCGGTTCCTTTTCTTGGCAGGTTTGGAACATAAGAGGATGCGGAAGACTGTTGGGATGGAGAAGATGATTTTACCACTTCGATATCAATAGGCTGGGTTTGTATGGTTTTCCCTTTATAATTCATAGTGCATGGACCTATACTAAACTTCCCCACTTTTGTTGGGGATAATGTATAATTAAAAGATATAGAAGAAGATACTTTTCCATTATTGATTAAAACACTTTGCCCTCTACTGCTAGAAACAACGTCAAAATCACTCATTTGTGGTAATTTTGGTTCCGGAGGATTGGATACATTTCCATTAACTTTGACTTCAAGAGTAAAAGTTTCCCCTAATGCAACCTGTGTTCTATCACAGGAGGCAGTAAAATCTATATTTTGAGCGCCAAGAGTTAAAGGCAATATCGTTAAATAAATACAAAATTTCAATATCTTCATTTTTAATTCAAAACCCACAACTTGCCACAAAGACACAAAAGCACAAAATTCTTATCCCGAAAAACAAAAGAAATTAAAGAAAAACTGGATTTTATTTTTTTAATCCTGTTAATCCTGTCATTTCTTTATTTACCAGTCTTTAAGGATTTGAATCTGTCCAACCTTAGCATTTTTCTGTTGACTCTTTTGTTTAGCATCCTTTTCATCTTGCTCTAAGCTTTTAAGAATGTTTTGAGCATTTTGTTTTTGTTCTTCCTGATTTTGTTGTTCCTGCTGTTGTTTCTGTTTATCTTTATCTTGCTTGTTTTGTTGATCCTTTTGCTGTTGATTTTGTTTTTTATCTTGATTCTGTTTGTCCTGATTTTGCTTATCCTGATCTTTTTTATCTTTTTGCTGCTGTTTCTGTTGTTCTAGCATTTTTTGTGCAAATTCCAGATTTATTTTTGCATCTTTGTCATCCGGATTCATTCTTAAAGCTTGTTTATACGACTCTATTGCCAACTCCAAATTCCCCGATTTAAATAAAGTATTGCCAATATTATAACAAGCTTTTTCTTTTAGTTCCTTACTTTCAAGCGAAGCCATAATTTTTGTAAATAGTGTCATAGCATATTCTAAAGAATCTACCTTATATCTTGCACAACCCATATTATAGTCTATTATCATAAGTCTTGGATCTTTCACTTGGGCAGATTTATATTTTTCCAGCGCTCCGCCATAGTCCTTTTTATTATATAGTTTATTACCGTGTTCATTTAGATCTCGAGGAGAGCCAAAAAGCATAGGAACGACAAGTAACAATAAATTAAGCATTCTTTTTCCTTTCAGGGATTACAAAGCCCACAATAAGCAAGACTATTGCCGGGAACAAAAACCATTGAAATTTATCCTGATACTGTGTCTCAAACTTATCGGTAAGTTCTCTTCTTTCAAGATGTGATAATGCTTGATATACTTTATCCAGCCCACCTCTTGAATAACCAGCTCCAGTAAGTATAGCAATGTTTTCAAGTATAGGTTCATTAAGTTTACTCATTACAACTTTTCCTTCAGGATCTTTTTTATAACCGGATATATTCCCATTTTCATCTTTAATTGGAATTGGTTCCCCCTCGGGAGTACCTATCCCAACAGTATAGATCCTGAACCCTGATTTAAGTGCTTCCTGAACGGCAGAATGCCAGTCAGAATCAATATCTTCTCCATCTGTAATAAGAATAGCTATTTTATACTTAGAATTAGATGCATTATCATTCGTAAAAGATTCTTTTACTTTTATGACAGCATCTCCAATTTTAGTCCCCGGAGTAGGGATAGCATCAGGATTAAGCATATCAAGAAATAGTTTTGCGACTGAATAATCAAGAGTTAGCGGGCAATAAATAAATGCTCGTCCTGCAAACCCACATATCCCAACCCTATCCCCTTTTAATTTATCTATAAAATTTGAGATTTCTAATTTTGCGTATTCTAATCTTGATGGAGGAATATCCTGAGCCAACATAGATTTTGATAAGTCAAGAACAAACATAATATCAAGACCTTTCCTTTTAATTTCCTGCAACTTTGTTCCCCATTGTGGTCTACAAGCAGCAAAAACCAATAACAAACAACTTAAAATTATAAAGAATATTTTTAGAGATTGCGCGTTATAACTGACAGACGAACACATTTTTTCCACTAACTCAAAATCTCCTAATTTGGATTTAATTTGTTTTCGCCTTTTTATATAAAATAGATAAGTAAAGAAAATAATTAGCGGCAAAAACAACAAAATAAATAATCCCGGTTCGGCAAATTTCATCTAATTCTTCTTGCTCTCATTGCAAAAAACTTAATAAGAGGTTTTATATAATCTTCATTTGTTCTTATATCAATACAATCAATACCTGAATTTTTAAAGAAAGACCTTACTTTTTCCGATTTCTCTTTTCTTTTAAGGATAAAGTTTTTTCTGAATTGGGAGTCAGATGTGTCTACAACAATATTTTGCATAGACTCCGGATCTTCAAATTCCAACACCCCTGCAGGAGGAAGTTCAATCTCTAAAGGGTCTAATATTCTTATTGGGACTACATCCTGCTTTTTACTCACTATTTTAAGTGCTTGTTCATATCCCGGAGTCAAAAAATCAGAGATAATAAAGAGAATAAATCTTTTTGCCATAACCCGGGAAATATATTCAAGAGCCAACTTCATATCTGTTTTTTTATTTTCCGGTTTAAAATATAGAATTTCTTTTATTGTAGTAAGCACGTGGGATGTTCCTTTAGCAGGAGGAATAAATTTTTCTATTTTATCCGTAAAAACGGCAAGGCTAAGCTTATCATTATTTCTAAGACTGCAGAAAGCAAGCACGCCTCCTATTTCTGCTGCCAATTCTCTTTTTATCCTGCTTTTTGTCCCGAAATCAAAAGAAGCTGAAGCATCAAGAAGTATCATCAGGGTAAGTTCCCTTTCCTCTGCAAATTTTTTCACATAAGGAGTTCCTGTTCTTGCAGTAACATTCCAGTCAATTGTTCTTATGTCGTCACCGGGGAAATATTCTCGTACCTCAAGGAATTCCATTCCCTTGCCTTTAAAAACACTTTTGTACTCACCTGCAAATACATCGGTAACTGTTCGTCTCGAGCGGATTTCTATTTTCCTAATTTTTCTGATTACTTCTTCTGAAAGCATTTTGAATATTAAACTTCAGTCCGTTTAAGTCGGACTTACCCGTCCTCCGACGGAGAGGGAAAGGAACTATGGGACTTCCACTTCTTCAAATAATCTTTTTACTATATCATCCGTTGTTATGTTTTCTGCTTCTGCCTCGTAAGTGAAAATAATCCTATGCCTTAACACGTCATATCCTACAGCTTTAACATCTTCGGGTGTGATATATCCTCTCCCATGCAGGAACGCATTAGCTTTTGAAGCAATCGTAAGATAAATAGATGCGCGAGGAGATGCTCCATAAGCTATTAATCCTTTAAGGTCTTTTGCGCCATATTTATCCGGTTCTCGAGTAGCAAATATTAAATTAACAATATATTCTTTTACTTTTTTATCTACATATATTTCTTGCATTACTTCCCTTGCATGAAATATTTCTTTTACACCTATTACTTTATTCGCCTTGGGTTTTTCTTTACTTGTCATTCTTTCTATTATTTCCAATTCTTCCTCTTTCGTAGGATATCCTATTTTTACTTTTAACATAAATCTATCCACCTGAGCTTCAGGTAAAGGATAAGTCCCTTCCTGTTCTATTGGATTTTGTGTTGCAAGTACCATAAACGGTTGTTCTAATTTGTAAGTCTCTTCGCTAATTGTAACCTGTCTTTCCTGCATAGACTCAAGAAGAGCAGATTGAACTTTGGCAGGAGCTCTGTTTATTTCATCTGCAAGAATAAGATTACTGAAAATAGGTCCTTTTTTAACTGAAAAATTTGTTTCCCGAGGGTTGTATACAAGAGTTCCGATTAAATCTGCAGGCAATAAGTCAGGAGTAAATTGAATACGTTGAAATTTAGTTTCAATGCAATCACAAAGTGTTGATACAGATAGAGTTTTGGCAAGCCCAGGCACTCCTTCAACTAAAATATGTCCATCCCCAAGAAGCGCAATCAATAACCTATCAATAAAATATTTCTGACCAACTATTACTTTACCTATTTCAGCATAAAGCGTGCTTAAAAATACGCTCTCTTGCTGAACTTTTTCGTTAATTTCTTTTATTTCCATAGTATGGTTGTATTTAGTATTTTTTTTAAAAAAGTCAAGAAAAAAATGAGGGTGCTAAAAAGCACCCTCATTTTTAATAATCTTAGCCGTTTTCTATTGCTATTTCATTAATACCATCTTCTTTGTTTCGGAAAAACTACCCGATTTTAACTGGTATAAATACATACCTGTTGGAAGCAATTTACCATTTTTATCTTTACCATTCCAATTAATCGCATATGAACCTGAATTCTGTTCTTTATTCACAAGGCTGGTCACTTCTTGTCCAGATAGGTTAAAGATTTTAACTGTAATAAAAGAGTTCGTAGGAACAAAATACTTTATTTCCGTATTTCTCGTAAATGGATTAGGTAAACAATTTGACAAA
This sequence comes from bacterium, assembly GCA_028688815.1. GTDB lineage: Bacteria > Hydrothermota > UBA3073 > JACQXS01 > JAQTXJ01 > JAQTXJ01. The sequence continues at coordinate 11,665 of JAQTXJ010000034.1, read as the reverse complement.
CTATATGTTGATATTGTCGGCTTGTTGCTTTCTTCTATGCCAAGCGTATCAATATTAATATCATCAATATACAAACCCGTTCCCTTTCCACCATCATCATTATTATCCGTAAAAACAACCCATCTAAGTCTGATTGTTTGCCCTGCATACTGGCTAAGGTCTAAAGCTTTTGTGTTTCCCTGTATAAGCCCGGTATCTCTTTTTACCCAACCAGAATCTGAACCATTAGCGGCATAATCATAAGCAAACCCGTTCCATAATATACCACCATCTGTAGAAACATCTATCCAGTAATAATCTTCCAGTGTATCACCACCACTTCCATCGTAATCAGGCATATCGCACCAGACATAATAAGAAAGGAACGATTGTCCGGTATCTGGAATACTTATAGAAGGGGATAAAAGGGCATGGTTCGTGTTAGAATCCTGAATACAATGATAACTGTGCGTAGGGCTATGATAAAAACTATCTGTCAACGCCCATCTATCATCTATTAAGTGAGCTCCACTGCCATAGGAGAATCCCGTAGTATCTTCGCCATCATTTGTAAATACATTTGCTACATTAATACTATCTACTTGCCAACCAAAAAGACCTACACTATCCACAGTACAAAGTCCAGGATCTGATGCAAACACCCAACTAATCATAACAGTATCATTTGCATAAGCAGAGATATCAAAACTTGCATCTACCCAACCATTGGAAGAGCCTCCCCAACCGGGAATATTAGCACCTTCTCCATGTGCAAGACCAAAACTATACATACTTGTAGAATTATACGCAGGCGTTGGATTTGTCAACACTGTCCATGTATCGCCATTATCCGATGAAATACGAACATTACAGCCGTCCCAACCGTTATATGGTGCTTCTGCTCCTGCTGTACCTTCCACATGTCTATTCATCTTAAATGTAAAAGTAAGACCTGTAGCTGGCAATACTATTTTCGGTGAAGTTAATACTTGATACCACAAATTATCATATCCTTTTATAGAAGGAGTTCCTCCCATCCACCAGGATTTTCCACTTCCGCCATAAGCCTGAAAAGTATCAGTATGCCATGTTGTAGGGACAAGATTTCCAACAAAGCCTGCTTCCCAACCTACTGATCCACCTTCAAAATCTTCCGAAAAAGCACTAAAAGGTATTGGATCTAGAGAACACTTAGTATAATCACAACTTTTAATACTCTTTCTTAATACCCCTTGCATTTTCAGGTTTGTATTTATAGCAAACACATTTACTCCTAAAGTCAATATCATCAGAAGAATGAAACATTTCCTCATTTTTCCCCCTAAAAAAATCGTTACTATATTTTATAAACTATATTTTTATTTGTCCTTATCACCCCCTGAAATCTATATTTATACTATCTTTATTTAACATGTTGTTTTTGTCAAATCTTTTTAGATTTCAACATAATTTTTTTCAACCTTATCTATTATAAGTATTTCTCATAAACAAATAATTCTTAAATATGTAAAATAAAATTATTCCTACAACCGTAGTATATATGGCTTCGGGTAAAATATATGTAATTATAAGCTGAAATGATAATTCTTTTTGCATTATAAATATAATTATATTTTTTATTACTGAACTAGTAATAATTAGTATCCCCCATAATAAAGGAGCATCTCTATAAATTCTACCTGATAATTCTTTAGCTCCATACCCAATCAAAGAAAGCATTAACGCATTGCATCCTAGTGAAAAATTATAAAGATCTAAAAAAATGCCTATTCCAAATCCTATCCACATTCCTATTTCTCCATAAAACAAAGCAATATAAAGGATAACAATCAAAACAATATCAGGTGTAATGTGAAATATAGCAATATTATTAACTATCGTAATTTGCATTATAAAAAACAAAAAGGTTGATACAATTAATTTTATCATTTTTGCCTGTTAGTGTTAAAATTACTCTATTATTTCTTCATCTTCTTGATTAATATTACCCATATCATTTAAAGAACTTTTATCAATATCTTTAGGTTTACTATATACAGTATCCGAAGATTTATTATATATACTATCCGGCACTGTTTTTATAACTTTCCAACCCAGTGTATTAACTAACAAAGAATCGTCGGAAACATTTGCAGTCAAAGCTGTTTCCTTTAGAACAAAAACATTAGTAACTTTCGCAAATTTACAAGCAGGATCTAAAGTAATATAATAAAAAAGTTTGCTTGGATCTATAGTCACTTCTTTAACTTTCCCAATATTTAATCCTTTTGGGAATATGCTACCAATACCGGAAGAAATAATTTCATCCCCTGCTTTTATATCGAAATTTACCGGAACATGTTCTAATATGCACCCTTTCCCTTTTTCCCACCTTACAATTCCTTGAACTCCACTTCTTATATCCATTCCACTTACCCTGAAATTAAAGTTAAACAAAGTTTGAACCAACGCTTTATTGGATTGAATCTCTACAATTTTACCATAGATACCATCCTCGGTTATAACAGGTAATCCGATTTTCACCCCATCCGAAACACCTTTATTAATTCCACAAACTTCAGATATGGGATCTAATTCTCTATTTATTATATTTGCAGGAACCACAAGATACGGTATTTGCTGGCTAAAATCAAGAAGTTTTCGTAATTGAGCATTTTCAGATTTATAACTATTAAGAATCTGATTTTCTGTTGATAACTCAACTACTTTTTGTTTAAGAATTTTATTTTCCTGTCTTATTCTAAAGGTATTAAAAAAAAAAGCGGTACATGACTCCAGAGGGGCAAAAATACCACTTAATTTCAATTGCAATTGTATTCCATTTTCAGTTCTTCCCGTTATAATTAAAATTATAGAAACAAAAGTCACTATAATTAACCCAATTCTATTTTTCATTTTTTATGGAATTTTACTTTTACTTAAAATATTAAACTAAGATGTCTCTATATTTTTCAAATTTTTCAAGCACTTTTCCTGTACCTTTAACGACACATTCAATTGGATTGTCTACGGTTTTTACTATAAGCCCGGTTTCTTTAGAAATAAGTCCTCCTAAACCATTTAGCAATGAACCACCTCCAGTCAATGTAATTCCCTGCTCTATAATATCAGAAGAAAGTTCCGGGGGTGTTTTTTCTAGTGCTAATTTAATCGCCCGAATAATTTCAGTGATTGGTGCTTGTAATGCTTCGCGAATTTCTTTAGAATTAATCTTAATAGCTTTTGGTAATCCTCCAATAGCATCTCTTCCCCTAACTTCCATGCTTTTTTCTTCTTTTGATAATGCAGCAGATCCTATTTCTATCTTTATAGCTTCCCCCGTAGATTCTCCTATTAACAAGTTATATTTCTTTTTTAAATGGTCTACTACAGCAAGATTCATTTCGTCCCCAGCTACTCTTATTGATTCATTACATACAATATTCGAGAGAGCAATTACAGCTATTTCTGTAGTTCCACCACCTATATCAATTATCATATTGCCAAATGATGAATCAATTTCCAACCCAGCACCTATAGCAGACGCAACGGGTTCTAAAACCAACCATGCTTCAGATGCACCCGCATGTTCTACAGAATCTCGCACTGCCCGCCTTTCAACATCAGTTGTTCCGGAAGGAACAGCAACAACCACACGAGGTTTCGCAAAAAGACCACTCACTTTAACTCTCATAATAAATTGTTTCAAAAGTTCTTCTACTGCTTCAAAATTAGCAATTACTCCGTCTCTCATTGGTCTTATAGCTCTTATAGTATCAGGTGTCCTACCAAGCATTTGTTTAGCCTCTTTTCCAACTGCAATAACATGTTTTGATTTCACATCAAAAGCTACTACCGTAGGTTCATTAAGAACAATGCCTTTACCGGGGATAAACACCAATGTAGTAGCAGTTCCTAAATCTATTCCTAATCCTCTACTTGCAAATCTATCAAACATAATTATCTCTCTCCATTAATTTGGAACACAAGCTTTAATGCATATACCACATATGCCAACCCCAATTCCTTTTATACGAGTAAACTCCTTTATTTTTTCCATACATTTTTTTTTATCATATCCCTTTTCACTTATTGCCCCTGCAGGACAAGCTTCTATACATTTCTTACAATCTCCACAATTTCCATCTACAGGACTATCTACTTCCAATTGTATATCAGTTAAAACAGTCGCATATCTTACCTGTGCTCCATATTTCGCATTTACAAGCGTTCCGGAACGTCCAATCCATCCCATCCCACATTTTTGTCCAATAAGTATATGAGATAAATGGCCAGTTTGTTTGTCCCAATCAACTATTTGTGAGGCAGGAATAGCAACAGCCATCTTCCTTTCCTTTTGAATCACACCTGCAATTTTTTCCACAGCTTGGTCAAGTAACCAATTTATACTCTTGTAATGATGTTTATAAAGCAAACTTGGAGCATCTTTTATCGTTGAAAGAACTCCGTTAGATAACCTATATCCCACAGAAATAGCATAAGAAAGAGATGACAAATTTTCTTTTATCTCCTGATGGAATAAATCTTTAAGTCCTTCAATTTTACAGACACCAAAAAGTGAAATTCCTTCTTTTTCAGCAATTTCTTTTAGAAATAGGTTGTAATTTTTCAACCTACCTTCCTCAATTAGTTCATTTAACTAATTCCACGTTTATCAACTCTTTTACGTGATTTACCATGCCCTCAATTTCAGGAGTAAGTTTATGAATTACCGAATGCCTTATTCGTCTTAACCCAAGAGCTTTAACTGTTCCCTTTTTCCTTTTAGTACTACCTATTACACTTTTTATTTGAGTAATTTTTATATTTATTGTTTTTTCCATATTCCCCTTAAAGTAGCCACTTCTTCAGAAGTTCTTAATTTTAAAAGAGCATCTATTGTAGCTTTTGCAAGATTTACTGAATTATGTGAGCCAAATGCTTTTGTAAGCACATTTCTTATTCCGCCTAATTCAAGTATAGCTCGAGCAGAACCACATGCAATAATACCAGTCCCCGGTGAAGCTGGTCTCATAAAAATTTTAGAAGCTCCACATTTCCCATAAACACTATGTGGAATAGTACCTTCCCTTTGTTTAACTTCTATCATATTTTTTTCACCTCTGATTTCAGCTTTGTTAACTGCACTTGCTACTTCTTGAGCTTTTCCAAGTCCAACTCCAACACGAGATTGACAATCTCCAACCGCGCAACAAGACTGGAATCTAAGTCTTTTTCCACCTTTTGTAGTCTTCGTAACTCTTTTTATACTTATTGTACGTTTTTCTAAACCTGAAGTATCATTATTCCTTGTATCTTTCATATTTCTCCTACTAAAATTCTAATCCGCCTTCTCTTGCGCCTATGGCAAATTCACTTATTCTACCATGAAATTGATAACCACCCCTGTCAAAAACAACTTTTTTGATCCCTTTAGACAGTGCAAGTTGAGCAATAAGTTTACCACATTCTTTACTTTTAAGTTTTTTGGTTCCTTCTTTTAAAACTGCAGAACTTATATAGGCTAGCGTATGCCCTGCAGTATCATCTATTATTTGCCCATAAATATATTTTGAACTTCTATAAACTGACAACCTAGGACGCTCCGGCGTGCCTACCAATTTATATCTTAATCTTTTATGCCTACGATTTCGTGCTTCCATAAGCTCCTGAACCCGCTGCTTTCTTTCCAGGTTTTTTACGAACGTATTCGCCTTCGTAAATTATACCCTGACCTTTATAATGATCGGGTGGTTTATATGCTTTTATAGTTGCTGCTATATTGCCTACTAATTCCTTATCTATACCAGTAATAATAATTTTCTGTGGGTCAGGGACAGTTATTTTTATACCTTCAGCTGGCATATATTCAATAGGATTCGCAAAACCCATCTGTAAAACTAATTTTTCTCCATCCATTTTTGCGCGGTACCCCTGTCCAACAATTACCAATGCTTTTTGATACCCCTTACTTACCCCTATGAACATATTATTAAGAAGTGCTCTTGTAGTCCCAAAAATAGGTTCATAGAGCTTATTTTCTTCGATCAAATTAAGTTTCACATAATTATTTTCTATATTCACTTTTATGTTTGATGGTACATTATATTCGAGTTTCCCTTTGCTGCCTTCAATTTTAATTTTATTGTTATCCATCTGAACTTTTACGCTTTCTGGAATTAAAATTGGAAGTTTACCTATTCTTGACATTTTTATATTACCAAATATAAGCCAAAACTTCGCCACCGATTTTCAAGTTTTTAGCTTCGCGAGAAGATAATATGCCTCGCGACGTAGAAAGTATTGCAATTCCTAATCCATCCCTTACACGAGGCAACTTTTCAGCTGAACTATACATCCTACACCCCGGTTTACTTACTCTTTTTATTTCTTGAATAACGGGAACATTCTTAAGATATATATGTATGAAATTTTTAGGTTTTGACGCCTCAAAATTATAATCTTTTATATACCCTTCCCTTTTAAGAACATCTGCAACACCGAGTTTCATTATTGAAGAAGGCATAATTACCTCGCTCTGCTTTGCATTTATAGCATTTCTTATGCGAGTTAACATATCGCCAATCGGATCAGTCATTCCCATATAGTCTGTGAGGGTAAATAACAAATCAATATTTGTCAACAAGTTTTTTATTTTTGTGATTACTATTTCAGAATATTAACATTAATTATTAAGCTGAAATGTCAGCTTTATTTAATAGATAGAGGAATTAGTATAAAGATACATATTTTATAATTCCAAATCACAAAGTTATTATACTCTAAAGTCTACCAAAATACATTTTTTCACAATTCCTACACACATTTTTATTCTTAAATATCTTTAACGCAGACAGAACAAAGGTATTTACTGTATATTTTTTGATTGCTGCTATAATTTAAAACTCTATGCAAACAAACTAATAGCACATAAGTTACATAATTTTAGTTTAGTTATTAATTATATTTATTTTATTAATAAAAACATTTATTATTCTCTTACTCACAATCAGAACAAATGCTTATACTTATTATTATAGTATAGTTATAGTTTGAAATTTACACAGGCCCAACTATGGGGAAAATTTTTTCTAAAAAGAAACAGTGATTTTATAAATTTCTTTCCTTGTATTTTTATAAATGATGCTAATCATCAGACAACTATTGATAAATATTAAAAGACACCCATTTAGAATAAAAACAGTACCGAATTAATCGCCAATCTATTGTTTATAAAATATACTGTAACTCTAAATTCAAGAATATTAATATTTTTTAGTATTCATCACCACTATGTCTAAAACATTTTAGCATTTAGATAAAAAGTCTTGACAAAAATAGTTTATTTATTTATGTTAGCTCTCATTATGGACAGAAAATGGTGGATAGTAGATGTTGAAGGTAAGGTTTTAGGCAGGTTTGCAACAAAGATAGCTAATGTTTTGATGGGCAAACACAGACCAACTTATGAACCTCACAAAGATGAAGGTGACTTTGTTATATGTGTCAATATAGATAAAATAAAAGTTACCGGAGGCAAAGAAAACAAGAAAATATATACCCGTTATTCGGGTTGGAGAGGCGGACTCACACAAACGCTTTATGCAAAAGAAATGGAATCACATCCTGAACGTATAATCTTTCACGCTGTTCACGGTATGATGCCTAAAAACAAACTAAACGCAAAAAGATTGAAAAGATTAAAAGTTTATACAGGCTCGGAACATCCTCACAAGACCCAGAAACCTGTCAAGTTGGAGGTATAACTTATGGAATATTCCAAAGCTGCCGGTAGAAGGAAAGAAGCCAGCGCTCTTGTTAAATTAACTAATGGTAAAGGAGAAATAAAAGTCAACAACAAACAACTTAAAGAATACTTCTGTCGTGAAGATTTAATAAAAACAATTTTGGCGCCTTTACAACAGATAAAAGATAAACAGTTTGATATAATTGCTTATGTTAGAGGCGGCGGAGTTAGAGGGCAAGCAGACGCGCTAAAACTCGCTATTGCAAGAGCAATAATAAAATCTTATCCTGAACTAAGAAAAGTATTAAAACCTTATGGTTTCCTGACCTGTGATGCTCGTGAAAAAGAGCGCCGCAAGTATGGATTAGCTAAAGCAAGGAAGGCATTCCAATGGACAAAACGTTAAGCGTTAAAGATATTCTTGAAGCTGGTATGCATCTCGGGCACCGGACTTCTCACTGGGACCCAAAGATGAAACCTTATATTTTCGGTGAAAGAAAAGGTATTCATATAATTGATCCAGATAAAACTCTGGAACTCTTGAATAAGGCTTATGATGTAGTAAGAGATGTCGCTTCTACCGATTCACTAATTATGTTTGTTGGAACCAAATCTCAAGTAGCCGATGTCATAAAAGAAGAAGCTTTAAGATGTAACTCTCTTTTCTGTACTCAAAGATGGCTTGGTGGTACACTTACAAATTTCGTTACCATACGAAAAAGCGTTGATAAGTTAAAAAAACTTGAAGCGGATAAAGCTGCCGATCTCTGGACTAAATTCAAGAAAAAAGAAATTCTTGATATGGAACGAAAAATGGAAAAAATGCATAAATTCTTAGACGGTGTCCTTGATATGAGTAGATTACCGTCTATCATATTTATTGCAGACCCAAAATTTGATAAGATAGCCCTTCAGGAAGCTCTGATACTTAATATCCCAGTTGTAGCTATAGTAGATACAAATGTCAACCCGGACCCAATAAATTATCCTATACCTGCAAATGATGATGCAGTAAGGTCTGTAACACTAATAACCCAAATTCTTGCAGATGCCGTTCTTGCAGGAAGAGCAATAAAAGAAAACAGTGGAAAAACCAAGTATTAGTTTAATTCAGGATTTAAAAAACCAAACAGGCGCAGGCATGATGGATTGTAAAAATGCGCTTGTGGAGTGTGGTAACGATCTCGCTAAGGCAACGGACCTTCTCAGAAAAAAAGGAATAGCTAAAGCTGAATCTAAAATGGGAAGAGATACTGGTGAAGGGCTTATTGAATCTTACATACATTTTGGTTCAAGACTTGGTGTCCTTGTCGAAGTTAGAAGCGAAACTGATTTTACTTCCCGAACTCCGGAGTTCAAACAACTTGCCCATGACATAGCCATGCAAATAGCTGCAACAGAACCACGTTGGGTTTCAAGGAACGAAGTTCCCAAAGAAGAAATTGCGCACGAAATAGAAATCTATAAAGAAGAAGCAAAACAATCGGGCAAGCCTGAAAAGATTCTGGATAAAATAGCTGAAGGCAAACTAGAAAAATTTTACAAAGACAATTGTTTACTGGAACAGCCTTTCTTAAAAAACGCTGAAATAACCGTAGAAGATTTTATCAAAGAAAATATCTCCAAATTTCGTGAAAACATTCTGATAAAAAGATTTGTCAGATTTAAGATTGAAGACTAAAGTTGTCTTTGGTATAGGTAACCCCGGGAAAGAATATACATCCACAAGACATAATATAGGTTCCTCGTTCATAGATAAATTATCCGAATATTACAGTGTTAAATTGAAATTAAAAACCAACTGGCTCATCGGCGAAACCACAGAATGTTTTCTCGTAAAACCCCTATCTTATGTCAATGAAAGTGGGATAATTGCAAAACAAATCATACAAAAATATAACATTCCCAATTCCAATTTTCTCGTAATAGTAGATGATTTTGAAATCCCATTCGGAACGGCAAGATTAAAACGCAAAGGCTCAAGCGGTGGGCATAAAGGATTGGAATCTATCATTTATCATTTGGAAACTGACGATTTTCCACGTCTCAGGATTGGCATAGGCCCCAAAAAATATGACGCTGCTGATTTTGTACTGTCCAAATTCTCAAAAACCGAACTCAAAGCATTAAACGAAATAGTTCCCACAATTATTCAAGCCGTAGACACCTTTGTAAAAGATGACATAGAACAAGCAATGATAATATGTAATTCTTCTTTCAAATAGTACTCTTTCCCCCTTGAATATACATTACAAAAAGTACTTCAAGAAAGGCATTCCATTTTGAAGCATTTGGGTAGATAATTTATATCTTCTCAAGCCTAAAATGTATTATTTAATTTTTCCTCCCCCTTTTGTCTTATTCTTAAGCTCCTCTTCTTCCCCTTTATTCGCCTTCTTAAATTCTTTTATTCCCTGACCTAGAGATTTCGCTATCTGTGGTATTTTATTCGCACCGAATAAAAGAAGCACAATTGCGAGTATTAGTAATAATTCTCCTACTCCTATTTTACCCATCTTTCCCCCTATTTCTTCTTTTAACCGCAAAAACCGATATTAGAATGCTAAATTCATATAAAATCAATAATGGTATTGCCATTAAACATTGACTGAATACATCCGGTGGAGTTAAAATTGCCGCAACTATAAATATTATCAGAATCGCGTATCTTTGCTGTTTGAATAACACCTTAGGATTCACAATACCTATCTGAGTTAGAAAAAATATAATTATTGGCAATTGAAAAACTAAACCAAAACTCAGAACCAAACTGACCACAAAAGTTATATACTTCTCTACTGATATTATTGGTTGTAATGTTGCAGTTCCACAGCTTAATAAAAACTTCAACCCTATTGGCAACATCACAAAATACGCAAATATTCCACCTAAAGTAAATAACAAAAAAGAAAATACCACAAGTGAAAATATATTTCGTCTTTCATTACTATGAAGTCCCGTTTCTATAAACCTCCATATCTGATAAAACACAACCGGCAAAGCAATGTAAAGCCCGCAAAACAGGGTTATCTTCATCCTTGCAATAAAAGCCTCTACCGGAGATAAAAAATACAAATTGCCTAAAGGCTGGGATAGATGCTTTAATATATTTGTCGTCTGGTTATAAGCCACAACAGAAGTAATTACAATTGTTATTATACAAAAAATTAGCCTCTTGCGCAGTTCTTCAAGATGTGAAAAAAAGCTCACAGACTTATCTTTTCTTGCCATTCCTTTTATCTTCTATTCTAGGACTCTTTGCTCTTCTATTTACTTTCCATTTGCCTTTTTCCCGGGTTTGTTTGTAACCGCTTTAGATGTGTTATCGACTTTTAATTTTTTCTTTCTCTGTTCTGTTTTTTTCTTCTTACCATTGTTTTCCTTTTTTACACCTTTTTCTTTATTTAATCTTTCATAAACATTAAAATCCGGATTATGGTTTTTATTTGCTTTAATTAAATTATCTTCCATAACTTCTTTCTCTATAATTTTTTTAACGTTATCCGTTTCATATTTCAGTTTATTTATAGCTTTTGCTATAAACCTTGCGATTTGCGGCAATTTTTGTGGGCCAAACACAAACAATGCTATAATCAGGATAACTACTAGTTCCGAAAACCCAATATCAAACATTATTTTATTCTAATATGAAACCTCTTATTGTCAAATTTTATGTAAAAAATCAAAAATATTACTGTTTATTAACTAGAGAGTTCTTTTTTTCTGATTCTAGTTAAATAGAGATTTTGATATGTTGTTTCCACAAGTTACAGTTTTGGGAAATTTTATGATTTAATTTCTTCCACTAAAAATAAGCGATAAGTTCTACCTCTGTAAAGCAAATACAGGATAATTATCTTGACTTTTTATATTTAGAATATTAAAAATATACTACATTAATTACATAAACTTGGAGGAAAAATGAAAAAAGTTACAAGAAGAGAATTCTTAAAATTAGCA
>JAQTXJ010000120.1 GCA_028688815.1 bacterium | reverse complement strand
AATTCCGTAAATACTGGAAAAAACACAACTACCAAATGCTGGAACATAATTCTTTTATAAGACAAAACATAGGTTTCTTATACGATTCCATTCCGAATAAAAAACTTCCCATCTCGGAAGATAACTGGGTAGACCTTTCCTGTATGAATCCCATCTACGAAGGTAAAATATACGAACCCCACAATGTTCCGAAAAACCTGAAATACGAAGGGAACCAGCTTTACCTGAAGTGGGACTCACGTGTTTATAAAAACGGTACTCCCGAAGATGTTGCACACATATTAGTTTTTTACTGCAAACCTTCAGATAAGGATATGAAAGTCTTTGATAATCTCTTTTATTCAAATGAGGTCGAAAAGTACGGCGGGGAAAACGCCTTCTTCACGAAGAAACGGAATTCTATCCTGTCGGACGGGAATTACGAGTTGAAAATATTCTACGGGAGGAGTATGCGTGGACGCGGGGAGACGAGTATCTTTATAGATGAGGGGCTTGAGCCGAGGTTTTTGAGTGTGTTTTTGTTTTTCTCGAATGAGACGACGTATTCGTTTAGGGGAGATGGGGGACAGATAGTGTAGTTAGTATAGGCAGTTTAGATGGTGTAGATGGTAACGGAGAACGGAGAAGAGAATAGGACATATAAGTCATATAGGTCAGAAAGAGGGAAAAAGATAAAAAAACATTGACAGGTTCGTATGAATTATATACACTTGTTTGTAAGTGTATAGATATTATACGAAGTATATATGCAAAATAAAACACAAAAACTAATAAAGTTTTTCCGGGATAATGGCGGAACTGCCAGATTTTCATCTGTCCTGAATGCCGGATTTCATTCTGATTCGCTTGTTGCCCTTGAAAAAGAAAAAAAGATTGAAAAGGTTGCCAGGGGGCTTTACAGGCTGGATAATTATGCTCCAACGACTAATCCCGATATTATTAATGCATCTCTTCAGGCTCCGCGGGGAGTCGTTTGTCTTCTTTCTGCTCTTTCTTTTTATGAAGCAACAACGGAAATTCCCGAACATATTGATATGGCTATCCTGAGAGGTTCTCACACTTATAAGATTGAGTATCCTCCCGTGAGGTTTTACCGTTTTGATTCTAAATCATACGAAGCAGGAGTTGAGGAATATAAAATAGAAGGTTATAAGATTAAGATTTACAATCTTGCCAAAACGCTTGCCGACTGTTGTAAATTCCGTAATAAAATCGGTATGAACATTGTTAGGGAAGCCATTAAAGCAGCAATTAAGGAAAAGAATATAAAGCCGAAAGAAATTATGCAATATGCTAAGATTTGCCGTGTTGATAATATAATAAAACCAATACTGGAGGCTATGCTTTGAGAAAAGATATTAAAAACTTACAAGCTTCTATACGGGATTTGCTTCAAAATAAAGCTCAAAAAGCTAATTGCCCGTTTTCAGAAATCCTGCAATATTATGGGATGGAAAGATTCCTTTATAGATTTAGCCGTTCCAAATATGCGGATAAGTTCATTCTTAAAGGAGCGCTGATGTTTACCGTATGGCAAATTCCCGAACGAAGAACAACTCTTGATATAGATTTTTTAGCACGTTATGATAATCAGGTAGCAACTATTGAAAAAGTTATTAAGGATATTTGTGGCGTGGCGGTGACTCCGGATGGACTTGTATTTGATTCAAAAACAGTAAAAGGGCAAAAGATAAAAGAAGATGCGGAATACGAAGGTGTACGCATAAAACTTACAGGATTCCTGGAACGTTCCCGCATACCGATGCAAATTGATGTAGGATTTGGAGATGTTGTATACCCGAAGTCTAAAGTTATTGATTATCCTGTTATTTTGGATTTTCCAAAACCTCATCTGAAAGGGTATCCGATAGAAAGCGTTATAAGTGAAAAGTTTGAAGCAATGATTAAACTTGGTCTTCTTAACAGCCGAATGAAAGATTTTTATGATATATGGATTATGATAAAGCAATTTGATTTTAACGGCATACAACTCTCTGAAGCATTAAAGAGAACTTTCAAACATCGTAAAACTCCTCTTCCTCAGGAGAGTCCTTTGTTTGCCAAAGAAATCTATGATGAGAAATCCGACAGACAAATGCTCTGGAAGGCTTTTTTGAAAAAAGGAGATATCAAAAATGCACCGGAAAAGTTGGTGACTACGGCAAAAGAGATAGAAAAGTTTCTTATTAAGCCCCTTACCGCAATCAAGAAAGATGATGAGTTTAACAAAGTATGGAAAGCGCATAGTTCGTGGAAATGAATAGGTTAAGTTAGTTGAGTCCAGCTTTGCCGGATACGGATCCCCCCATAGACAAGCTATGGATAGCAATCTCTCCGGCAAAAAATTCCGGACAACACGCTCTAACTAACGTAAGAGTTTGTAAGTAATCCAACATAGCTGGAAAGAGCTTGACTATGCGGACCAGTACGAAATATAGAAGGGCACGAAAAACGGAAATATTCACAAAACAAAAAGCCCAGCTGAGCTGCCACCGCCAAGGAGGCGGGGTGACTTTGTCAGATAAGTTAGACTAATCCTCCTACGTCGGAAAGTCTAACTAAGAACTCCCTAAGGGCTAAAGCTTTAAGGGAGTCTAATCCAACACGCTATATATGTCCCTACAAAAGAAATCAGCATCAGGAGATGCTTCCCACACATTTTGGGCTGAAGTCCGGGAGAGTATTGTTTAGCTTGCTTCGTTACCCCCGCCCTAAAGGACGGGGTAAGTTTAAAAGTTAAAGAATAGGACATATAAGTCATATAGGTCAGAGAAAACAAAAAGGACATAGTCCCTACAAAAAAGAAAAAAAGGGAAAAGCAGGTGTTCCCCAAAGGGGAGTAAAGAGTAGAAAGTAGAGCGAGTAAGTGTTAGATAGTTTTCTTACAGATTATTAGTTTGCCGGAAGTTTTTGTTGTGCGATGGCAGTTGCAGGTTTTACCGTAAGATTTGAGTTCTAATTTATAGAAATATGCTCCCGAGTTTAATAGTTTACCCTTCATATCCCGTGTGTCCCACGGTATTTTGTTGACGCCGTTGGCGAGTTCTTTTGATGTTTCATAAATTAACGAGCCCGTTGTATTATAAATTTTTAGCGCGGCAATGCTCTGTTGAGAAACGGTTATTTCGAATTGCGCACTGCTGAATACCGGTGACGGGAAAACCTTGCAAACGAATGAGTTCGGGGTTTCTTTTTCTTCGACGGCGCCTCCACAGTTCTGGTGATAAAGTATGAAATATCCATTGGTATCTACTGCATCGGACACTACTATGTCCGGGCAGCTGTCATCGTCTATTTCTACTATATAAGGGATATCAGCTTCGGGAACAAGCGGGTCAATAATTTGTTCAAGGAAATTTTTTCCACCCATATTTTCGTATAACCTGACGCTTCCCGTGTTTGCATCGTTTTTGTTGCAAGCGACGATGTCTATGTCGCCGTCCAAATCAATATCGCCGACATCTACGCCGTCCCAGTCAAGTCCCGTTTGAAGCAAGTGTTCAATGAACGTGCCGACGTTGTTTTCATACCAGAGCAATCGAGTGCCTGTATAGGCTTCCGAGACTACAATATCTTTATCCCCGTCATTATCAAGGTCGGCGGCGGCAATGCCTGCAGGGTAGGTGAGAGCGCCGGAAACCAGTATTTTCGAAAAAGATTCCGAGCCGTTGTTTTGCATCCAGAATACCGAGTTGTTAGCATAGCCTGAGACCAGCACTTCGAAATGGTTATCTGCGTTTGCGTCAAAGGGATAGACTTTCCAAGCACTTGAGAATATTTCGGTCCCGACGGGCATTGGAGTAAAGGATGCGGAGCCGTTATTTTTAAACCAGAACGCGTTAGCGGATGAAGTCTGGTGTCCTGCTACGAAATCCATATTCCCGTCATTGTCTATGTCTGCCGGGTAACAGTATCGCGGAGAGGAAAAACCCGTCGTTATGGCTGAAGTCGTAAAAGAGCCTGCGCCATTGTTTATGCATACCCATATCTGGTTGGAAGGTCTTACGGTAAAGATGATATCATTGTCGCCGTCTTTGTCAAAATCTGCGGCGGATATTTCGCCGAAATTCGATGAAGTCGTGGCAATCGGGTGAGCTATCCAGACGTTGATGTTTGCGGTGTGTTCGTACCATGCTGCGCCTGTGCTCCATAGTCCTATGATGTCAATTTTTTTTGCCCCGTCGCCGTTGATATCCGCTGCCCATACCCCGTGGGGATAGATTTGTGTGTCTATGTTTATTCTTTCAAAATTTAGAGAGCCAAAAATTACAAGTAAAAGATAAGTCATAACGCCTCCTATTGTCAATTACTAAATACTTGGGGTTGAGGGGAAAGTCAAGAAAAAAGTGGGGGAGGAACAGAAAAACAGGAGCTTGCCACTAAAACACTAAGATACGAAATTACACTAAACAGAAAGTCTAACCACCCCGCACAATAAATATGCGGGGTAAACTCCAGTGCGAAAAGGAGAAAAAAGCACGAAAAACGGATAACAGAAATTTAGACAGGATTAACAGGATAATAAAAATAAAAAGGACATAGTCCCGATAAATCGGGATTTCCTGCAGAGCCGGATAAGTAAAAATTGTTTGAATGTTTACAGGTTTGAACGTTAAAAAATAACAGAAAACAGAAATATTCACAGAACGAAGAGACGCTGAGGACGCAGAGAAGAAAAAAATAAAAAACAGATAGTTTGAAACATAAAGGAAAAAGAAGAGAACGCAGAGGGAAAAAAGAAAGGAGAAAGTAGGGCATTAAAGCCCAGCTGAGCTGGATAGAATAGTTGAGTCCAGCGATGCTGGATAGCTATCCCTAAGAACTAAAGTTCTAAGGGCTTGACTATAAGTTAAGTTAGGTGAGTGAGGTGAGTATAACATAAAAACAACAGAGAGATTCTTCTCCCGATAAATCGGGCTCAGAATGACAAATACCAGAAAGAACATAGCACGCTATGTCCCTACCTACCCAAATGGAAAGATTCGTTAATAGGATAGCCCAGCTGAGCTGGATAAGAATCTCTAAAGGCTAAAGCCTAAGAGTTTCTAATAGGATAATAGTTATTCGGAAAAACGGGAAAAAAGAAAGGGCGAACGGCTGTTCGCTCCTCCTGAGGCGGACAGGCCCTACAAAAAGATAATTCAGATTAAACCGCTTCGTTTTAATCTACCCAATAACAGAATGGACTTGATTAATCAAGTCCCTACACCCGGGAGAACAAATGCTTCCAAAACAGAACGGACATAGCACGCTATGTCCCTACGAAAAAAGAAAGGGCGAACGGCTGTTCGCCCCTACGAAAATATAATTCAGATTAAAGACCTACCTTAACGCTTCGACGCCGGGGAGTTTCAGCCCGGAAAGGAACTCGAGAGATGCGCCGCCACCTGTAGAAATATGAGTCATTGAATCTGCCAGACCGAATTTGTTTACTGCGGCAACCGTATCTCCACCACCGATTATCGCTGTTACACCGTGGTGCGTCTGCATAGCAAGCTGTTTTGCGATTGCTCTTGTGCTTGACGAGAAATTGTCGAGTTCGAATACGCCTGTGGGACCGTTCCAGAAGATAGTCTTGGCTTGCATTAAGATGGTGTTA
>JAQTXJ010000119.1 GCA_028688815.1 bacterium | reverse complement strand
ATCAGGTTATCAGTGGGCAGATTATTCCTCCAAAGGCGGACAGGCAGGTTATCAGAAAATCAGCAATAAACACAAAGAACAGATATTCTCGCACAAAGACGCAAAGCATTACAAAAAGATATGGCAAAAACACTGTCAGACAGGAATGTCTGACCTACCACTACAAATAAATCAAAAAAAAAGATGCCTGCCTGCGGTAGGCAGGGATTCCGCATCAAGTGCGGAATGACGAATGAGGGGGAAAACAATTTTATTTTATGCTTGACAGTTTTAAAAGAATAAATAAACTGGCTTACCTTTTTTTCTTTTTTTCCGGTAACACGGATAAGATAGAAGTAAGTCTGAATACAGACCAACTCTATCTAATATAAGATATTAAACGATGGATTCCTGCTTTCGCAGGAATGACGAAAAAATGAACGAATCTTTTGCTTCGTTGGTAATTCTTGTCCCCATAATAGGCGCGTTTACCATTCCTTTGTTCGCAAAAATATCCCCCCGTATGCGAGTTCTTGCGGCGACAATAATTGCTTTCGCTACCTCTTTATTGGCAATGGCATTAATTCCTTTTGTCATCGGAGGAAATGAATTCATATTACGGAAACCACTTATTCTTGGTTTTGATTTTGTCCTTATAATTGACGCTTTATCGGTTTTTATGTCCATTGCGGCTTCTTTCATAGGAGCGCTAATCGTTCTGTATTCCGCCGGTTACATAAGCCACGAAGAAAACCAGACCGAATATTATTTTATGGTCCTTCTTTTCATAGGGTCAATGATGGGGTTGGTTTATTCCGCAAATCTTATATTTATGTATATTTTCTGGGAAATCACCGCTATCTGCAGCTGGAGATTAATAGGATTTTACAGACTAAAAGAATTCGTTGTCAAAGCAAATAAGGCTTTTCTAATAACCTTTTTGGGAGCAGTAGTTATGCTGCTCGGGTTTATACTTATTTATAGCCAAACAAACTCTTTTGACTTGACTGAAATGCGTGGGGTAATGGTTCCCGGGATGGCAGTTCTTCTTATCCTTATAGGCATGTTTTCGAAATCCGCAACTTTGCCCTTACATACATGGTTGCCGGATGCAGGTATCGCACCGTCAACGGTTACATCTCTTCTGCACGCAGCCGTACTGGTCAAAATCGGAGTTTATGCGTATGCCCGTATTTTTTGCTGGACATTCCAACTGCCCGATATGTGGTACCAGGTTATACCGGTTATCGTAATTATTTCAAGTCTTGTCGCCGCAGGCGCAGCGCTTGTCGAAACCGACTTAAAAAGAATACTTGCTTACTCAACCGTAAGCCAGATAGGTTATATTTTCCTTGGATTATCCACCATGAATCCGATTGGAATCGCCGGTGCAATATTGTTCTTATTAATGCACGGACTGGCAAAAGGTGGATTATTCTTGTGTGCGGGAATCGTTGAACATAATACGCATAAAAGAGACATAAGAGAATTGGGCGGGTTAATAAAAACGATGCCGATTACGGCTATTTGCTTTTTAATATGCGCGCTTTCGGTTATCGGGATTCCCCCATTCGGAGGGTTCTTTTCGAAGTTTATGGTCATTATGGGAGCGGTTAAAGCAGGTCAATTCTGGATTGCAGGGTTAGGCTTGTTTATCGCCGTTCTGACTGCAGTTTATCTTTTCAGGGTATTTAATATGGTATTTCTTGGAGATTATAGTAAATTGGATATAACTATAAAAGAAAAAACAAAATCTATGTTATTTGTCGTTATAGTTCTTGCGGGTTGCTCACTTCTTGCGGGGATATTCGTTAGTTACCCAATGAAGTTGGTAAACGTAGCAACCTCAGAAATTACAAGTTGGTTAACGCCATGGCTAACAGCACAACACTATTAATATCAATACTTTTACCGGTTGCATTTGCGGTAATTGTATTCTTAACACCTTCTAAGTTAAGGTTATTAAGAGACGCATTCTCTTTTATAGGGGCATCTATAGTTTTGTGTCTTGGATTTTATTTGTTTGGAGTCAAAAATGCAGAGCTTAATATCCCATGGCTGGGTATGGACATCAACTTTGATTTAAGATTATATCATTTCAATAGTTTAATCATAATGGCAGTCAGCGTGTTCCTTTTCTTAATCACTATTTATTCGTTTGTCAAAATGAAAGAACATTCCAGAGCGCGCGAGTATTATACATATTTATTCTTAACTACGGCTTTTGTAAACGGCGCAGTCCTGGCAAATAATTTCGTTCTTATGGTTTTCTTCTGGGAAAGCTTACTTGTTACGCTTTACGGACTTATCGTAATAGGCAATAAAGAAGCTTATAAAACAGCATTAAAGAGTTTCATATTAGTTGGTCTTTGTGACTTTTGTATGATTTTAGGAATTGGCATTTTATGGTATTTGACCGGCAGTTTGAATCTGCCAATAAGTCCATTAGAGCCTGATACAAACGGATTGGCAGCGCTCAGTTGCGTCCTTATGTTAATAGGTGCGCTTGGAAAAGCAGGAGTAATGCCATTCCACACGTGGATACCGGATGCGGCAATTGATGCCCCGGTAACGGTTATGGTTTTTATAACGGCAGTGTTGGATAAAATACTCGGTATTTATCTGTTTGTCAGAATAAGCCTAGACTTTTTTGTCATCACTATGAACAGCCCGTTGTCTATGTTCCTTATGATACTTGGCGCTTTGACAATCGTTTTCGCAATATTTATGACTTTCGTTCAAAACAATTTTAAGAAAATGCTTGCTTACCAAGGGGTTAGTGAAGTAGGATATATGATACTTGGAATCGGCTCTGCAACTCCAATTGGTATTGCAGGCGGAGTATTATATATGTTAAACCAGACAATATTCAAGAGCGGATTATTTTTAAGCGCAGGGTCTATCGAGCATAGAACGGGAACAATGGATTTCGATAAACTGGGCGGGCTAAGAAATAAAATGCCGCTTACGATGATATGTTTTGTCATATGCGCAGTTGCATGCTGCGGACTCTGGCCGTTTAACGGGTTTGTATCGGAAGAAATGGTCCTGCATGGCGCTATGGAGACATCCGGCGGAATAATCTTTATGATTGCGGGCTGGGTTGGAGTTATATTTATGGGCGCCTCTATGATAAAAGCGGGAAATTCGATATTCTGGGGAAAAGAAAATAAAGAATTATCCAAAGTAAAAGAAAGCGAACTTTTAATCACTTTACCTATAGTTGTACTTGCCTTATTATGTATTGTATTTGGTATTTATAATTACTTTCCGATAGTTACGTTTGTAGAGCCAATTTTCTTCGGTTATGCCGGATTTTTTGAACATTCCGGGTTTACTGCACATACTCTTAACTTTTTTAATCCTGTGGCTATTACGTCTTTCATATGTCTTTTATTGGGAGTCGTAGTTTATCGGTACGGTTGGGCTAAGAATAACAAGAGCGCGGCTCTTTCTTCGGAAGCAGTTCGCAATTTTCCGGTATTAAAGAATATATATAATTTAGCGGAAGCAAAAATATTTGACATTTATGACCAGGGATTAAAATTCTTAAAAGCATTAGGTTATATTTTATATTATGGTGTTGACCGTGTCGTAGATTTTATGTATGAAAAAATAATAGCCGGGACGGTAAGAGTAGTCGGAGCTATTTTAAGATTTGCACATAACGGTTACTATGCAAATTATCTTGCGTGGTGTATTGGCGGATTAATTATAATTGTAGCAATAATAAGTTTGTTGAGTTAAGGAGGAGAATTTGCTTTTTATCTTTATAGTATTGCCGCTTGTTGTAGCAGGTTTAATGCCTTTGATCGGCAAGTTATCCAAGAAGGTTATTCCTGATTTACTGACCAACCTGACAACTTTCTTCCTTCTTGCTTATTCCGTAATCGTAGGGAAACAAATAATATTCAGCGGTGTATACACTACTAAGTTCTCCTGGTTCGGCGAACCTATGAATATAAGTTTGTCACTGGATGGATTTAGTCTTTTGATGCTTGTGACGATTTCCGTAGTCAGTTTCTGTGTTACTTTATTTTCCATTGATTATATGGAACATTATGGACACAAGGCAAACTACTATTCTCTTCTTTTGATTATGATTGCGGGAATGAACGGACTTGTTTTATCAACGGATTTATTTACCATCTATGTATTTTTAGAAGTTGCAGCAATCGCTTCTTATGGGCTTGTGGCATATGGAATCGGACACAACGAACTGGAAGCATCTTTCAAATATCTTATGCTTTCGGCAGTTGCATCCGGGTTTGTCGTTCTTGGAATTTCGATAATATTTGCCTGCACGGGCAGTTTAACTTTCAGCGAAGTTGCAATAGGAATACATCTTGTGAATGCGAAATATCTTATAGGTTTTTGCGCAGCTTTATTCCTTATGGGATTCGGACTTAAAGCCGCACTTGTGCCGTTTCATGCATGGTTGCCGGATGCTCACCCTTCAGCACCTGCTCCGATTTCGGCAATGCTTTCCGGGGTGTTAATTAAAGTTTCCGGTGCTTATGCCATAATCCGTATTTTCCTTAATGTGTTTGGATTATCTTATCCTTTATCAACCGTTTTGATGTATCTTGGGCTCATATCAATATTTGTCGGAGCAATCATTGCCGTAGGACAAAATGATATGAAGAGAATGCTTGCTTATTCCTCAATAAGTCAGATTGGTTACGTGTTTATCGGTATAGGGACAGGTTCTCCTTTAGGAATAATGGGGGGACTATTTCATATCTTAAATCATGCCGTTTTTAAATCTTTATTATTCTTAAATTCAGGTTCAATCGAAAGATCAACCGGAACAAGAGAATTGGACAAAATGGGAGGATTGGCGAAACAAATGCCTTTGACCGCAACAACAAATGCCATAGGATCTCTGTCGGTAGCAGGGGTTCCTCCGTTCAATGGTTTCTGGAGTAAATTACTTATAATAATTGCTTTGGTCCAGACACAGCATTACGCTTTTGCAGTGCTCGCGGTTCTGGGAAGCGTTATAACATTATGGTATTATTTGATTATTCAACGAAATGCTTTCTTTGGTAAGCCGGAAGAGATATGGAGAAACGTAAGAGAAGCTCCTTTCTGGATGTCCTGTGCGACCGTGATTCTTGCGTTATTATGCATCCTTATAGGAGTAGCTTTCCCGTTTGTAATAAAAACGTTTCTTATACCGGCAACAAATATATTAGCTTCGGGAGTAAGCTATTTGTATAACTTTTTAGGATATTAAATATATGAATATATTTCTTCTTTTCGGGTTAGTTTGTTTTTCGGCGCTTGCCATTATTTTGCATAACCTATTAAAATCCGCCATATGCCTTGGGACAGCAAGTATATTTTTGGCAGTTTTATTTTTCCGGATGGGCGCACCTTATGCAGGAGTTTTTGAGATTTCGGTTGTAGCAGGATTGATTACGGTTTTGTTCATCACGACTATCGTTCTTACAAAAAGACAGGGTGGAGTAAAAGAAAACAAGTTAACAAATATCTTTTTTCTTTTATTCTTTGTTGCATTCATTCTTATAGATTTCTTTGTTATGAAAAGGTTTATTGGAAATTTGCCGAATATGCCTATAGGTTCATCAAATTTAGCAGAAAACAATGATTTTGGTAAAGTTTTGTGGCAATACAGAACTTTTGACCTTGTGGGGCAAATTTGTGCAATATTCGCAGGGGTTTTTTGCGTTCTTGCTTTGTTCAGAA
>JAQTXJ010000033.1 GCA_028688815.1 bacterium | reverse complement strand
CGGCGCATTCGCAGGCAAAAATAAACAGTAGAGTTTTCCCTAGGGAAGGTGTAGCGCCGGGATATTTAATGTTTATTGATACCGTTATGCCAACTCCCGGGACGAGCTATACAATCGAGGTTACGTCTGATGTGGGGAACTCGAGCGGAAGTGCTATTTTGCCAGAAACCACGTCAATTATTGCGCCTGAATACGGTGATACCAATTTGCCTCTTGGACAGGCAGTCACTTGCAGTTGGGTCGCTTCAGCAGGGGCTCAATATTACATTGTGCAGTATAGCGGATATGCTTATACAGATTCCGATTATATTGAGTGTCCGACGCAACAATCGTATCCTACTACGAATGGGATAACAATACCCGCATCTTATTTTAATGTTCCCGGGGCTATTTGTTATTCAGTCTATTTAGAAGTGATTCCTTGTTCCGGAGCAAAACCTCAAATCGGGCAGACGGGAAATATGACGGGCACGATTAATGGATTTTTGTCGGCGCAAAGCGATTATAGCGACGTATATTTCTATGTCGGGAAACCGTCTACGAAGGGAATTGTTAAGGAGAAGGTTGCGATGCCATCACGCAAAGACATTATAAATACTTATCTGCGTGATTTAGGGATAAATACGGTTGTTGAGTAGGAAAATTCGTTAATAGTATAGCCCGGCCGGCTATGCTGGATAATCCGCCTTACACAAAGAAGACTGGCGCACAAGGAGGCGGATTAAGGCTGAAGCCTAAGAGTTTCTAATGCAGGAACACTGATAAGAAGCTCTAAAGGCTAAAGCCTAAGAGCTTCTAATAGTGTGTTAATAGGATAATCGGAAAAAGTAAGACGGACATAGCACGCTATGTCCGTACAGCAAAGAACAGAATACCTACCCAAAGAAAACGGGTTCCCCAGCGGGTTGTCCCTACAAAGGCGGATAGACGCACAGCGGGGTATACGACTTCTTCGGGGTAAACTCTGCACGAAAAGAAGAAACAGATAAAAGATGATTTTTCGTCCTGCAAAATAAATCTACCGAACAAACATTTAAAGCTACTAATTTAAAAAAAGCAAACTCATCCTATTTAATCTCCGTTTTATAATTTCACATTTTTTAATACATTTTTGTAATTTATTTATGTATATAACAATAGGTTTTCCAAAAGAATTTACGCGCTTTGGCACGGAAGTTGCTACTATATATAATATAAGTCAAATTAAGTATTGGGAGGTTGGAAATGAAAAAAGAAGAAAGAAAAATATCAGCAGGAAAACATACTTTCCATCTTAATAAGGACAATATATTATATATAACTATTGTCGGAGAAATTGACGGCAAAAAAACAAGCATACCGATTGAAGCAATTATGAAGCTTCTGAATATGGTTAATGGAAAGGTAAACGTATTCGTAAATCTGGATAAAGCCGGGAAGCCTTCTATTAAGGCGAGAAAGCTTACCGTAGAAATTCATAAGAATGAAAAAGTTGGAAAGGTTGCCCATTTTGGGGTTAATCCGGTTGCAAAAGTAATTGCGGCTTTTTTTATGGGAAGTTGCAAAAAGAAAGATGTGAGATTTTTCAGTAAAAAGGAGAGAGCGATTGAATGGCTTAAAGACGATAGACAAATCCAGAGGAGTTGAAGATAAACGAGGAGGGAAAAGATGAATAGTATGTTGATAAAAATGTTAAATATAGCGATTAAAAGCTCTTTCCGCTCTGCCTTAGGCGGACGGATTAGAATTCAGCTTGCAGGGTATCCCACATTAGTTAATTTGTCGGGATGTTCCATATTATTTTTGTTGTTTTTTGCTGTCGCAAATGCGCAGAGTTATCAAATCAGTTTTGCAGGGACAGGAGCAAGTACGACTGTTGATTCAGTAAAAGTAGAAAACCTGACACAAGGTTCCGATATAACTCTCAGAGGAAGCGATACATTATATCTCACATCAATAGGAATAAACGAAACGGATTTGAATCCTGTTAAAGGTAACAATATGCATATCTATCCGAACCCAATGACAGGAAATTGTTCGGTAGATTTCGAAGTAACTGCCCAGGGCAAAACAACTCTTAATTTGTATAACATAACAGGAAAAAGAATTTTGCAAACGCAGGGAGTATTATCAAAAGGGCGTCATACCTACAGTTTGAGCGGACTTAGCAGCGGCATATACATTCTGAAAATAAAGTTGGAGTGCGGATCCTCCAGTAAGGATAAATATTCCTATATAGCAAAAGTAGTAAGCAATAATTCAAGAAAGGGTATTGCTGAAATAAAATATGTTGGAATAACGCCACAAAGCACAGTTTCAAATACAGGAAAGGTGAAGAGTTCTAAAGGTGTTAAATCAGTAATAACTATGCAATATACTACAGGCGACAGATTGAAGATAACCGGGGAATCAGGAGTTTTGCGCACCATTTTTATGCTTATCCCAAGTAAGAGTCAAACAGTGACATTTAATTTTATTGATTGTACCGATGCCGACGGCAACCATTACGCTGTAGTACAAATAGGTACACAGGTATGGATGGTAGAAAACCTTAAAGCTACTAAATACCGTGATGGTTCAAGTATACCTAATGTTGCTGCCAACAGTTCGTGGGCTAAATTAACAACCGGAGCATATTGTAATTCTAATAACGATACAGTTATGGACGATACTTATGGCTATTTGTATAATTGGTATGTAGTAGGAGACAGTCGTAATATTTGTCCTGTTGGCTGGCATATACCTGCTGATAGTGAGTGGACAATTCTTACCAACTATTTGGGTGCAGCAGGCGGGAAAATGAAAGAAGTAGGCATAACCTGTTGGTTAACTCCTAACGCCGGAGCAACCAACGAGAGTGGTTTTTCGGCGCTTCCGAGTGGTTGTCGTGACACCGGAGGTTCGTTCTCCAGCATAGGCACCGGAGCTCATTGGTGGTCGTCGAGTATGGAATACAATGCGGCGTGGGGTCGCAGTTTAAGCTACAGCAACACTACTGTGCTTCGTTTTACCTGTGGCAAGATATGTGGCTTTGGTATCTGCTGCGTCAAAGATTGAAAAAAACACAAAGAGACAAGGATATCCCGCTAAGCGGGATATCCTAAATTAGTAACAGCGATTATTAGTACAGAGAAGGTGAAAAGATGAAATATTTGCAGAAACTTTTGATATTCAATACAATAGGCGTGTTTATCGTGGCGGGAGTTTTAGTGAATTATAACCTGCTTTATGGGCAATCTACCAAGGGAATTAAACCAAATGACGGCGAGACCCGGCAAGCAGGAATCGGTTCTAATCTAACCTGGACAAAATGGATTGCTGTAACATATCCTTCCGGCGGTGAACATTGGCAAGCCGGCACCAGCCATAACATAACCTGGACGAGTCAGAATATAAGCGGAAATGTGATAATAGAGTACTGGATAAGTAATGTTAAGTACAGAATATTAAGCACTATTAATGATGGTTCATACGAATGGAATATTCCTTCCAATCAAACTTCCAGCAATCTCTATAATATTAAAGTATCAAGTTCAAAAGACACTTCTATTTGCGGCAGGAATTATAATTGCTTTACGATATATCCTGCTGCTGTTGTTGAAGAGCCGGTGAACAAGATGCCTTTTGTTTTTAAGCTTTTCCGGAATTACCCGAATCCCATAACTTCCGGCACTTACATTGAATATACGTTACCTGAAAATACAATGGTCTCGCTGGATATTTATGATGTGAACGGTGAACTTGTTCGTAATTTGATGATAGACAGTCAGAAACCCGGTTTCCACAAAGTCTATTGGGACGGGCAGGATAATAACGGACAAAAAGTTTCAAACGGAACTTATTTTTATCGTATGGAAGCAGGAAGTTTCAATGCAACGCAAAAACTTACAGTGTTAGGATAGAGTTCAAGTACATTAAAACAAAGCCCTCCGTAGTATTAGGAGGGTTTTGTCGGTATACTATGTATATATTTTAAATTAACTTCTTCCCGGAAATTGAGATAGAGATTAACAAACCGCAATTTTTATTATGTCCGTTCTTAAAAAATAAGTTGCAAAAATGAGAATAGAAAGTATATAAAAGTATAATATGATTGTGTGACTTCCGTTAGGCAAAGGTAGAGTTTTTATAGAAAAAAGGTAATAATTATGCCGGGACTTATTGATAACAGATACGAAATTCTTAAAAAACTTGGTAGAGGCGGGACAGGGGAAGTCTATCATGTTTATGATAAGGTTAAGAACAGAGAATTAGCGCTTAAGCTTTTACTTCCCTCTCAGACAGAGGAAAATCTTTTGCACTTAAAAAGAGAATTCCTCGTTATGACAAAACTAAATCATCCCAACATTGTAGAAGTATATGATTTTGTATTGAACAAAGAAAATAATTCTTATTTTACGATGGAGTATATCGCGGGCAATGATTTTGTAAAAGCCACGGAAAGTTTATCCATTAAACAAAAGACCGGCGGGAAAGAGGATAAATACTCTAACCTTTATTCCTTAATAATTCAAATATGCCGGACACTTGAATTTATACACTCCCGGGGATTAGTGCATTGCGATATTAAACCATCCAATATCCTTATAACAAAGAATAAAACGGCTAAGTTACTTGATTTTGGAATGACGGAACCTGTTGATATTTCTACTCATAAAGGTATGAAAGGGACGATAGAATATATGTCCCCGGAGATGATTAAGGGAAATCAAACAGATCTTAGAACGGATTTATATTCTCTGGGCGTATTACTCTATGAAGCGGTTACTCACAGACTTCCTTTTGAAGGCGAAACGCCTTTATTGGTGCTAAAACAACACCTTGAGAAAACTCCGGTTTCTCCTTCCGAATACGCAAAAGATATTCCGGAGAAATTAAATCAGATTATTCTTAAACTATTAAGTAAGTATCCTTACAATAGATATCAATCAGCAAGAGAAATCATTTCGGATATAAGCCTGTTAACAGGCGAGAAAGAATCATTCCGCGAAAAGGACCGGGATGAACCAAAAAAGGGATGGCTCTTAAACGGTTGTTTTGTTGACAGAGAAAAAGAAATCGCCCGGCTTAATGACCTTTTAGCTAAGGGGAAAGGAGCTGTGGTCTCCATAAGCGGGGATGTTGGAATCGGGAAAACCCGGTTAATGGAAGAATTTCGGATACAGGCTCAATTAAAAGGGCGGGGTTTTTGGAAAAGCATATGCCGGCAAGAAGAAAAAATGGTTTACGGGCCGATTGTGGAAATATTAAATGGACTTATACGCGCAATAGAATCCAGCCATATAAACCTAATTGAAGAATATAAAGAAATGCTTGCCCGGTTTATTCCGGAATTAAGAAAAAAGCTTTCCCTGCCGGTCTTTTCTAAAGTTACGTATGAGAAAATACAGCTTTTTGATTCTGTCGTCCAGTTTTTAATTAAGGCGTCACACATAGAGCCCTATGTGTTATTTATTGACAACATAGAACAAGCAAGCGAAGAGAGCATAGAATTTCTTCATTACCTTATAAAAAACATAGAAAAAAGTAACATTATTTTATGTTTTGCTTTTTGCGAAGAAAAAACGGACAAGAAAAATATACTTGCCGATAAAGCAGAGAATATAATTTTAAAAGGACTCACTCAGAACGAGACGGATACGTTAATTACTTCAATGTTGGGAGGACATAAACTTGCGTCTTCTCCAATGCAGAAAATCTTTAAAGAAACTCAAGGGAACCCGCTATTCATCGAGGAACTTCTAAAATCCATGGCAGGCAGAACCCTTTTATTTCAAAAGGGGAAGTGGATAATCGAAGAAGTGGATTTTGAAAAGCTTAAACTCTCGAAAACCATAAAGGAAACATTTAAGGAACACTTAAAAACACTAAATAGCCGGACATACGAGATACTAAAAATATGTTCCGTATTCAGCAAGAAATTTGAATTAAATATAATAAAAGAAATAATTGACTGTCCCGAGGAAGAACTTCTGGATGCGGTAAATGAATTACTTCAAAAAGACTTCTTAATAGAGCATACTGACGGATATTATTTTGTAAGTCTGCAACTGAGGGAAATGCTTTACGAAGAATTAAAGGAAGAAAATCGTAAAAAGTTTCACCAGGCAATAGGGGAAATTATAGAAAGACGGTCTGCAGACAAGCTTGATTTGGTAGTAGAGGAATTGTCTTATCATTTTGCAAGAGGAATAAACAAAGAAAAAGCATTTAACTTTTCGCTCAAAGCCGGTCAAAAAGCCAAATCTCTTTATGCCTACAAAGAGGCGATAAAATATTTCAAACAGGCGCTTGGCGTGGTTGAGGGGAGGAAGAACACTGATTACAGGCTTTCAAAAGAATTCGGGGATATATATATATTGGACGGAAACTATGATGAGGCAATTAACAAATACAAAGAAGTATTAACCGGCAATCCTGAAGAAGTTGCGGATATCTATTGTGATATCGGAGTCGGTTATCGCAAAAAAGGAGAGTCCGATGCCGCGCTTCAGTCTTATGAAAAAGCTATCTCCAGTCTGCAGGAGAAGGACAATCAAAAAGTAAAAGCTCGCATATACCAGGAGATGAGCTGGACATATCAAACTAAATCCGATTATGATAAGGCACTGGATTGCGCAAATAAAGGATTAATAATTGCGGAAAAATATGGCGATTTACAGGAGACAGAGAGAATATATCACAATATGGGAACTATTTATTTAAGGAAAAGTAAACTCGAAGAGTCTGCGGAATATTTCAAAAAGAGTCTTGAAATAAAAAGAAAGGTAAAAGATTTACAGGGAGAAGCCGCTTCCAATAATAATCTCGGGGTTGTGTATTCTACTACGGGGGATTTTAACAAAGCTTTTCAACATTACAAAGAGGCTCTTGACATAAGCGAAAAAATAAAAAACCCGATAGGTATGGCAAGAGGGTATAAGAATATAGGAACTATTTATTACAGGCAAGGCAACCTGACAAAAGCGCAGGAACATTATAGTAAAGCCTTTGAAATAGAAGAAAGAATGGGGGATGACATTAGTCTTGCAGCTTCCTATAATAACATAGGTCTTATTTATATCCAACAAAAGAAATGGCAGGAAGCAATTGACTTTTTTACCCGCAGTTTGAAAATAAAAGAAAAAATCGGTGATATTCAAGGAATAGCAGGATGTTATAATAATTTAGGTTCAGTATATAATTCCCAGAATAATTGGGCCGAAGCGTCAAAATGTTATCAAAAAAGTCTTTCTCTAAAGGAAAAAATAAAGGATTATTTAGGTGCAGCAAACTCTTTAATAAATTTAGGGACTATACATATAAATCAGAATAAGCCCGGCGAGGCTTTTAACTATCTTGAAAGAGCAAAAGCAATTGGCAACGAGGTCGGTAATAAGAGGGTATTATTAGGAGTATACCAGGCTTTAGGGCAATTATATTTGAATGAAAAAGACATTGAAGAATCCGTAAAATATAACTCAGATGCATTGGATTTTGCGATTGCGCTTGGAAGTAAAGCGGAGCAAGGAATAATATACCGAAAATTGTTTGAGACGTACCAGCTTAAAAAAGACAATGTAAAATCCGAGGAATATCTTCTAAAAAGTATAAAAACTTTAGAAGAGATAGATATTGAAGTCGAGCTTGCGAAGAGTTATTTTAAGATGGGGGAGTTGAAAAGAACGACCGGTGAAACTAAAGATGGGGTATCGTATCTTGAAAAGGCAAAGGAGATATTTGAAAAATTAGGGATGGAGGAAAATTTGAAAGAAATAAAAACTTTATTAAAGGGACCCGTTAGTAAAGACCTTATCGGTATATACCAGGTTAGCAGTATTATTAATTCGATATTGGATATTAAGCAGTTGCTGAATAAAATAATGGATATAGCCATTGAGACACTGGAAGCGGAAAGGGGTGTGCTTATTTTGACCGGGGAAGAAGCGGGTGACTTAAGGATAGAAGCATTTCGCGGATTAGAAAAAAACGATATTGAAGGCACAACTTTAATCAGTGAATCCATAGTCAGGGATGTTGCATTGAAAGGCACTCCACTGATAGTCAATGATGCGGGTTCGGATTTCAGATTCAGGGATAAAAAAAGTATTACAAACTATCATATTACATCCGTTCTTTGTGTGCCTTTAAAAATAAAAGAAAAAACCATTGGCGCTATTTATCTTGACCACCGTAGGGTTACCGACCTTTTTGGTTCGGAAGACATTTCATTTTTGACTACTTTTTCCAATCTTGCGGCTGTTGCCATTGAAAATGCAAGACTTCACATGGATCTTCAGAAAGAAAACATATACCTTAAGCAAGAAGCAGAAGAAAAATACCAGTTTGAAAAAATAGTCGGCAAGAGCAAAGAAATGCGAAAGCTTTATAAATTGATGGAAAAAGTTATAGATAATTCGACGAGTGTTTTGCTTGACGGGGAAACCGGGACAGGAAAAGAAGTTATTGCCCGAACCATACATTACAGCGGTCCCAGGAAAGACAAGAAATTTATTCCTGTAGACTGCGCTTCCATACCTAGCACGCTGTTTGAGAGCGAACTTTTTGGATACCTGAAAGGAGCATTTACGGGAGCAACGGGCGACAAGAAGGGTTTATTTATAGAAGCAGACGAGGGAACAATATTTCTGGACGAGGTGTCGAACATTCCTTTGGAGTTACAATCAAAACTTCTCAGGGTTCTCCAGGAAGGAGAGATAAGAAGACTGGGCGAGGAAAAACAGCGAAAGATAGACGTAAGAATCATAGCGGCTACAAATAAAGATTTAAAAAAAGAAACGGAAGCGGGTAGATTCCGTTCCGATTTATATTATCGTTTAAATGTAATCAGAATAGTAATTCCGCCTTTAAGAAAGCGAAAAGAAGATATTCCTCTCCTTGTGCATCACTTTTTAGATAAATACTCTGAAAAATTAGGAAGAAAAATTGAAGGAATTACCGAAAACGCGATGAGAATATTGTTAGATTATGATTGGCATGGCAACGTAAGAGAACTTGAACATCAAATCGAAAGAGCCGTAACCCTGTCAACGGAGAATCGAGTTTCGGAAGACCTTTTTTCTATAGGGCGTGGGAAAGCATCACCAGTTGTTGAATTAAGGGAAGGAACGTTAAAATCCGTTACCGAAGACATAGAGAAACAAATGATCATAAAAGCATTACAAAAACATAAACACAAGAAAGACGCAGCAAAAGCCCTCGGACTCTCCCGCTTCGGACTTCAAAAAAAGATTGAAAGATATAAAATAGAGTAAGTCAACAAAGTTGTCTTGTCAATAAAGTTGACATTATCTGTGGTTTGTTGTTTGAGGATGTGTTGCGAGAGATGTGTCAACAAAGTTGACATAAACGTGTCAAAAATGGGGTTGTTGTGGTGTGTTGTGGATTGTTTGTTGGGGGTGTGGTTTGTGAGTTTTTGTTGGTTGTCAT
Source organism: bacterium (assembly GCA_028688815.1). Taxonomy (GTDB): domain Bacteria; phylum Hydrothermota; class UBA3073; order JACQXS01; family JAQTXJ01; genus JAQTXJ01. The sequence goes on along the minus strand of JAQTXJ010000033.1, from coordinate 16,007 downwards.
AAAAGTTGCTATATTAATGGTATATGAGTAAGGAGGGAGTGTGAAAAAATTTACATTACTTTTAGGAATATTGATAGCAACAAACGTAATTGCGGCTGCGCCCGATACTTTGTGGACTAAAACCTTTGGCGGGGCAAGCAATGAATTTGGGTATTCGGTTCAATCCGTTTCGGGCGGATCGGACAGTGGTTTTATCATTGTGGGGAGCACGTATTCTTTCGGGGCAGGCGGTGCAGATATCTACCTTGTCAGGGTGAATTCTTCGGGAGACACTTTATGGACAAGAACTTATGGGGGAGCTAACGACGACAATGGATATTCGGTTCAGCAGACTTTTGACGGCGGGTTTATCGTTGGAGGGTATAGATATACGGGAGACTATAAAACGTATATAATTAAAACAAATTCTTCCGGAGATACTTTATGGACAAGGGATTTTGGGGTAGACAGTTGCAACGTAGATAGCAGTTATTTGCTGATTCAGTGTGCCGACAGCGGGTTTATTATTGCGGAAAGAGTATGGAAAGAAATAAGCACGGATGGTTATATTTATCTGATAAAAACGAATTCTTCAGGGGATACTATATGGACTAAAACCTATAGCGGGGCTAACTGGAAAGATGTATATTTGGGGGCATCGGCTCAACAGACTCAAGACGGCGGGTTTATTGTTACAGGTTCGAAAGGTTCAGGGACTTGTGACGTAATTCTTATCAAATTAGATTCTTTAGGGGATACGTTGTGGACTAAAATTTTTGGCGGTTCCGACCGGGATTATGGATATTCGGTTCAGCAGACTTTTGACGGCGGGTTTATTGTTACAGGATGGACATGGTCTTTTGGAGCAGGCAGTTTTTCAAATATGTATTTAATCAGGACAGATTCTTTGGGAGATACTTTATGGACAAGGTTTTTGGGTGGAACTGATTACGAAAAAGGATATTCCGTTCAACAAACTTTTGATGAGGGATTTATTGTTGCAGGGGTGACAAATTCTTTTGGAGCAGGAAATTATGATACGTATCTGATTAAGACAAATTCTTCCGGAGATAGTTTATGGACAAAGACTTTCGGCGGGACTACCGCCGATTATGGTTCTTCGGTTCAACAAACGGAAGACGGCGGGTTTGTTGTTTTAGGGTATACGTATTCTTTCGGGGCGGGCGGTTATTCCGATATTTATCTCGTACGATTAGGTCAGGAGAAGCCTGAAACGGGGCATATTTCCGGCAATGTGTGGAATGAGAATAGTTATCCGATTCCCAACGCATATGTTCATGCTTTCGGAGATTCCGGTTCGGAAGGGTATGCTTGCACGGATTCTAACGGGAGCTATACAATAACCGATATCACGGCCGGGCATTATTATGTAGAAGTTATAGCAACCGGTTATATCCATGAATTCTATAATAACGTTAACGAATTAAAAGATGCTATGTTTTTGAGCGTTGTAAATAAACAGACTACTTCGAATATAAATTTTATCCTTTCCCCGACGGATACAAGTGTTGCAAAGCATCATATTACCGGAACAGTTGTGAACAGCACGGGGGATCCGCTTTCTTGTATGGTGTTTGCTTTCAAAAACGATTCGGAGTCTTATACAGGGACTACGGATGCTAACGGCAAATATACCATTAATGGGCTTGACAGTGTAAAATATTCTATTTATGCGTGGGCTCCCGGGTATATCGGTGAATTCTATGATACTTCTCTTGCGTGGGAAATGGCAACAGAAGTCACGCCGACTGCGGATGACATTGATTTTGCTCTTGCGCCTGCAAGTAAAAACGGCAAAGCGGGTATAAACGGTAAAATCACTTCCAATAAAGGGACGCCTCTTGAAAATGTAATGGTGTATGCAATAAATACGACTAAAGGCGAAGATGAAGTAATAGAGTGTGCCAGGACTTCTCCCAATGGGAGGTATATCATAGATAAGCTGCCTGCAGGGAGTTATACCATTAAAACATCTATTCCATTCCACAATACTTCAAACTACTATCAATCCGTTAACGTTCACAATAACACGATTTCTAATATCAATATAAGTATGTCCAGAACAGGGGTAGAGGAAAAAAGAAAAGCAGAAACGAATTATATTATTATAAAATCTCCAAATCCGGCAATCGGAAAGGTTGCGATATCGTATAATATTCCATTTAAAGCGCAAGTTGTTCTTGAGATATACGATAATAACGGCAGGTTGCGCAGGACTTTAGTCAATTCTCAACAAAGCGCCAATTCTTATGCTATCAGCTGGGATGGAAGAGATAATTTTAGGAAGAAGTTACCAAGCGGGATGTATTTCTGTCAACTAAAGGCAGGAGAATTGAAATCAGTTAAGAAGATTATCTTCATCAGGTAAAATACTAAATAAAAAAGGGGGCATTTTTTAATGCCCCCTTTTTTTATTTTAATCTTTCCATATTATTTCAAAAAACCCACTTATTTTGACACGAAATTTGCTATACTTATATGGAGTAAGTTTTGTAAAATATTTTAGGAGGTAAAAAGTGAGAAAGTTAATAGGAGAAATAATATCAATGTCGGTTATGTTTTTTATTCCTGCGTTAATGATTTTGGGAGCAGTATTTTTCATCTTTTCGGGCAAGAGAACAAGGTTTGAAATTAATTAATATTAATGAAACAAGCATAATATGAACAAAAGGAATATCACAAAATCAAATAGAAGGAATATTACAATTGCCAAAAACTTACCTTTCAAGCTGTATAAGGCAATTGAGTATATCGGAAAGAATTATATGGATCCCGATTTATGTTTAAAAGATGTTGCAGAAAGCGTAAATCTGCATCCAAAGAGTTTTTCTTTTTTATGGAATAAATATTTAGAAATAAGTATACCGGATTTCATAAACGAGCTTAGAATAAGAAATGCAAGAAAATTACTTACAAAAACAACAGATTGTACTTCTAAAATAGCCCATAGGGTAGGATTCAACTCCTATCATTTTAACCGGGTATTTAAAGTAAAAATAGGCACTTCCCCGAATCAATACAGAAATTCGCTTCCTCAAGAATTTTTCATATAGATATTTGCAAATGAATTTTCCTTGTAATAAGGCTACAAGCGGATTTTTTTTTGTTTTTGATGCGGATATTTGCAAATAAATATGGATATTTGCAAAAGAATATGGATATTTGCAAAGACTTTTTGTTGAGATGCAGAAAGAAAGAGTTGTTTTCTTTGCTAGCAAGGAGGCGAAAGCGAGTTTGGTTTACAGGTGTATGTTTATTAATACGACAAGGAGAAAAGGAGGTAAGGATGAAGTGTTTCGCTCTCGCAGTGTTTTTTGGGGCTGCCCAGGTTTTTGGAGCCCAATATGTGCTTGTGAAATCCGCATTCTCAGTTACGGGTGGAAAGTCGAGTTCGGCTAACTACTCCATAAAAGATGCGGCAGGGCAATCCGTTATCGGACAGTCCCGGGCAGTTAACCGTATTGAGCAGGCAGGGTTTTATACCTGTCTAATGCGCCCAACGGTCGGAGTATTGGATAACCCGCTTATTCCGAAGGTATTCAGTATGGCGCATCCGTGGCCAAATCCGATTACAAATAGTAGTGTGGCGATTAGATACGGGATTCCGAAAACAAGCAATGTTAGTATAAAGGTTTACAATCTTGCAGGCAGTGTTGTGCAAACACTAGTTTCCGGGGAACAAATACCGGGAATGTATAATATGTTATGGGATGGAACTAACAAGCAGGGAGAAAAAGTGGCACAGGGAATTTATTTTGTACGTATGTCGGCTTCTGAATTCAGAGCAACGAAAAAATTGATATTAATGAAGTAAAAAGATTACGGGGGTGGGGAATGAGAAAAATATTGAATGCTGTTGTGATGTGTATTTTATTATTGGGAACATTGCAGGCAAAGCAGACAACACGCGCTGCAACAAATGCTGTTCCTATTCGTGTAGAAGAAGAGGCAAAAAGAAATACGAATAACTTACACGAGCTTAATTACCAGGGGTGGCTAACTGATGCGAAAGATACAACAGGAGCAGGAATTACAGGGACAATAGAAATGATTTTCAGGTTATATAGTGAGGCGACGGGAGGAAAAGAGTTGTGGAGTGAAAAACAAAGTAATGTTGAGGTAGACAAAGGTTTATTCAATGCAGTGCTTGGAAGCGTTAAGCCTATTCCTGCCGATATTTTTACGGGAGCTTCGTTGTGGCTTGAAACACAGGTAGGCGATGATATACTTGTACCACGCAAGAAATTAGCCAGTGTAGGTTATGCAATAAAGGCAGAAAAAGCGACACGTTGTGATACTGCCGATTTTGCAAGAAGTGTCATTAATGACGGGGAATATACTCCCTTAAGCGATAGTAATCATACTCACATAGGACAGGATTGGGACGGAACCAGTGGAACTATAGGGTTAGATAAATCGTTGACCGTTAGCACTTCAAGTGCGATATATTGTGAAAAAGACGAGGCATCTAATTCGGACACAGGCGCTGCGTATGGGGGTTATTTTGAGGGAAAAGGCTCAGGGGCAGGGACTAAATATGGTTTAAAGAGTATTGCAACTGCGCCTTCAGGTTCAGGTAATCCTGCATATGGGGCGTATGGTTATGCCACTAATGCAGGTTCGGGCGATGTAACGGGTGGATATTTTGAAGCAGGTTGTTCCGGAACAGGGACTAGAAGGGGGGCGTGGGGAAAAGCAACTTCAACTTCAAGTGCCGGCATAATAGGAAGTGAAGGGGAGGCTGTTCATACAGGCGGTTACGGCACATCATCTGTAAGGGGAATTTATGGTTATGCTTCTCATTCAGGGTCTGGATATGCAGCCGGGAGTTATTTTTACGCAGAAGGCGCAGGTACGGGAGATAAATATGGGATATATTCAGGTACCGGAGGCAGTGGGACCAGATATGCGGGATATTTTTCCGGAAATGTAAGTATTACAGGGAGTTTGAGCAAAGGGAGCGGTTCATTTTTGATTGACCATCCTCTTGACCCTATGAATAAGACACTAAGGCACAATTTTGTTGAATCACCTGAGAATCTTTGTTTATACAGGGGTAAGGTGAGATTAAATGCTAAAGGTGAAGCTATGGTAGAGATGCCAAGTTATTTTGCAGCGCTTACAAAAGAAAACGAAGCGACGGTGAATTTAACTCCGGTTGGGAAACCTTTCCAGGTAGGGTGTGAATGGGAAACCGGCAACACAAAGTTTACCGTTTATGGCGAGGCGGACAGAGATGTTTTTTATATTGTTCTTGCGGATAGGGATGACCCGGTGATGAAGGAATTACAAAAGCCGGTAGAAGAGGATAAGGGTGAAGGCAAGATTTGCAAAAAGGGAGAACTGCTTTATCCGGAAGCGTATGGTTACTCAGAAACAGTGGGAAAGGATTACAGAATTCGACAGGAACAGTCGAAGTAAGGATCAATCAAAGGGAAACTTAAATTGAGGGAAGATTGTCGGGGCGGGTAAAACCCGCCCCGACATAGAAAGGGAGTAGAAATATTTTTGGTTCTTTTGTGTTTTAGTTGATGATATGAATAAGTACAAATAAAGATAAAAAGTATTAACCACAGGACAAAGTAGTATTCACGAACACCTGTATTAATGGCGGCAGAAAGGCACACGAACAAAAAACAGAAAAATTTGCACGCAGATTAACGCAGATTTACAAGATAATAAAAGGTTTAGGATTAAAAAATAACAGAAAGAAATCTTTGGATATAGAAAAACGAACGAATAAACTCCGCAAAAGACTCGGAACTAAAGCAAAAAAGATTAAAACAAAAATAAAGATTATCACAGATAACAACATTAAAACACAGGATAATAGTGTAAAAGGAAATAGTGAGCCACTAAAGTAGATTCAACTTAAATACGAAAGATTCATATTTTTATCTTTTAAGGGGGAGTTCAATTTTTTTCTCCGGATAAAAAAGTTTATTTCAAAATCTACTTATTTTGGCACGAAATTTGCTATATCATTAGGGGGGAATTTTGAATATATTTTAGGGGGTAAAAAATGAGAAGAGTGTTTGGAGGAATACTATCAATGCTGATTATATTTTTTATTCCTGCGTTAATGATTTTTGGAACAATATTTTTTATTTTTTCAGGGAGCAGAACAAGGTTTGAAATTGGTTAGGTGTGGGGAGAGGGTTTTTGTAAAGGGGGTTATAAAAAATGAAAGGGGATAATATGTCGAAAATATTAATAGTAGATGATGAAGTAGAGGTGTGTAATACGCTTAAGGAATTTCTGACTAAGAAAAATTATGAAGTATTGGTAGCGCATAATGACAAAGATGGATTTTCGATGTTTAAAACGTCTGCTCCGGATTTGGTGTTTTTAGAGGTAGAATTGCCTGAGAGGGGAGGGTTACTACTCCTTGATTATATAAGGGCTATTAAGTTTTACGCGAAAGTTATTATGATGTCTGCGAACGGGACGTATACGAACGTTAAACTTGCGACTAAGAAGGGAGCTATGGGTTTTCTTGTAAAACCGCTGAATATGGAAGGCATAGAGCTAACAATAAACAATGTTCTTTCAGCATAAAATTGAATACCAATGGAAAAACTTATTATGAAAAACAGGGGAGTAATAAAGGTTTTAGTAGTAAACGACAATCAAAAAGCGTGTAACCGGTTTAAGCGATTCCTGGCCAACGCGGGTTGTAAGGTATATGTCGTTAATGATGGGGAGCGTGCATTAGAGATATTGAAGAACACGACTATTGATATTGTTTTGCTGAACATAATGATAGCGGATGGTATGAAACATTTCAAGTGCATAAAGAAAACTTACCCGGAGATACCGGTAATTATGACATCCGGGGTAAAAGATGAGAGAGCGGATATGAAGTTTATGGATTCGGGAGCATTTGCATATCTTCCCCAGCCTATAAATTTCGAACATCTTCAGTCGTTTTTAATGTCGAGTGTTTTGTATAACATAAAGTATAATTAAGGAAACCGTATGAAACATAAGCGATTGGATATAAGAAACAGTGTTCTTGTAGTGGATGAGGAACCGGAGATTTGCAAGACGTTAAAAAAGCTGTTTGAGAAAAAATGGTATGAAGTCAGTTATGTGACAACGGGAAAGGAAGCGATAAAAAAGATTAAGAAGAGGAAGTTTAACATTGCGTTACTTGACGTTAATTTGCCTGATATAGAGGGGACGAAGTTGATTCCCATTCTCAAGAAAGTTCATCCCGGCATAAAGATAGTAATGATGGCGGGAGATGCGACAAAAGAAAACACTATTAGCGCCTTAAACAACGGTGCATCGTATTATTTTGAGAAGCCTTTCAATATAGAGAAGTTGCTGACAAAGACCGATGAATTGATTGAGGAACAGAGGGGGAGTTCGTTCCAGCGTATTCTGGAGGAATCTGCAAGGTTGGGTATGGTAGACACGGGGATGCCTTTGCCGTTCAAGATTCGGAAGGCGATTGAGTACATAGAGGAGAACTATATGGATCCCGATTTGTGTTTGGGGGATATTGCGTTGGCTGTAGGTATGCATCCGAATAGTTTTTCTAGTGTATGGAACAAATCAAAAAAGACTAACATTAAGGATTTTATAAATGACATCAGGATAGCGAAAGCAAAGAGGTTGCTTGTGAAGACAACCAGATATACTTTTCAGATAGCAAGTAAAGTTGGTCTTAGCTCTTCAAATTTCGGCAGGGTTTTCAAGGCGAAGACAGGGTTTGCACCGACACGGTATAGAGAGAGGAAGTATGTGAGGGAGTAAATTTTGGATTGAACAGAAAAAAAAGAGATTGCGGATTTTGGATTGAACGGATAACAGAGAAGGAAAGACAGAAAATGGGGATTGGGGATTGAACGGAAAAAAAGAGATTTTGGATTTTGGATTGTGGATTTTGGATGGAACAGATAACAGAAAGAAAGGCTTGCCACCCCGCCCATTTCGGGGTAAACTCCAGTACGAAAAGGAGAAAACAGACAACAGAGAACGGAAAATTCAGACAGGATTAACAGGATTAAAGAAAACAGAAAAGATAGAGTTAAAAAAGAAAAGAACAGAAATTTTAACCGCCCCGCTCCTCCTCAGGCGGGCAGGCCCTCCAAAAAGAATGGCGGGCAGGCCCTCCAAAAAGAATGGCGGGCAGGCAGGATAGAAGAAAAAAACATAAATGGAAGAATTAAAAATAGAAAGAGATATAAAGAGGATAGACAGAATGGGATTCCTCAGATGAAGAATAGAAATTAAGGAAAATGAAAAATGAATAAGTGGGCGGATTATTGTGTATCGGGGGTGGAGTATTTGAGGTCGCGGAAGCATATAGAGAAAGCGAGAGTGCACGTAGACAAAGGGGATAAGATTGGCTCGCGGGAGATATGGTTGCGGGAAGATATTATTTCAAAAATAGATAAAGGGTTTAATGTTATTACGGTTTATGAAGGCAAGAATAATGGTTGTTGGAAACGCGGGGCAGAAATCGGTATTGTTGAAATAAACGGAGTGAAGTATTTGCGGACGGATAAGAACGAGATAGAAGAAGATGATTGGGGGAGTTTGCCGGAGATTGGGTTTTGAAGCAATAGTAACTCATAGTAACTTGTTGTAACAAAAAACAGAGAAGAAAGTGGGCAGAATGGAAAACGGAAAATCAAACCACAGAGAACACAGAGAAGCTTTAGTGTTAAAAGATAACAGAAAACAGAATAGAGATAAAAGCAGAGAGATCACAGAGAAGGGAAAGAAATGCGGGGAAAGGGAAATGAATATAGGCATTAGCCGGGAGATTTTTAGGGAGTTAAAAAGAATAGGGACAGGGAAATTGGCGGATTATTACATATCTGGGGTAGGGTACAAAGCCCGGCAGCAGATAGAGAGGGCGAGGGTACACAAAGATAGAATGGGCAAGCTTGGCACTCCTGAAATATGGTTTCGGAAAGAAATTATTTCAAAGATAGAAGAAGGTTCTGTTTTTAGCACAGTTTATAAAGATGAAGGTGTTTGGAAGCGCGGTGAAGATGTGGATACAATTGAGATAGAAGGAGTAAAGTACATACGAACGGACAGGAACAGAAGCGGGGAAGATAATTTGGGTAATCTGCCGGAGATTGGGTAATAGGAAAAAGAAAATGGATAAATCAAACCGCCCCGCTCCGCCTAAGGCGAGATCTCGACACAGCGGGGTAAACTCCGAACAGGAAAAAAGGGGAAGCCCAGCGTTGCTGCCACCGCCAAGGAGGCGGGGTGACTTTGTCAGATAAGTTAGAGTAATGCTCCTACAGAGCAAACTCTAACTAAATAGGGTGGGGGAGAAAGAAGGAGAAAAATGAAAAATTGGATACAGGAAATGGAGTTTGCTGAGAAGGTTGTACGTGGTTCAAGTTGGCGGGCAAATACAAGAAGGAATATTCTTAATGAACTCAAAAAAGATGTAGATCCTAGAATAATTGGCAAAACATACGAATTTGGACCACATATTTGGTTTTTCAGAGATATTAAACGTTCTAAAGAGTTAAAAGAAGCAATACCGAAATTAGAAGTAGAGGTTACACCAAAAATAATAGGGATATCTTTGTATATTGAAAAACCAGATAAAGAATTTAATTCTCACTGGGCATGGTTTCATTTTATACAACTGTTAGAATCTAATACTGTCTACAGAGGAAACTTTAATGAAATTTTTAAAAAAGGATTTAGAATCGTATTAGAAGATAAAGACGTTTCCTCTTTTAATTTGAATGAAATAGTCGAACATATCAAGGGAAAGCCCGTAAGCGAATGGTATGGTTTACGGATAAGATATTCCATTAGCAAGGAAGAAACACTAAAAGACGATGAGCAAGCTTTAAAAACGATTATTTCTAAGCTTAAAGAATTAAAGTTTTTATACACATTTTTAACAGATGCTTGGGAAGAAGCTTTAATTTCTGAACCAATAGAATTTAAAACCCCAAAATATAAGATAAACTCCAAAGGGATAGAATATATTTTAACTCCTTCTAGAAATGCAGCAGGGCGGATAACTATAGGTTATTTTAAAGAAGTGATTATACTGTATATTTTTAAGGAGGGGAAATATAAACCTTCTGAATTTAAGGAATATATAAAATCTTTCAACATTTTAAACAACGTAGATCAGCAACCAATGCCAACAAAGAATTATCCTGAGTGGGAACATTATATTGATAGAGCTAAGCAAGAATTATTAAATAATAAAATATTGAAAAAAGATTCTGATGAAACATTTTCTATATCTGAATTAAAACTAGAAGAAGTTTATAACAGAGTGTTAAAATATCTTGAACTTGTGCTAGAGCCGTTTGAAGCAGAAAACACAGGGGAAAAAGAATATCCACCCGATAGAGTTCCTACTATGGTTATGAGAACTATTCGAGATACCGCATTGGCATATAAGATTAAGAAAAAACGTAATTATTGTTGTCAAGTATGTGGAACTGCTTTGATTGTAAAAGGGAAGGGGTATGCAGAAGCGCATCATATAAAACAAATACAATATGACGGTCCGGATGTAGAGACCAATATAGTAATTCTATGTCCTAATCATCATGTGCTTTTTGATAATGGAGAAATAGCTATTTTCCCCGAAGATTGTAAAAGCATAATTGATAATACGAGTAAAATTATTGGTAAATTAACATCTCCTTTACCTAGAAAAGAATATGTAGAATATCATTATAAAAATATCTATAAAAAAACATAATAACTATACTGATAGAAAATATAGTATGGGGTTTTAAGTCTTTTTATAAAGGGAAACAGTTAAAGCAAAAAAAGGAGGAATAAATGTCTTTTATAATACAAGAAAGAAAGGATTTTTCTGATCAAAATAGAGGGTTGCGATTCCAGAAGCAAAAAAGTAAATGTGCACTTTGTGACAAAAATCTTGTATTTAACAACCGTGATAAAGGGACAGTGGGTGCTTGGCATGCACACCACATAGATGGGGACAACGATAATAATGATATTGGAAATTGTGCATGCGTTTGTATTAATGAGCCTAATTGTCATTTAAAAGCTCACGGAGGTAATTTCACGACCGGAACACTTTTGCCTAAAAGTGAGTTTACGCTTGAACGGTAAAGAAAGGGAAACATGTTAACTAACCAATTTAGAGGTGTAATTTTAATTGCTATAGAAAATATGGGGCGGGAATTTTCAACACACAGCGTGATTGATTTCATAAGAAGTCGTTCTCACTATGCAAGGCATTACGAAAGAGAGTTAAATAGTATTATTGCTTTGACAAATAAAGATAAAGTTCATGCAGAACAAACTCTTCATAGCGCAATAGGTAGGTATTTACTTGAATTACCGAACATAATTAGAAAAATTGATTCAATTGAATCTGAAAATGTGCATGGCACTGTGACAGAAAAATTAGCATATTGGGAAAAAATCAGATAAATATTCCCTGAGGGTTGCCACAGGAAAATATTAAGTGAAAAAATGGTGATTTTAAAATATATTTAATTTATTTTAAAGTGGAGGGCATAAATGAGCATTACGATAGGTGTTTTTTTAATTAGTGTTATTTTAATCCTTTATTTTACTTTCTTTTTAGTACATCTAGGGGTAGCAACAATATCGGGAAGGCAAACCGACTTTAAACGGAGTAGGTCCTGTGAAAATTGCTGCTTTAATAAGAATAATAATTGTAGTTGTGACCTATGGAATTGGTTTATTCTTTGTAAAATAAGGCAAAAAGTGGGTAAACATAGTTTTCTATGCCCATTTTGCTATGATAATGTTACAACTCATCCTGAAACAGTTATGGATGAAGTTAGTAAGTCTTATTTTATTAAACTATGGCAATTTATTCTGGCAGCTATTCCATTTACATGGGGTGCTTTTATAGGTTTTACAAAACTATTTATAAAGATGAAAATATTTGGAGGATAATATGGCTTATGAAGACCATTTAAATTTTTTGGACATTCTCGATACCTCTATGTTTTATGCTCTTGATGAGAAAGAAAAAAACTCTGAAATTTCTTCCGAAAAATTTTTTGAAAGAATCTATATGAGTTTTTCTAAAGAAGATGAAGTAGCTATAAAAAAAACAGTACAAGATGCTAATGATTTTACGGTAATTACCGCTCCACTGGGAGGAGGTAAAACTACTACTATTCGGAATGCTTTACAAGAATATATTAATGATAAAAATAAGTATTTGTTATTTGATTTTAAAAAGGAGATAGAGGGACATTATAACATGGGAGATAGCACAGAAGATAGGATATCTTTTATTTATAATTTGCTCAAAGAAAAATTATGGGAGGAATTTTTACAGGATTTAGATGTAAAAATAGACTTTATTTGGATAGCTTTAGTTAAATTTTTTAAAGAAAAACGTGTGCATAACATAATTCTAAAATATAGAGCAAAACATAAAAACCCTAAAATAGGTAATGACATGCAGGCTTTAAAAACCATTTTTTGTAATGATTATGAAAAAATTGCAGAGGAAGAAATTTTTGTAAGAAAAGAATTAAATTGTTCTCAAACAATAGTTGCGATTAAAGAGACATTGAAAGTAGAGAAGTTTCTTATAATTCTTGATAATGTAGATCGCCTTAAATCAGAGTTTCAACCAATTGTTTTTAGTATAGCAATAGATCTACATCATGGAGGAGAGGGAGCTTTCGGGATAATAGTTGCTCTTAGAAGCAATAATTTAATACGTTTTGAAGAGGCTGGTGTGGGAGGAGATATAATTCGGATAGTATCATTATCCTCCAATAAATCGATACGGTGTAGACCAAAACAATTGCATCCTCAAACAGAAGACATTGCTCTTGGGCTTTTAGAGAAGAGACATAAATTTGCTTTAAAATTCAGATCTGCTTCGGAGGATGTAAAAGAATCAAAACAATTATTTAAGCAGATAGGATTTCATGTTAATAAAAAATTTATTGAAGAAAAGTTTTACAATTTATCTAATCACAGTTATCGACAAATGCTTTCTCTTAATCTTGACTTTATACATCACCTATTTAGACTTGTAGAAGCTAATGCGATACTAAATAAACGAAATGAGTTGTTTCTTACAGAAAATAAGCTTCTATCCTACCTTTACCGTTGGATGTATGTTACACGTAATTCTAATCCTAACCACGAATTTCTTTTAGATATTGTAAAGAAGTATGAACAATATAATAAAGGGTCTCTTGCAACGCCATTAAGTTGCGATATAGAATTAGTAATACTTATTTGGTTGTCAAATAATAATCGTAAGTTTTTGCGTATTCAAGAGTTAATTAACGCTTTACACTCTATAGGGATTAAAGATGAAAGTCTTATATTTGATAGTTTGTATCGTCTCTACGATGTAGATCTCTCTCACCGCTATATAGAATTAGGTGGCTCAGAGGACCGTCTAAAATTAAAAGATATTGATGAGAATACTAGAATTACCCTTTTGCCTTTAGGAGAGGAATTTTCAAAGTCTATAATAACTAAATTTGAATTTCTATATCAGTGTCTTGCGTATCCTTATGTAACTAGCCCGGATGCGCCAGAAATATTAACTCCTATTTCAGAGGGGATAGATAGAAAAGTTGAAAAGATAATATCATTTATGCATAAGATGAAAAAAGCTCATACAGACTCGTTACTAAAAATTCGGGAGGCATGCAATCCTATATATCCAAATTGGGAAGAATATTATCGGCAACATTTCTGCATAAATAATTCACTTATAATAGAGCGTACTGTCTTTAGCCATTTAAAGCATTTAAAAGAAATAACAAATACAGAAAATTTTGAAAAATACAATGAGAAATATATGAAATTATTAGACGAATATTATAGGTCTTTTGGCTCATCTCGAGAAGTAAGAGACTCCTATGTGCAATAAAATAGTTTTTTCTCGTATAGGGTTGATAAAAATCGAGATTATAAGGGGTAGGACAAAACTATGTTAAATTTGTAAACATGCCCTATTTTTGTATAAATGATATAGCAGAGGAAAAACACTTGACTTTTAAAAAAAGGAAGTTATACAAAATTCAGTGTAGGGGTAGAAATATTGGTTTTGCCTGTAAGTTAGAAAGTTTTAGAGATTGAAACATGGAAAATAAATTTGTTGCAATAGATTTGTTTTGCGGTATCGGAGGTTTGACGAATGGGTTACAACAAGCAGGGATAAAAGTTATTGCAGGAATAGATAATGATGCCTCTTGTAAATATGCTTTTGAGACAAATAATGATTCTCGCTTTATTGAAGGAGATATTTCAAAAATTACAGGAGAATACCTCAATGGATTATATCCTAAAGATGCAATAAAAATATTAGTGGGATGTGCGCCTTGTCAAACCTTTTCTCAACATACACTCAAAAATAAAAATCGTGAGAAAGATGAGAGATGGGGACTTTTGTACCATTTCTTGAGGCTAATTAAAGAATCTAGCCCGGATATTATTTCAATGGAAAACGTTCCTCAATTAAGAAAATATAGTGTTTTTCATGATTTTGTAGAGGGGCTAAAAGAAGAAAAATATTTTGTTTATTATCGTCTTGTAGATTGCCAAAAATATGGAATACCACAAAGGAGAATAAGATTAGTTTTATTAGCGTCTAAGAAAAAAACATTAGAATTGGTTCCGGAAACACACGAGCCAAAAGACTATGTGCCGATTAAAGAAGTTATAAGACATCTTCCAAGTATTAAAGCCGGAGAAACCTATAGAAAAGATCCTCTTCATAAGTCTTTGAAATTAAGTCCCGTCAATAAAGAAAGAATCAAACACTCTAAACAAGGCGGGTCTTGGCTTGATTGGGATGACGATTTGAAATTAGAATGTCATAAAAGAAAGGGTGGAGCAACCTATAAATCAGTTTATGGAAGAATGAAATGGAATCAACCTGCACCAACCATAACAACTCAATTTTATAGTTATGGTACTGGGCGATTTGGGCATCCAACACAAAATAGAGCTATTTCATTAAGAGAGGGCGCTATTTTACAGACATTTTCAGAGAATTACAAGTTTTGTCCTGAAGGGAGTGAGGTTTTTTTCTCAGAAATTGGTAGACACATAGGAAATGCCGTGCCTGTTGAACTTGGTAAAATTATAGGTAAAAGTATTAAAAATTATATAGGATGTAATTAAATATGACGGATAAATTTACATTTGAAATATCTTTAAGCGTTTTAAACCACTTGGGAAGAAATCTTTACAGAAGTTTTGCAACTGTACTGGGTGAAGCTATCTCTAACTCCTGGGATGCAGATGCTAATAATGTGTGGATTTATATTTCTGAGGATAGAAAAAACTTTGTCATAAAAGATGATGGCGATGGTATGTCAAGAGATGATTTTCAAAATAAATTTTTGAAGATTGGTTATTCAAAAAGGAAAGAAGGTAAAAATATTTCTACAAAAGAGAGACCCTATATCGGTCGTAAGGGAATTGGAAAATTAGCGCTTTTGTCTTGCTCGGATAATATAACTGTTATTGAAAAGATAAAAAACGGGGAGTATGTAGGAGGGGTTATTGATAACTCTGGCTTGGATGACGCAATAAAATTAGATTTAACCCCTTCTCAGTATTCTTTAAAACAATATGATTTGAGTGTTTTTGGGGATCTTCTAAAAACTCATGACAAAGGAACTGTTATTTGTTTTGAAAATATTCACGAAGGCATAAAGAATAGTTTTAATTTTTTAAAAAAAACAATTGCTTTATATTTTAGATTTTCTCTTTTAGATGACTCATTCAATATTTACCTTAATGGTGATAAAATAACACTAAATGAGCTAACTGATTTGGCTGAAAAAACAGAGTTCTTGTGGAATATCAATAGTTTTGAGGACCCGTATATTAAAGAAAAAATCATTAAACTTGAAGAACCCAAAAGACCAAAAGAGCCAGAAAAATCAATGAGTATGGATAAGAATGTTAAAGGATTTATAGCTTCCGTTGAAAAGCCAAGGAATCTGAAAATAACAGGTATGGATGAAAAAGTTGGCGTTGATCTTTTTGTTAATGGGCGG